>JBODRP010000063.1:0-21088 GCA_050633005.1 Trichormus sp. | reverse complement strand
ACAAGTTTCACCCCATTCAGATTTCAGCCTTTGTAATACTGCTAAACCATCTTCATCACTTAGCCCATATGACAAAATTATTGCGTCGATGGTGTGAGGCTGATGACCACACAAATCCCAGACAGCTTGTGCTGATTTGGCTGTAATTATGGTATAATCTTCCTCTAAACCAGAATCTACATAATCAGCATATTTCTGTTGATTAATTTCCACCTCATCAATAATGAGGATTTTGTATGTAATTTTTCTCAGCATGGGGTTGAAGTAGAATCAACGATAAGTGATTCGGTGGCACGCTTTAGAATTATTTGGGAATATTTGATGTTGGTGACAGTTAAGTAACCATCTAAAATATAGCTGATTAGGCTGTATATCAGTTCACATTTGAGAAAACTGAAAGCATTTGATTGTTATGGTTTGCTCTTGGCTGGATTTCCACAAAATTGAGAATAACATTTTTTGGTATCAAGTCAGTAGATGCTAAAAATGTTGTAGTGGCATTCCATCTTGGAATATTAACAATTCTCCCGGCTCAAGCGGTGTCCAAACCTCGTTATCTGTGAGGGGAGTAGTAGCGATGACAGCAACGCGATCGCTTGATGTCGTCAATTCGCTAAAATCTACAGTCATATCTTGGTCTATCAAGTGAGCAGCTACAAAGGGAGCTTGACGGACTATATAACACAGTTTAGTAGAACAGTGTGTAAAAAAATGTTCTCCATCCGAAAGTAAGTAATTGAAAACACCTATCGCTGCTAATTTTTCTGTAATTTTTCTTAATATAGGATACAGTTCTTCAAGGGGAGGTTTACCTTGAGGAAAACTTTGTCTGAGGGTTTCCAAGATTAAGCAAAAGGCTTTTTCACTGTCAGTATTGCCCACAGGTTGATAAAAACCTTGATATTCTGGCTCAAAATCTGGCAAGTTGCCATTATGGGCAAATACCCAATATCTTCCCCAAAGTTCCCGCCGAAACGGATGACAGTTTTGTAAGGCGACTTCCCCTTGGGTAGCTTTGCGAATATGGGCGATAACGTGGGTAGAGTGGATGGGATAACGTTTTACTAAATCTGCGATTGGAGAATCAATAGAGGGTTTAGCATCTAAAAAGATCCGACATCCTTTACCTTCAAAGAAGGCAATACCCCAACCATCACTATGATGATCTGTTCTGCCTCCCCGTGCAGAAAACCCTTCAAAGGAAAAGCAGATATCAGTTGGCACATTGCAATTCATTCCTAGCAGTTGACACATTAATCTTCCAGGTTCTCAATTTTTGACTGATGCCTCAAAATCAAGATACTTCAGAATGGGATGAATATTTGGTGCGATCGCTGCATTTTATTTACTTTGTCAGAGAATTTTTTGGACTTGAGCATAGTTTATGACATCACAATAAACTATGGAAGAATACTTATGCAAACTATTTGACTCCTTGAGGTTATTTCTGATCTCAGTAATATAAATCTTGATCCCTAAATTAAACCAATGGGTATTTATGTAAGCAAGTCTACTGATAAATGATAATTTTCATATAACTTAATACTTATTTTAAGTGTTTGTACCGAAGCTATTACTTACGAAAACAATAATTATAAAAACAGTTATGTAACTCATAAATTTGTTACATAAGTATAGAATTTTCTCGTGAAATTACATTTTTATAAACTAAAAAAGATCATGAATACTTGTCCTTGCTGTTCTCATCGGCTTTTACGGCATATCCGCAGTCATGAAGTTTATTATTTTTGCCGACAATGTTGGCAAGAAGTGCCTCTTTTAACACAGAGACATAATCATAAATTTCAACCGATGTTTGTAGATAAAAAAACGGATTCTTACGTCAACACAATCTAATTGATGCAATGTAAAATCTGTTTGGCTGACTGTGGATTAAATTCATATTTAACCGATGGCATCAATAATCAGAATCAAGATTTTCTCAGGTAACTTTCACTGAATACTCCTAACTAGTTAGAAGTTTAAACCACTTATTTACAAAGCTATTAATACCTTGTTTAATTTGATGTTTGCGATACCATCTTTGAAAAGCCATTTCATATTCTTCGCCTTTGGTAAGAAAAGTATTCCAAACATCAAGTCCGAGTGCCAAACCACAGAAGAGTAATAGGTAAAGTGACCATGAAATAGTACCACCACCTAAAAAATCGACCAAGATTAAAAAAGCATTAAAAATTGTGTAATTCCCCAAGCGTTTTTTAAATTGGCTGAGACGGTAGGTATTAAAGGCTTGCCGTTGCTTTAGTTCGTGGTTTTGCGATCGCCAATCTTTTTCCGCTAGAGTTAGAGTCTCAGGAGAAATATCTAACTCCTGGGCAATTTCTAAGATTTGCTCATAGGTAAACTCTTTATCTTGGTCATTAGCTTGCCGGGCGATCGCCAGCTGTAAAATCTTTTGTACATCGTCTTGGCTATAGGAACGGTAGTTTTGAGGATCAAAGGCCGTCATAGTTGCTATCTCTCAGGTATTTTATTCATCAAGATTGATCGCCCGTTAGCTATCAGCTACGTTACCTCTACACTAGCAAATATTTATGAAAGGGAGGGGTGTGGGGGTGTGGGGGTGTGGGGGTTTAGGGGTTTAGGGGTGTGGGGGTGTAGGGGTGTAGGGGAAGACAAAAGGAGTAGGTTGAGTAGGGGCGGGTTTATTTGGATCATTGTTAATGAATGAGGATATTTGTGAACCCGCCCCTACTTTGACATTAAACCCATTTTTCTGATAACTGATAACTGAATTTACTGTGGTTGACGAAAAGCGTAAATTTGCTGAATCACAGCTACCCAACCATCAGAGACAGATTCTAAAATGCGATCGCCTTTTTCTTTAGTAGCGGTGGTAGGATCACCAATTACACCACTTTTACTAATATCTTTTGTTACCCAAGCTACAGGTAATTTACCCTCCCAACTCAATAAGCTACCCTCTGGTTGTTCTGGCGGATACTCCGCGACGGCTTGATCTAATCGCACCTGCTCAGGTAAAATAGCCAACATAATGCTAGTTTCTGCATCTCCAGCGTGCATACCTTGGGTTGCTTCTTTGGGTGTGAGCAATTCTTTAGTGATATGAGGTACACGCCAAGTAAAATGAGGAAATACCCAAAAATCGTTATACTTAACGTGTAAATCCCGCGCCGCCATTTGCATAACTTGGGGTTGTCCCCCGTGGGAGTTCATCAACACCAGCTTTCTAAACCCAGCACGATAGATACTTTCTGCCACTTCCATGATTGTAGCGGTGAGTGTTTCCGTAGAGAGGGTAATTGTACCCGGAAAGTGCCAGTGTTCATTAGACTTACCATAGTAAAGAGTAGGCAAAGCATAGGCAGGAATATTAGCGTCTAACTTAGACAAAGCCTTACCTAAAACTCCCACACTAATAGCAGCATCCACAATCAATGGTAAATGAGGCCCGTGCTGTTCAATTGCCCCCACCGGCTGAATAATGACTACATTTTCCTTATTCGGCATAGCCTGAATATCCATCCAGGTGAGGTAGGGAAAAAACCGTTCTGGGGGAATAAAACTGTTCATTTTATTACTATCGCGTCATTTTTATATTAACGGGAATGGGGCATTGGGAATGGGGCATTGGGCATTGTATTTTTCTCCCCCTGCACCCCCTGCTCCCCCTGCACCCCCTGCTCCCCCTGCTCCCTGTACCCCTGCTCCCCCTGCTCCCCCAGCCCCCTAACCCCATTCCCTAAATACATAATTTCAGCGCATAATAACCAAATCTTAAACTTACAAGAGGAGGACAATCAATGGTTGAAGATAATGGTTCAATTCGCACCTTATCAGTTGATATTGGCGGTAGTGGTGTGAAAGCGATGGTATTAGATATCACAGGCCACCCTGTGACAGAAAGGGCGCGTGTTGATACACCCCAACCTGCAACACCGGAGGTAGTGATTAATGCGATTATGGTACTAGCGGCGGCTCAAGGTGATTTTCATCGGGTTTCGGTGGGTTTTCCTGGTGTGGTGCGCTCTGGGGTGACAGAAACAGCCGTCAATTTACATTCACATTGGATTGGGTTTGACTTAGAAACAGCATTGTTACAAAAATTAGGTAAACCCGTGCGAGTGATTAATGATGCAGATATGCAAGGGTTTGGGGCAATTAAAGGTAAAGGTGTGGAATTGGTAATTACTTTAGGCACAGGCTTTGGTTCAGCCTTGTTTGTAGATGGTAAATTAGTGCCGAACATGGAAATGGGACATCATCAGTTTCGCAAGGGTGGAACTTACGAAGAACAGTTAGGCAGGGCAGCCTTAGAGAAAGTTGGGCAGAAAAAATGGAATCTTCGTTTAGAAAAGGCGATCGCATCTTTGCAAAAGTTGTTTAATTATGATTATCTCTATATTGGTGGTGGTGAAGCAGTAAAAGTAAATTTTCAGCTACCTTTAAACGTGCGACTTATTCCTAATGTCAGTGGGTTATTAGGTGGTATCGCTTTGTGGCGAGATTAGGGAATGGGGGCAGGGGAGCAGGGGAGCAGGGGAGCAGGGGAGCAGAGGAGTAGAGGAGCAGAGGCAGAAAAACTCTTGAATTTTGAATTTTAATTTTTGACCAAATAAAAAAGGTCAAGTGCTGATGTGGGGGATGCTCATCTAGTCAATACATACCCTTGTGAAACTGTAGAAGAGGCGATTTCATCACTCAAGGCGAAAATATCAGAACTATTCCAAGTGTTCTTGGCTGGAAATTAGAAGGAATATGCGATCGCATATAAATTTCCTGGCTTGAAAAAGCACAGGCGATCGCGTGCAGAATGAGTTGAGTGATAGCTATCTTATCAGATAGGGTTTGACTAACCCTCAACTTCCACTGCCAATTTAGACGCATAGCAAATTAGATAACTTTTGATGCGATAATACCAATCAATACAATAAGACCTAGTGATCTGCGAAAATAATTAACGCCTTGGAATAATTCCATCCACGCCCAAGTAAATAATGAGCCATTGGCCACTACCTCTAACACTTTGGATATTCCCACTTTTTGGATCAATCTAGCGATAGAGAAATATTAGCTCACGCTGCTGTATGGCTTTCTTCATTGCTGTTGTACCAAATTAGGTGGGACTTGCCAAAATATCCAGCATTCAGCAAACTTTCAAACAGCCATTCCATCAGCGATTGAATCTGTTCTGGCTCAACGCCGCTACTTGATTGCCCATAACGCTCAATAGTTGGTTGGGGTGGTTTGGGTTTGAGGAAGTTCAGAATCTTCATGGTGGTAATGAACGCAACTATTACCAGGATTCCCATCTCAGCTTCTTGTTATATTAGCTCTCCCAAATTATCTAATTCGGCGATGGCATCCCTCTTAGGCTGTTATCCCATCGCTCAAAAATTGGTACAGTGAGTAAGTCAGTAAGACTACCCAACAGCTTTACCACTTGACCAGGCGATCGCATAGCGGATCGCTTGAATTTGAAATAAATTGAAAAAAGGAGATACATCAATGTCAAGCATTTTAAAAGTTATTAATGAAACTACATTTAAGCAAGACTGGAGTGTGCAAGGAAGTAGTTTGGCAAACGAAAAAAAGTTAGGTGCTAAAAAAGGTGATCTCTTTTCTGTTATCAACATTGATTATTTTGACGATAATAACGAAAAAAATCCAGCGACATCTGAAGAAAAAAAAGATTATTGGTATGTGCAGTTTGAAAAACCACTCCACGGTCAGGAATCGTGGTATGTTTATCGTCCTCATGTAGAACATTGGGCTTTCGGAAAAAAATTGAAATAGGGTATTGGGAAGAGTAATTTTCACGATTGGTGGTGAATTTTTTCTCGTTGCCACAGTGAGGTAAGTAAGTCGGCACGAAAAAACCAAACTATGTAAAGATAAATAAATACGGAGAATATATCTACCGAGGTGACTGAGTATGGGTGCTCGTCTAAGGGTGTTCCTCAGCTATGAGCAAGATAAAACCCTGTTAAACCTAAGAGGATGTTTGAAAAGTATCATTCCTAACACCAAAATCTTAAAAACCTAACCCCCCTAGCCCCCCTTCCCTACAAGGGAATGGGGGTTTCAAAGCCTATCGACCTTTCGGGGAGATGTTTGGAGAGGGGTTTCTAGTATACTTTTCGACTTTTCAAACATCCTCTAAAGCTTATCAGGAACGTTTACGGATTCACTGCACAGGTGATTTAGTTAAAGTTGACAATCATTTCGTTCTGAGAAACCCTCAAAATTTTCAAATCGACAATATCTAACTCTTATATTTAGTAAATCAAGAAAAATTTATGAAAAATATACAGGTTATTGATGGAGCAATGAATTGTGCATATGACATTTTTGCTGCTACAGATGAAGAATTTAAGTTAATCAAACAGACAATTTAAGATTTTGATATATTTAAATAAAATATATAGCTATAGCCAAAAAGTTAATAATAAGTCAGGGTTTTATTGTAGACCACAGACAGTCGCTAAAAGATTATAACTAGCAGTACTGTCTGTAAATATATCCACCCGCCCTTTGTCTGTATATACTATCCAACCAGGCTTTTTTGGAGTCTGGATACCAAAATTGGGATTAGCAGATATCTGTCCTTTATAGCACCAACTAGTTGCCCCATAACGATCTCTTGTCCTACCTTGCTTATCAGTAATACTGTATTTAAACCAAGTCAAACCTGAATCTAAGGTATCTATGGATAGTGTTGAGCCATCATTAGTAGTTCCTTTTATCCAAATAGTTCTAGCTGACACAACATTAATTATGGAAAAAGCTAATCCAGTACTCATGATGACACTGGCGATAATTTTATACATATTTTTATGTAAAACTCCAAGATTACTAGTATAGCAAGTTACTTAGTCGCCATCTCAAAAAATAAAGATTTAATTTTAAAGGCTTGCGATACTCTCAAAGATTTTGAGAGCATACTTACAAAATTTTATAAGACTCATAAAGTGATGATGGATAAATATACAAAGTTTGGTTATTCAATGGCTACTCTAGGTGCTTTAATAGTTGTTGTGCATTTTATGGGTTGCACTCCCTCTCAAGTATTTGTAAACTCTAAATCTCAAGCTATAAAACCTAGTAAACAGCAACTATTTGCCAAAAATACTGGTTACATTGGTAGTGATATGAATCAGTTATATAGAGACAGTTAATTGAAGTCAAAGAAGTTTGTCCAGAAAGACTTCAATAAAATACCCCACCGATAATCATACTAACTATATATATTGGGGTTCAGCCGGGATACCTGTAAGTGCGATTTGTTGTAAAACTTCCCACAATTAAACAATCTAAGCGACCGAAAACCCTATTGTTTCGTCAGCGATAACACCCGATTAACCCAGACTTATCATTCAGCCCGACAGCGTGAACGCTACAACCCTCATTATTCCGTTGGCTGATAAAAATAGCTTATGCTTGCAGCAAGTTTACTCAAAACAGGTATGGTCTAGCCACCCTTGCTCGCTGGCTTCACACCCTGTACTATGAACTCATCTAGGGTCAAATTAAACAACAAACAGCATGGATGCCACCCCCAAAGCCCAGGTCATCGCTAACGAGAAAAATCTTCTCTCAGCGATGAAAACCAATAACGTGGAACTTTTGGATCAACTGCTTCACGATGAGCTTCTGTTTAACGGGCCTAGTGGTGAAACGGCAACCAAAGCGATGGATATGGAAAATTACCGTTCGGGAAACATCAACCTGCATACAGTTGAATCAAGTGATCTAATGCTAAACATGGTCGCAGACGACGTTGTTGTTGCCGTCACGGTAGAGATCAAAGGAAACTATTTAGGGCAAGAAATTGATGGCAAATTCCGCTATCTCAGGGTTTGGAAGCTATTTGAAAACAACTGGAAAGTGATTGCAGGAAGCGTGGTGACGTTAAGCACCGACAACTGACGACTACTATTTATTTCACAAATTGAATGTTTCTGACACCTCCATATCCTGCCCTCATATTGAATCCAGCAACTTGATGAAAGTCATCACGGACAAACTGCAAAGTGATGTCCGTACCTTCCAGTAAATCTTTGTTAATTGGCTTGAGGGTTTCTCGAAGAGAATTTCTTCGATTTAGCAGCAACTCTCCGTCTTCTATACTGATTCTGTAGGTGACATCTAACTCTTTGCAATAATACTCTCCTGTAAAATCCATCCACTGTTCAGAATCAGGAGGAGCAAAGTCTAGCCGTTGGAAAACGTCGCGTGTTTTGCCATCCACACAAACGTAAAGATGGGAGGGTTCATCTAAACCTGACTCTTCAAATTCAACATCGGCATTATAAGGAATATCTATGATGACAAAATGACTTGAACTCACAGGAGCAAGTGTAAAGCTCATTCCAGCAAATTCCACGCTTAATTTCCCATCCTTGACCAATAACTCCCAAACGATTCCTGTTTTTGGGTTTTGATAAAAGCCAGTCTTGCTCTCTAAATCAACCGATGGAATTTCTCTTATTTGGGTTTGGCGGCTTACAGATTCTATGCTTTGCTCAGTAAAGTCATCAACTAAGTAGATATCTGCGACTTTTCTGGCAAGTTCTGGCGGTTCAGCACTGCCCAAATTTGACAAGCAAATTACAGAGAATCTCTGTTTGGGGAATCGAAGCATCTGTGATCTGTAACCCATCCATCCACCACTGTGGCTGATGGTTTCTAATCCTCGGTAATGCCCTATAACTAAACCAAAGGCATAATCTATCCCTTCGCCGTTATTCAATCTTCCAGGTGTAATGATTTCTTCGATCAGGTCTTGCCCATATCCTCCTAATTTGTTTTGGTAAAAATTCTCATCCCAGATACATAGATCCTCAACTGTGGTATATATACCACCGTCACCCACGACATCAAAAATAGACATATCAATCCGAAAGCTACCTTCGTCCCTCACAGAGTAGCCAATCGCTCTATTCCTGACAATCCTTGTGAAATCATCGTGAAAGTGAGTTGTCTTCATCCCAAGCGGACTGAAAATATGCTGATCAGCAAAAACCGCAAGAGATTCTCCGGAGACACGTTTTACAATTTCTGCCAAAAGAAAATATCCTGAGTTGCTGTACAAATGCTCCTCTCCTGGCTTGAAGTTCAATTCTTTTTGACGAGCTATTAAACCAATGATTTCGTTCTCAGGATACTCATTCTCACATCGCATTCCTGCCAACTCCATGAGGGTTAGGTAATCACGAATGCCGCTTGTGTGGTGAATCAGATGCCGTACAGTAATGGGATACTCATATCTGGGTATCTCTGAAATGTAGATTTGGATCTCGTCATCTAAAAAAAGTTCCCCCTTTCTTGCAAGTAAAGCAATGCACATCGCTGTAAACTGCTTGGACGTTGAGGCAATATCAAAGACCGAATTCGGAGAAATCGTTACGTTGTGTTCTAAGTCAGCGATACCATAGCCGCGCTTATAGACAGTCTTACCATCTTTGATGATGGCTAAAGCAAAACCAGGAGAGCCTGGTTTATCCCATTCAGAAAATAATTCATCGACTTTATTTGGTGATGGGAGTGTCATTATTGAAAGCTTGAAAGATTACTTATTTACTTATTATTGTACGAAGCTCCCAACTATGCAAAATCAAGCACTCCATGCTGTTTTATTTCTCTACAAAAAGGTATTAAAAAAAGATTTAGATTTAAGGGTAGATGCGGTACGTGCAAAGAAATCTAAATATTTACTAACTGTTATTACAAAAGATGAAGTTTTATTAATAGACAGGCGGAGGTAGCCAGGGGGGGATACCGTTGGCGAATTCCCCAAACAGCTAAACTGAACCGATTAGTTCAGCAATGAAACGATTGAGAACCTTCTGAGCAGTTTTATACCCAGTAGCTTGCTTACCTAACTTCAGTTCAGACAAAACACGATCACGTAAAATTTCAAGTGCTGAAATAGTTGGCAACCCAACAGACTGTCTTTCGCTATCCGTATTAGATGTTAGAGGAAACTCCCTCAGTCGTGTAATACTCGGCTGAGGGAGTTTTCCTCTTGATGGGGAGCTAAAATTTCTGAATCTTCCCGTGTAATACAAGGGTTGGTGTTATGCCTAACAATGTCAGTAGACCGAAAAGTTTGGCGATGGCTACGCCCGCCGAAGGCATCGCTAAAAAATAGTAGTCTGTGATACCGTTTTTGGAGAAAAGTGCAAAAGCTGAAAGACTTGAATAAATGATAATTTAAACTTATAAAACTCCTGCAAATACCAACTAACTAACATCAGCCGGACGGTAAATAAACTTCGCAGGCTACTTATACAGCTATTCATCACGGAGCGATCGCCAAACTTTTCGGTCTACTGAATTTACCTCACCCATTTTCGTCTGGGAGAAAGGAAAGTACTACTATTATTACCGTGACCCAGAGCGAGGGTATGATCTAAGACTTTTAGTTAAGTCCAAAACTGAAGGGGAAAGGTTAGCGCGCGCAGTAGTTAGCATTCAGTCACACCCGTTTGAAAATACATCAGTCGATTTTGTAGACACTGACAAACTTTTCCCCACAAATCCAGTCACTCATATTATTTACGGGCGGACAGTCAAAAAACCTGTCAAACGTCCTACCGTGGATGTTCGATTTAGGTATGCTCAATTATTCTTGATAAAAGAGATATTAAAATTTTAACAGAGCTTCTTGATTTAGACGATATAAAAGTTACCTCACATCGCCTTCATCCGGGGATTGGAATAATTTTACAAACCGAATCAAAACAATCATATAGTACTTGCCCCAGGTGTGGAACAAAAAGCCATAAATTACATCAAAATCATCGATATATTGTTAAAGACTTACCCTTGGGAGAAAAACAAGTATTTTTAGAAATTAATAGACGACAATTCAAATGTGAAATATGTAAAAAACCGTTTAGTGTTCGCGTAGCGTCTCGCAGAGAAGAACTGGATTTTGTTAGCAAAAAAAGAACTTATACAAAACGACTTGCACAGCAGATAATACAAGAGGTTTTAGACTCGGATATTCATAGTGTAGCGTCGAAAGGTATAGCGACAACAGAAGAAATAGAAAGGATGTTAAAAGACGCATCCAAAACATTACCCAATGTTAAACCTTTGAATCTAAAAAGACTTGGACTTGATGAAATAGCTTTGATTAAAGGTCATGGTAATTATTGTGCGGCATTAATAGATTTAGATACATCTAAACTAATAGCTCTGTTAAATGGACGCACACAAGAAGTAATCAAGGAAACCCTGACGGAATGGGCAACAGAAGTTTTAGAACAAATAGAAGAAGTCAGTATAGATTTGTGGCATGGCTATAAAAATCTAGTCCTAGAATTAATGCCGAATGCTCAAGTAGTAGCAGATAGATTTCATGTCATGACACAGATAAATAAAGAACTAGATACACAAAGGAAAAAAGAAAAACGCAAGATAGAAGAGTTAATCAAAAAAAAAATTAGCAACAGAGAAAGCTAAGTATGAACTAATATTATCAGGATTGAAAAATAGTAAATATCCCTTGCTAAAGAATGAAGATAATTTAAAAGAACCCATTTTTTTGTCCCCAAATTTATATTTCGGACAGGTCTAGTATATATAGCGTTAAATGTAGGATGTGTGACGCGGCGAAAGTATGTGAACGTAGTCATGAGACTTATAGCGTCACGCATCAACGATCAATTGTGACACTTGCGTAATTCCTGATATAGTTTTTGATTTTACTGAGTTTGCTGCTAGTTTAAGCAAATAGGAATCAGGGAAACCACATTGTAGGATGTGTTAGTGCGATCGCTGCCTTTGCAAGATAGGTGATGATTAATTTCAAAATATTATCTCTACCTCACTTAACTGGGAATCGCTATAAAATAATTGGCTAATAGCCAAATTCCTAGCTATTAGCCACATAATTTATTAATGCTAAGTAAAATCTACTGCCAAATGTAGAGCATGACAAACAAAATAATCCAAATCACATCAACAAAGTGCCAGAACAAAGAAGTAGCATTAACACCAAAGTGGCCATTATCGTAGTTACCAGGAACAAACGATCGCAAAAGAATCATCAACTGTAACAAAATCCCGGTCAAAACGTGCAAACCGTGGAAACCTGTGAGCAGGTAAAACATCCCGCCAAATGTACCAGAAGTAAAGCCAAATTCTAGATTACTCCATTCAATGCCTTGTCCTACTAAAAAGTAGCCACCCATCAGCATTGTTATTGATAAAAAGATGCGGAATAACCGTAAATCGTGACGTTTGAGAGCAACTTCTGCGAAATAAATTACAAAACTACTAGCAACCAGAACCACAGTATTAATTGCCGGTTCTTTAACTTCTAAACCAGAAATACCGGGTGGTAGCCAATTATCAGGATTTGAGAGTTTATAGACAATATAGCCAGCAAAAAAGCTTAAGAAAATCACACTTTCAGACAACAAGAACACAATAAAACCAAACATTTTATTGCCTTCTTCGTCGTGTTCATGTTCATGGCTGACATGATGTAATTCGTCTGGGGAGAAAGAACTTTCCATAGGGGTATAAGGGTGTAAGGGTGTGGGGGTGTAGGGGTGTAGGGGTGTGGGGGTGTAAGGGTGTGGGGGTGTGGGGGTGTAGGGGTGTGGGGGTGTGGGGGTGTAGGGGTGTGGGGGTGTAAGGGTGTAGGGGTGTGGGGGTATAAGAGTTGATTTTTATGTACCCATATTCTCCTAGCTGTACATCTCTTTTCAATTTGATGAGACTTGAGATAAAACAAGTCAACACTGATTAATGAAAGAATCATCAATGCAGTCATATCGTGATTTGAAGGTGTGGCAAGAAGCAATGAATCTTGCTGAAGCTTGTTACAAAACAACACAAGCCTTTCCTAAAGTAGAAACCTACGGAATGATTTCACAAATTCGACGATCTGCGGCATCAATTGCAGCGAATATTGCAGAAGGTTATGGGCGAAGAACAAGAGGTGAGTATATGCAATTTTTGTACATTGCCCAAGGTTCTTTAAAAGAGCTAGAAACACAGTTATTATTATCTATTCGTGTTGAACTAGCTCCATCGCACTTAATTACTCCTGTATTCAATCAATGTGAATCAGTTAGTAGGCTTTTATTACTTCTGATTCGTTCATTGGAGAAATAGGGGTGTGGGGGTGTGGGGGTGTAAGGGTGTAAGGGTGTAGGGGAGAAATTTCTACTCATTCTTTCCCCTATACCCCCATACCCCTATACCCCTATACCCCTTTCTTGTGTTAGTGGTTCAGATTTACCGTAACCGTAGGGTTCAGAAATCACTACGGGAATCTCTTCAAAGTTTTCTACTGGTGGGGGAGAAGATACCAACCACTCCAAACCAATGGCGCGCCAAGGATTATCAGGTGCTTTCTCACCTTGCATCCAAGAAACTAACATATTGAAGATGAAGGGTAATGTAGACATACCCAACAAGAATGCACCCAAGCTAGCCAGAATATTCCAGTCTTGATACTCTGGTGCATAAGAAGCAACCCGGCGTAACATCCCTTGTAATCCTAGGGGGTGCATTGGCAGAAAGTTCAGGTTAGTACCGATAAATGCCAACCAAAAATGTACTTTACCCCAACCTTCGTGGTACATCCGCCCAGTCATTTTGGGAAACCAGTGATAGATGGCTGCATACATTCCCATCGTCACTGTTCCATAGAGGACATAGTGGAAGTGTCCAACAACAAAGTAGGTGTTATTAACATGGACATCAACGGGTACAGAGGAAAGCATAATTCCGACGATACCCGCAAACACGAACATAATCAAACCACCCAAAGCAAATAACATGGGTGTATTCAGGCGGATTTTGCCACCCCAAATAGTTGCTACCCAAGCAAATACTTTAATCCCAGTGGGTACAGATACTAACATCGTAGTCATCATGAACAGCATCCGCATCCAAGCTGGTGTACCACTGACATACATATGGTGTACCCAAACAATGGCACTGACTACAGCAATCAGCATCGAGGAAAGGGCAACTACTTTGTAGCCAAATAGAGGCTTACGGGCGTACACTGGGAAAATTTCTGAGAATACCCCGAAAATGGGCAGAATAATCACATAAACGGCAGGGTGAGAGTAGAACCAGAAATAATGCTGGAACATCACCGGATTACCGCCATTACTGGGGTTAAAAAAGCCAGTGCCAACGGTGATGTCAAGTAACAACATGACTGCACCGGCGGTTAAGGCAGGTAAACCAAATAACTGGATAATCTGCGCGCTAAATACTGCCCAAACAAACAGAGGCATCCGAAAGAAGCCCATCCCTGGCGCACGCATTTTGACTACGGTAGTCACAAAGTTCACAGCCCCCATAATTGAGGACACACCAGAGATAGCAACTGCCAATAGCCAAATTACTTGCCCATTAAATAAGCGGCCTGTAGGATTTTGGATACTCACAGGGGGATAAGCCCACCAACCAGCTTGGGCTGGGCCTCCGGGGACAAAAAAGCTAGCCATGAGGAGAATCCCCACGACAGGAACCATCCAAAAGGCGGCAGCGTTGAGGCGAGGGAAAGCCATATCCCGCGCCCCAATCATTAGGGGTACTAAGTAGTTAGCTAAACCAACTAGAGAAGGGAAAGTCCACAAGAACAGCATCACAGTGCCGTGCATGGTGAACATCCCGTTATAGACGGTACGGTCAACTAAATCTGCTTCGGGGGTAATCAGTTCTCCCCGCAGAATCATGGCGAATATACCGCCGACGAGAAAGAAAATGAAAGAAGTAACAAGGTATTGAATACCTATAACTTTGTGGTCGGTGCTAAAGCTAAAATATTCTCTCCAGTCACCGCCAGAACCGTGGTGTGGCTTCTCCACAGGGAGATTAAGCCTTTCTATAGGGATATTTGTCATCGCTGAAATTCCTTTTAACCAAGTTTGGAGGTTGAAATCCCCCGTTGTGATGTCTAATTAAAATCCCCGCTACAAAACGTAATTACGAATTACGTAGCTTGCTTCTCGCTTTGCGAGTATTACGAATTACGAATTGTTTTAGCCAGGATAATTAACCAAAGGTGCAGGGGCGGGTGCAACGGTTTCCCAACCTGTTTTGACTGACTGAGTAGCTGTTTGAGCATATTCAGCCGCAGCTTGGTTGTAGGCTGGCATGGGTTTGTGAGTGGCAGCTTTAGTTAACCATTTGTCATAGTCTTCTGGAGATTCCACAACTACATTCGCCTCCATAGTGGCGAAGTATGTACCGCTATATTGGGAATCTGTCAGACGATATTGACCTTCCCGGATGGGGGTAAATTCAAAGTCAATTGTTTGGTTGGGAACGATGTCTTGTTTGACGCGGAATGCAGGGATGTAGAAGCCGTGAAGGACATCTTGGGATTGTAAAGCTAAATGTACACGGCGATCGCTTGGTAAATGCAACTCGGTACTGGTAACATCTTTTTCGGGATAGTGGAACACCCACGCCCATTGTTTAGCGAGAACGTCAATTTTTTCGCTGGGTGCGGCTAAACCTGCTTCATTTTCTTCATTGGTTGCAGCATACGCTGACTTCATTTCTATTGGGTTGTGTAGGTGTACCAAGGCTGTAGAGCCTTGAATCCCCATTTGTTCATAAATTTGGTAGCTATAGCCAGCAATCCAAAATACCAAGAAAATAGGAATAGCTGTCCAAATTACTTCTAGGGTGACATTACCCTCAATGTGAGGGCCATCACTCAAATCGTCTGCGGCTGCCCGGTGGAACAGTAAGGAGTAAAACAGAACGGCTGTTACTCCCAGGAAGATAAACGCGCCCAGAGTCACCAAAAAGCTAAATAAATCATCAATCAGGTGAGATTCAGCAGCAGCTTGGGGGGGCAACCAGGAATAGGCTACTTTACCTATCCAGAGACTGATAGTAGAAATAGCGATCGCTCCTACTACCAATATCAAAATATTGAGAAATTGGGGGATTTTCATAGTCCAATAGTCAATAGTCACGAGTCAATGGGCATGGGGCATGGGGCATTGGGCATTGGGAATTGGGCATTGGGAATTGGGCATTGGGCATTGGGCATTGGGCATTGGGCATGGGGCATTGGGCATTGGGCATTGGGGTAAATATTTCTACCTTGTCTACCTTGTCTCCCTTATCTCACTCTGCTTTCTTCTACTTAAGTACGGTGTTGAGGTTTTCGCCCAAGCGCAGTAGGCTATCGGCGGTGTTGTGTACGCCAAATTCAGCAGCTAGTTGCGCTCCTAAAGTGCCGTGGAGATACATAATGAACATGATGAATACACCTGCGGCTAAATAGCCCCACTGCACTTGTTGCTCTTTGCCGTCAGACCATACATAACGCTGCCATGCTCTCCATAGAGTCATTACAGCAATCAAACCTAAGAGAAATACACCCCCTACTCCATGCCAAAGCATGGTTTGCATAGCTTGTAATCCCCAGGCACTTTTGATATTAGGGGTTGGGGTGGCGAGAAACATTTCATAAAAGCCTGCGGCAACTGTGAAAAAGGTGATGACGGTTGAACCTACC
Organism: Trichormus sp.; assembly: GCA_050633005.1. GTDB lineage: Bacteria > Cyanobacteriota > Cyanobacteriia > Cyanobacteriales > Nostocaceae > Trichormus. Next base: position 4,587 of record JBODRP010000063.1, on the reverse strand, counting down.
ATGTTGTACCAACCAACATCAAACAGGTTTTCCCTTTCCACACTCAGCCCCAAAAATTTGAACACCCATTTCTCTAAGGGAAACAGAGCAGCAACGATATCAAAGGTAATGCCAATGATGAATAAGCCCAAAGTCAAATGGACTAGGTTAGGATGAATCGGAATGGTGTAAGGTAATCCGTTCGCTCCTAATTGGATATGTAATTGGTCAATTAGTTCTGAGTTCATGGCAGCATTCCATCCTTGACAGCTTCAACAACTGGGACTGTGTGCAGCCCATACACCCAAACGAGTTCATCTCCGAGGTAGACTTGCATACCCACAAGTAAGACTAAAAGTAACCCGACTCCCAAGTAGTGAACGGGGATTCTCTGGGGGTCACGCGTGCGGAGAACATAACGCCAAGCTGTTATCGCCGCCAGAATACCCGAGAGTGACCAGCCAATGAGTGTATGTAGGTTTAGCACTGACTTAACCACTTCGTAGGGTTTTGCCAAACCAGCTTCAAATTGACCAAAAATAATGGCCACGAAAATGGCAATGGTTGCTACAAATAAATTCCACCAACCTACTTCAAAAAAGCGACTTTTACCTGTGAAAAAACCAATGGCATCACAGGCGAAAGCAAACAAAACCATCGCAATTACAAAGTGAACAACGATAGGATGCAGCGTATCTGGGTAGGGTAAATTGTGGTCATTTAAAGATGTAAGATAATCAAGCATTCTACTCTCCTAGGCATATTGCCTCACCTCAGTTTCATCTCAATAATCGGCATCAACTCACATCAAGATAGGCGTTCATTCATGACCATAATTAGTGAATCAGATAGTCGTAGCGAAATCTGATCACCCTATGATTAGCCCACTTGTTGTCACATTTTGTGAGGCTATTATTTATAGTCAAGGATTGAGTTTAATTGATTTGTTCATACTGATAAGCTACAACAACGATTTTTAATTTACCTAACAAAATTGCTGTTGTTTGTTGATTTAGTGAGACCTATCTATTAGCTTAAGGATTTTTTCAATACTTGTCAAAACTTATTCAAATTTTTTTTAAATTTATTTGATTAGCAAAAAAAAGTCTTTTATAATGTATCTTTCCTTGCTGTTTTAGTATAAAGCATATACAAAATATTTAAATGTGCGATCGCAACATTCCTTGATTATTAATTTGTGATTAAATTTACCATTATTTCGACTAGAATATAAATATTATTAATAATCATTTATTTGTAATTTAAATAGTAACTTATGTTGATATTGATAAAAACCTAAAATGTTCATCAATAATATTTTTGAGACAGTTACTAATTGGCAAAAACTACTAATAAGTAATGAGTAATGAGTAATGAGTAATGAGTATTAAGTATTAAACGCAGATGTACGCAGATAGACGCAGATAAAAAATATCTAAAATATATGGTGCGTCAGTACTAATAATCCTAGTTATACCAAGGAGTTATTCATACTGACACACCCTACTAAATATGAAAGTTTTTACAACTCAACTCTTATAGTTATTGCTGGATTATAAATTTAAGATTTACATAATTAAAGTTTAATTGAGTTTTAACGTTTGGTTTCTAATCTAACTCAAGTGTTTTTACGGAAACTTACGCACAGTGAAAAGTAAACAGTTATCAGTAAAATCTGTGGAGCTAAGTACCCTCGTGCTGGTAGGCGTTAGTGCGCTCTCCACACTACAGCATCCCTCTGATAACTGATAACTGATAACTGATTTAAGTCATCTACCTGTAACCAAATACTTGTGAGGAGAAATCATGCGGCATTTCTTAGGAGCTTTTTTGCTGGGAATGGCTACAATATCTATTATGCCAACTCAAAAAGTTCTAGCTGGAACATTAACGGGTCAACCCCCTATTGTCATCGGACATCGAGGTGCTAGTGGTTATCGTCCTGAGCATACTTTAGCTGCTTATGAACTAGCAATTGAAATGGGGGCTGATTATATTGAACCTGATTTAGTCGCCACTAAAGATGGTTATTTGGTAGCGCGTCACGAAAATGAAATTTCTGGAACAACCAACGTTGCTAGCATTCCTGAGTTTGCTGACCGTTTCACAACTAAAGTGATTGATGGGCAAAATATATCAGGCTGGTTTACAGAAGATTTTACCCTAGCTGAGTTGAAAACTCTCCGCGCTATTGAAAGAATCCCGGCTATTCGTCCAGATAACACGGCTTTCGATGGATTATTTGAAGTGCCAACTTTGCAAGAAGTCATTGATTTAGCCAAGACAAAAAGCGCATCCTTGGGGCGTACTATTGGTATTTATCCTGAAACTAAGCACCCCAGTTACTTTGATTCTATTGGCTTATCAATGGAAGAAATTTTGGTCAGTGTTTTAAATGCCAATGGCTATACTGATGAAACTGCACCAGTTTATATTCAATCTTTTGAAGTCAGCAATTTAAAAGATTTGAATACATTGACTGATGTCTCTTTAGTACAACTTATTAACAGTGGTGGTCAACCCTATGATTTTGTAATCAGTGGAGATGCTCGTACTTATGCTGATTTAATTACACCATTAGGGTTGGCAGAAATTGCTACCTATGCTAATGGAATTGGTGCTAACAAAAATTTGATTATTCCTAGAGTTGGCGGTAATTTATCTTCTCCGACAACTTTGGTTGATGATGCTCATGCGGCTGGTTTACTCGTTCACGCTTGGACATTTCGGAACGAGAATGTTTTCTTACCTGCGAACTTACAAGATAATCCCGAAGAAGAGTACAGGCAGTTTTACAAGACTGGTATTGATGGGGTATTTAGCGATAATCCCGACACAGCATTTGCAGTACGTTCTGCTTTAGTTCCTGAGCCTACTGCTATGTTTGGTTTGGGTATTATACCGATGTTTGGCTGGTTATTGCGTCGGCGGAAATAGTTATCTATAGGACTTACGCGACTGTTATATTTTGTCTGTAGGGTGCGTGACGCAGCAACAATATTTGAAGGTAGTTATGAAACTTATCGCGTCACGCACCAACCACCAATTGTTACACTTGCGTAAGTCCTGATATATATAACCATGAAAAAATTAATCGCACCACTATTATTCATGGGAACTAGCATGAGTTTACTAGTCAGCATTCCCAGTACAGCCAATAATAGTAAGTTATTACTAGCTCAAGTTAACAAGAAAAATCACATTCAACAAGAGTTTATTGCTAGTGGAACAGAGCCATTTTGGAGTGTCACAGTGAGTAAAAAAGAAATTATTTATGCTACTCCAGAATATCGCCAAAGCTTTCCTTATGTTGCGCCATTACAGGCATCTGGTCGCCCTGTAGACTTAGTCAGAGTTTATCAGTTGAGAAATAAAAATAAGACAACTAATACGTTAGTTATTCAAAAAGTATCGTCTTGTAGCGATGGAATGTCTGATATCAAATATCCCTATTCAGCTATCTTTATTAGGGGGAACACTGTTTTAGAAGGTTGCGCTAGACCCAAGCAATGAATCAATTTAAAATTTCCTAACACCAAAATCTTAAAAACCTAACCCCTTGAGCCTCCCCTTACCTATAAGGGAATGGGGGTTTCAAAGCCTATCGACCTTTCGGGGAGAGGTACTCTACGAGAAGAGCTTCGCTCTATGGAGAGGGGTTTCTAGTATACTTTTCAACTTTTCAAACACCCTCTTACTAAGAACTCAATCGTAGTGTTTTTACATTATTTAACGTAGTTTGTTTTTTGCAAGTTGTTCTAGTTATTTGTGTATTTGACTAACTAAATGAGTCAGTTCTGGTAATATCAGCTTTTCCATAGCTAATCGCACAGCATTACTAGAACCAGGTAGGGAAAAAATAAGTTTATTTTGATACACACCAGCCACCGACCGAGAAGCGATCGCTCGTGAACCAATTTCTTGATAACTTAAAAATCTAAACAACTCTCCAAATCCCGGTAGAGTTTTTTCTAGCAATTTTTCAATAGCATCATAGGTAGTATCTCTCGGTGCGATCCCTGTACCACCATTAAAAATTACTGCATCTAAATTTGAGTTTTGACCAAGTAATTTTATCTGCTGTTGAATTTGGTCTGGTTCATCTGGAATAATTGTGTATGCTCCTACACTGTGACCAGCATCTGTTAATAGCTGCTGGATAATTTCACCACTTTTATCTGTCTGTGGGGTGCGTGTATCACTAATAGTAACAACTGCACAAGTTACTGTGATTCCTGGTGTATTGGGGTGAGGTTGTGATGTCATAACAAAATCACTGCTAGCGGCGTGCGTAGCCAATTCCATCGAGCCAAATGGCACTTTTTGGATCTTGAGGATTGGTAATGAGGATGCGACGTTCTTCTGAACCATCATCATAGGTGATATGTAGTACTAGCCCTTGGATACGATAGCGACCGCGTTGATTTGGTGCTACGTTGCTGGTAACAACTGATGAGTTGCCTGATTCCGCCCGTCCACCTGCACCTTGACCACGCACAACCCGGCCATCAGGTGAGAAACGATAATCTCGCCAAGCTGTCACAGATTGACTACCTCCCACTGCAATTGTTCCTGTACCAGACAGTAAGCGAAACAACCCAGTGAGCT
>JBODRP010000062.1:0-21261 GCA_050633005.1 Trichormus sp. | reverse complement strand
AATGCTCACGTAGTCGTCAACACTCAAGCCAAACCAGATAAACTACCCAAAGGTGTAATTTTAGTAGTGCCAAAAATTACACCCGATTGGTTGCCACTCCTGGAACAAGCAGTGGGTTTAGTAACAGCACAGGGAGGCTTGACTAGTCATGCCGCAATTTTAGCCAGAGAATTGGGGATTCCAGCCGTAGTCAGTGCAGCAGATGCAACAGTTATCATTCACAACGGAGAACGCCTACTTGTAGATGGCGATCGCGGTGAAGTGTATCGTCTGAGGGAAGATGAAGTTAGTGAAGTAGTAATTCCACCGCCAAAGACACCACTGCAACCCCCGACTCCCTCACAGCAAACTGTTGTTACTTCCCACGCCCCAATGATTGCTACCCAACTGTTGGTGAATCTGAGTCAAGCCAGTTTAATAGAGCAAGTCCAAAAATTACCTGTAGATGGCGTAGGATTGTTACGCTCAGAACTGATGCTACTCTCACTCCTCAAAGGGGAACATCCCCATTTTTGGGTGATAGAAGGAAGAGACTCAGAATTATTAGCGTACTTATCTGAACATCTTATGCAATTTGCCCGTGCTTTTGCTCCCAGACCAGTTTTTTACCGCTCCTTAGATTGGCGATCGCACGAATTATCAGCAAATAATATACCATCTACACAGCAATCAATTTTAGGCGATCGCGGTACATTCAGCTATATTCAAAATTCCGCAGTTTTTGATTTAGAACTAACAGCCATAGCCAACGTTCAAAAAGCTGGTTATAGCAACATTCACCTGATATTACCCTTTGTTCGCAGTGTGCCTGAGTTTAGTTACTGTCAACAAAAAGTCCAGCAAATAGGGCTAACTCAAGTACCCCAGTTTCAGTTATGGATCATGGCAGAAGTTCCCAGCGTCTTGTTTTTGCTACCAGAATATATCAAAGCCGGTGTCACAGGTATTTCCATTGGTACTAACGACCTCACCCAATTATTGTTAGGAGTAGACCGAGAACAAGCACAATTAACTAAAGTATTAAATGAGCGTCATCCGGCTGTAATGGCAGCAATTTCCCAACTAATCAAAATGTCAACAGATGCCGGCATACCCTGTTCCATTTGCGGACAAGCACCAGCTATTTATCCAGAAATAATTGATCAACTAGTAAAATGGGGCATTACTTCTATTTCTGTAGAACCAGAAGCAATAGAGGCAACATATCAAGCGATCGCTCGTGCTGAACAACGTTTAATATTAGCAGCAGCACGCCAAAGCCTGCATTAAATTTGGGCATTGTATTTTTCTCCCCCTGCTCCCTGCTCCCCCTGCTCCCTGCTCCCCCTGCCCCCCTGCTCCCTGCCCCCTGCCCCCTCCCCCCATATCAATATCGGAAAATCGCTGCTACTGGTTGCTGATTAGGCATTTCTTCTATGTCAAGAGTGTAAACTTGACCACCATTGAGGAATGTGTGAACAGCAGCAAAATCTAACATATCGTTATCTTGGGGCTGGGGTTGTGGGTGTAAATCTACACTCATGGTGTCAGAGTCAAATTTACCCCAAACTTGTTGTCTGAGAGATACAAATAAAGTATCTACCTTTTGATAATAGGCGGCTGGGACAATTTCTTTGATGTCACCAGAGGCTTGAGCCATATTCTCTCCCGCTAGCTGTTGATAAAGTGCGATCGCCTGCTGCTGTTGTTGTTGGATTAAGGGGGATACAATAGACCAAGCTTGATGGTGTAATTCTTCTAGGTTTTTCACTTCCTGATTGCCAGTAATTCCTTGTGTTAGCAGATGGGGATAAGTATTCGCCTCTTCATAAATAGGGTGAAGATGCTCAACCCCTGCCACAATTAAAGGTGCTTGTTTGTCCCGTAATTTCTCATGTAATGCCTGATCAATCGCATAACAAAATTGCAAAATATCTGCTTGATGTCTATCTCTCACAGGACTTCCCTGTCCATGAAACTCACCTGGATGTTGTGCCGGGTTAGCTGTTCCACCTCTGGATGTGCCAATTCTTTGTTGTACTCCTTTTTGGAATTTATCCTGCATGAGCAGAACTGCTTCTAAATTTGGCGGCATATTTTCCACTTCCACTTCTTGAATGTCATAGTGGTTGCCCTCAAAGAAGTGGACATCCTTTTGACTCAATGCTAAAAGGTAAAATTGGCGATCGCTATTAATTAAATGCAGTAATGGCTTAATGTGAAACTGATCACCAACTACTACCAACTCTGGTGATTCCATTGGTAAACAATGATACTGAAATATCCGTGGAGAAATAAAGATTGCTAACCCTTGATCTTGGTGTTCCCAAAAATCATTCTGATCCAATGCGATCGCAGGTTCAATAAATTTGATCGCTGCTGTAGAACGCATTCCGATAGCATTCAAACGTTCTTCAGCTTCACGGATGACATTTTTAAACCGAATCGGATTTTGTCTAGTCTCTGCCCCTAATTTTTGCATCGATATATACAGAGATATACAAGGCGTTTGAGTATTCTCAACCAAAGTTTTTAATTCATCAATAGATGGTAGTGCCATAGGATTAAATTCTGACCAACCAGAAGTAAAGCTAAATTATGTAGTTTTATTTCAGGACATGATTGAGTAAAAATCATCTTTCTTTTGATAAGAATTTATTTATATGTTTACCTTTCCTAAGAGATGATTGATCAAGAAAATAAGCTACCTTAAAGCAACGCCCATAGAAAGCCCACCCTTTGTGGCTGGCTGTATTGAATGCAATAATTTTGAATTTTGAATTAATTCATGGATGCTTCCGAACTATTAGAAACAATCACACTCTTAATTGAGCAAGCTGAACAAGGGGAAATTGATCCTTGGGATGTTCAAGTAATTGAAGTTATCGACCGTTATTTAGAACTGATGACACCCAAGACAACAGCCAGAGGCTACGAAGCTGACTTGTCTCAGTCGGGACAAGCTTTTTTATCAGCATCAATGCTAGTTTTATTTAAAGCAAATACCTTGATGCAATTGTCAACGGCAGTAAATGAACTAGAAGATGTAATTGATGATGCTTTAGTAGAGGGTGAAAACGGATTATTGCATCAAGGTCATCGCTTACAGTTAGAGCGTTATTTGCGTCGTCGTCCCGCAGCAATGCCACCACCAAAACGCCGTGTGACACAGCAAGAGTTAATTGAGCAACTACAAATCATGGCCAACCAGCTGAAGCTGGTGCAGAAAGTCAGTAAACCTGCTCGTCTCAAACGCCAACCCAGTGTCAAAAGTATGCGTGAGGCACTAGAGTTAGCGCACCAAGAAAATTTAACAGAGGTGGCTGGTGAACTAGAACAAGTATTGCTTTCTTCCGCACAAGAGTTACTTTTAGAGCAAAATTATTTACATTTAGAACAACTTGTACAATTGTGGACTCAGAGCAAGCCAGCACCTGAAAATAGCTCTCACCATGAATCAGAAAATAGTCAGGTCGTTAGTGTTTTCTGGGCTTTACTGCTGCTATCGGCTCAATCTAAAGTCGAGCTGTTTCAGGAGGAGTTTTACCAAGATATTAAAATTCGGTTAATTACGAATCGTGATGCGTAATACCAAATTGGGATAAATAGTATTATTTTGATCTGCTGTAATAGCCTATGAATCTAGGCTGGCAATTAAAAATCCAAAACTTGTACTGAGGTTGTGGAAGTATCCAAAATCCAAAATTGGTATTAAGTCTAGTTATTAGTTTTCTAGTCAAATATATTCAAGCTTTAACAATAACAATCACGCGGAAGTAAAACTAAGCTCGTGGAGATGTCGGGTTGCCGAATCTGTGAAGCGAGTAGCCAAGGATTGCGAAACCCGCGCTCTACCGAAGGTGAGCGTCGGGTAGGGGAAAGACCGGGATATGTTACGAAGAGTCAATCAGTAACTGAGTTTGGTACAATTTCCCCAGTCCTCAGTTCCTCATCCCCCTAGTTCCCAATGGCTCGTATTCCCACATTAACATTTGACCGTGGTACATTAATATTACATCCGCCACCACGGGGTAAAGGTTGGATGGACTATGCTACCTGGGATGATAGGGTGGAAAAATTCCGCATTCCAGGGATGAAATATCGTGCTGTGGTGGAAGCACTGCAAGCAGAAGACGTTGATTTTATCGATGAAGCAAAAGAATTTTACCCGGTAGACTTGGTAGCAAGTCTAGAAATGCAACCGTATCCCCATCAAAGTGAAGCTTTAGCAGCTTGGAAACTGGCGGGAAGACAGGGGGTTGTGGTGCTACCTACGGCGGCGGGAAAGACCTATTTGGCGCAAATGGCGATGCAGTCTACACCCCGCACTACTTTAATTGTTGTACCGACTTTAGATTTAATGCACCAGTGGTATGCTCATTTAGTATCGGCATTCCCTGATGCGGAGGTGGGTTTATTGGGGGGTGGTTCAAGAGATAAAACGCCGATTTTGGTTGCTACCTACGACAGTGCCGCCATTCACGCCGAAGCGTTGGGAAATAAGTATGCTTTGATTGTGTTTGATGAGTGCCATCACTTACCTACAGATTTTAACCGCGTGATTGCCGAATATGCGATCGCACCCTATCGTTTAGGACTATCAGCCACACCAGAACGCACCGATGGCAAACACGCCGATTTAAATATTTTGATTGGGCAAGAAGTTTATCGCAAACGTGCCGAAGATTTAGCAGGGAAGGCGTTAGCAGAACATGAAATAGTCCAAATTAAAGTGAAATTATCACAACATGAACGGGAAAGATACAACCATTTAATTCAAACTCGTAATGATTTTTTGCGACAATCAAAAATTTCCTTGGGGAGTATTCAAGGGTGGCAAATGTTTGTGCAGATGAGCGCGCGATCGCAATCTGGACGTAAAGCTATGTTAGCACACCGCCAAGCCAAAGAAATCGCCCTTGGCACTGATGGGAAGTTACGTATTTTAGCTAATTTACTCGCCAAACATTATCCTGAAAGAATTTTAATTTTCACGGCTGATAATGCCACAGTTTACAAAATTTCTCAAGACCTATTAATTCCCGCCATTACCCATCAAACTGCCGTTAAAGAACGCCATGAAATCTTAACTAAATTTCGGGAAGGTGAATATAATACTTTAGTTGCTTCCCATGTTTTAAATGAAGGTGTTGACGTTCCCGCCGCTTCTGTGGCGATTATTTTATCGGGAACTGGTTCAACTAGAGAATATATTCAACGCTTGGGGAGAGTTTTACGTAAGGGAAATATCCAAAATAAACAAGCAATTCTCTATGAAGTCATAGCCGAAGACACCAGCGAAGAAAATACATCGGCTAGGCGACGGGGTGAGGATAAAAAAGCCAAATTAAAAGTAGTTTATGGCACTGGTAAGGGAGAAGTTGCTAAAGCTGCCGAACAATTAGAAATTAATTATATAGTCGATAAATCACCAGAGAATAAACAGGGAAATGCTACCTACAGAACTACTAAGCCATCGTCTAAACGGCGAAGAAATCATTCCCAAGAGACTGAAAATTGACACGAAAAATTTAGAGTTAGCTAACGAGTTAATTAATTGTTTTCAGTCTGCTTTGGGTAAAACTCAAGGTGAACTTGAGCGTCAACTTTTAGATTTAGAAGGTGATGCTACAGATTATCGAGTCAAGCGGGGTTTAGCTTACATTATTAAAAGCAACTTTTGTACTTTTGAAGTAGTCAGTCCCCTAGAACCACCAATGTTAAGAGAAAGGGTGTTTGCCTTAGCAGCGAAATCTCCACCGAGTCGGGAATCAACGCAATTGACATTGGTGAAAATTGCTGATGAATTAACTCAAGAATTAGAGCGAGAAATTTTACCTGAGCAAGTGCGTGATGGTATCTATGCTGACTTAGTTGAAAATAGAATCCTCACCAACTTTGATACACCTACAGGTGTAGATTTAATTAATAGATATAATTTATCTCAAGTGCAGGGGATATTTTATAAAGCTAGTAAATTAATATTAAACGCCCATCGTAATGTTCCAGGGGAATATAAGCTGTTATTTCGCTATTTAAAATTATTTCAATTAATGGCTTATATAGAAGGTGACGCTGACCACGGCTTTACAATTACCGTAGATGGGCCGACAAGTTTATTTACTCCTAGTACAAGATATGGGTTAGCGATCGCTAAATTAATTCCTGCCTTACTTCATGTTACCAAATGGAGTCTCGCCGCCACATTACAAACCCGTGATGTTTACACAGATACTTGGCGCACTGGCAGATTTACCCTCAATTCCGAATGTGGTTTAGTTTCCCATTACTCCAAAGGTAAACCCTACGATAGTATGTTAGAAGCATCCTTTGCTGATAAATGGGATGCAATGAAAACTGACTGGGTATTAGAGAGAGAAGTTGATTTAATTCCCATTCCTGGTAGTGTGATGATTCCCGATTTTCGCTTAGTACATCCTGATGGGCGGGAATTTTTATTAGAAATAGTTGGATATTGGCGACCAGAATATTTACAAAAGAAGTTTTCTCAAGTGCGCCGTTCTGGTTGTGATAATTTAATTTTAGCAATTTCTGAAAGATTGAATTTAGAAAAAGCCGGCATTAAATTAGATAATGTCCCAGCGAGAATTATTTGGTTTAAAGATAAATTATTACCCAAGTCAGTATTAGCAGTAATTGATTATAGCGTTTCCTAGCCTACTGAGGTACAAATCTCTGCGTACCTCTGCGCTTTACTCCCTTCTCTACGAGAGGTTAAAGCCTTTTAAGTGGTTTTCATCCCCTGTAAGACAGCACGAAATATACAACTGTGTTGCTGTTTCTCAGGGATTTTCAACCTACCCTTTTTGAAGAAGGCAGAAGGCAGGAGGCAGAGGGCAGAAGGTTTGGTTCAGATGGGGATTCAAACCCCACCTGAACGAGAGCCACCAAATTGAAAATTTGGTGGGGGTCTTAAACCCTTGCTCCCTCCGGTCGCGCAGATGGTGACGCTCCTGCGTCGCTAACGCTTCGCTATCGGGCAGTAATCTCTTTGTACTTCATTTTGAAGTGCGGAATGTCGGTTGATAAATAGGGGTAAAACTCTTCCCCCAATCCCGTTCCCCTTTCCTTACCTCCACTCAATGACTTTTTCAGCAAACCCTATGTACAAGTAATGTAAAAAATTGCATTTAGTTCGTAGTAAGGACTTTAGTCCTTACTACGAACCTTTAATTATTTACACCGTTCTAGCTTGAAAAAGGGGTGTAGGGGTGTAAGGGAAAGACTTTTTCATGTGTTCTGGTGTACGCAGTTCATGACGGCTACTTATCTAAACCAATTTAGCCAAGCATCCCAATAATCAACAATTTGGGCAAATTCCGTATAACCTGCGCTTCTAGGATGTGCGCCATCATAATTACTGGCTTCTTCTAGCCAAACTTTTGACTGTTTTAATCTCGAAAAAACGTTGAGATAAGGGACATTTAATTCATGGCAAACTGAAGCAAATTCTTGAACTAAATTAGCAATTCTTTGATTCTGTTCCTCATCTCCACATGGTGGAGGACTAACCATTAAAACAGGATATAAATTTTTCGCTTCACTTAAAATACTATGAATATTTGCCAATGATTGTGTTATGTCAACACGAGTTTGACCATTCTCAATGCTTGTATCATTGACACCAAAAGAAAATACTACTCTACCGTCATATTCTTTTGGTAAACGATAGGAGGCTTCTTTTAACCATCGGTGTCTTAATTCTGTACTAGTTTCTCGCCTCACACCTAAATTATAGTAGGTGATGTCATGACCTTTTTTATGAGCATTTACACAGATTCTTCCTGTCCAGCCTAGGTATTCTTGGTCTCCTGTGCCGTTCACAAAAGATTCTCCTAGAAAGCAAATTCTGATTTGTGATTTATATTTATCGTTCACTTAACCTCTAGTTATTGACATTAATCTCTAGGATGATCTTGAAACCAATTAACAGCAAAATCAACTGCATTTCGCATATTAAAAAATTTTGTTGTGGCAGAACCAACTGTGGAGATTTTCACTTGACCAGTTTTTTCCAAAGCTTCACCGATCGCAATAAAGTAACTATTATCAATATCAATATCAGTAAACCATTTCCAAACTCGCTGTTCTCCTTCGACGATAGGCGCACCTTTTGTCACTTTTTCTGCTTTACCAACGCGGTACTCAGCTAAATGAAAACTCGTACAATTTTCATATCCAACTCCTAATAAAAGTACCCAAGCATTTAAATTATAAAGATGAGCTAAGGGTGAATTTTCTCCCAGAGAGTAATCAAGAGAGTGATTTGAAATGATCTTTTCAGCGTCTTTTCCCCAAGCAGCGAAGGAAACCTGCGGGTGAGAACTTCGCAGCACATTTTTACAAGTACGGAAAGTTGCCACGATTTGACCCATACCTCGTGTTGGGGTAACTTGTGGATCAAATGCTGGCATAGTTTCACGAATGATAGACCACCACTCATGAGGGACTGGTGGTTCTTGCCATGCAGCAGGATCAGACAAATCACCCGAATGGGTAGGCATGACTAAGTTTCCGTTTGATGTGATGACATCCATCAAGGACTCAACTACTGCGACTGAACCGCCACAAACCCATCCTAATGAACTTAACGATGAATGAACTATTACTGTCATTCCTGGGATAAGTCCTGTATGGAATAAATCTGCGGCTAAACTCTGACGAGTACGGGGTGATGATGTATTGATAATTACTTTTGCTTCACTCATGTAAGGGAACACCAAAAAATAAATTATCCAAAATTGATGCTTGGGTAGGGTGCGTCAGTGCAATATAACCTAACTATAATCAGATATTCTTCATACTGACGCACCCTACAACTTTTGCTTCACTCATTTAAACAGGTTTGCTCTCTAAACAACAATAAAAGAGAGGTAAATAAATCTACCTCTCCTCAATGAATTATTTAAACCAAATCAGGTTTTAGTATCTGCTGGGTTTGTGAACGATGAAGCTGAGAACTTGGCACTGTTTGATGTTATCGAAACCTACAACACGGATGTAGCAGTTACCGTACTGAGAACGGCAAGATTGAACTTCGCCAAGAACTTCTTGAGTAGATTTAGCACCAAACAAAGGCAATTTCCACATTGTCCAGAAAAGTTCGGTAGGCTCAGAAGTTTCGTTAAATTCAACGGCTGGAATGTAACCTTGATTCAGAATGTACTGAACCTGTTTAGCGATTTGAGCGTCGGTGAGGGGGGGAAGATAAGACAGGGTTTCGTAACGACGCTCTTTTGGTAAAGTTTGCATGGCTGTTGATAATAGGTGGCGATTTTTTAAACTACTTTGACCAACTAAGTCGATAAGTTATCCAAATTCGGATCTGAGTTGGTGGGTTGTTCTGCTTGTGGACTGGGTTGGTATGTGTCTATGCGTGTGATGCGCTCTAGATGCTGGCGACGTTTTTCGATGTTGGCTTTTTGAATGCCAGTCAGAACCATTTCCGGTAAAAATTCTGTAACTTCCTCAGCAATGTGTTCTCTGACAGTCATAATTCGTAATGCCAAATCTGGCTGTTCACGAAAAAGCTGTTCAATATATGCTTCTCCGTCCTGAATTTTACCTGCGGAAAAGTTTTGCAGCCAATGAGCCAACGGGGGATTAGTTTCGCTCAACTGTGCCAAAACAGTCCTTAGTGCCTGATATGTCAGGTAACTTTGGAGAGTCTTGGCTGTGTCTTTCGCAATTTGCTTGAGATCCATGCTTGACCCAGCCCAAATTTAAGTAAAAAGTCAAAAGTAAAAAGTAAAAAGAAGGATTGAAAATTTTCTTTTACCTTTTAACTTTTTACCTTTTACTCGATGATCAGACGGTATCCATTGCCTCAAACTCGAACTTGATTTCTTTCCACAGTTCGCAAGCAACGGCTAGTTCTGGAGACCACTTAGCAGCTTCACGGATAACGTCGTTACCTTCACGAGCCAAGTTACGGCCTTCGTTACGAGCTTGGATACAAGCTTCTAAGGCTACGCGGTTAGCGGTTGCACCAGGAGCGTTACCCCAGGGGTGTCCGAGTGTACCACCACCGAACTGTAATACGGAGTCGTCACCGAAGATTTCTACTAGTGCGGGCATATGCCATACGTGGATACCACCGGAAGCAACAGCCATTACACCAGGCATGGAAGCCCAGTCTTGGGTGAAGTAGATACCACGAGATTTGTCTTGCTCAACGTAGTTTTCACGCAACAGGTCAACGAAGCCCATTGTGATACCGCGTTCACCTTCGAGTTTACCAACTACTGTACCAGTGTGGATGTGATCACCACCAGACATCCGCAGGGTTTTAGCCAATACGCGGAAGTGGATACCGTGGTTCTTTTGACGGTCGATAACGGCGTGCATCGCGCGGTGGATGTGGAGCAACAAACCGTTGTCACGACACCAACGAGCCAAGGTAGTGTTAGCGGTGAAACCTGCGGTCAGGTAGTCGTGCATGATGATGGGCATATTGAGTTCTTTAGCGAACTGCGCCCGTTTGAGCATTTCTTCACAGGTAGGAGCGGTTACGTTCAGGTAGTGACCTTTGATTTCACCGGTTTCTGCTTGTGCTTTGTGGATGGCTTCTGCTACAAACAAGAAGCGATCGCGCCAACGTTGGAAAGGTGCAGAGTTAATGTTTTCGTCGTCTTTGGTGAAGTCCAAACCACCACGTAAACATTCGTATACAGCACGTCCGTAGTTCTTAGCAGACAAACCTAGTTTGGGTTTGATGGTACAACCCAACAAAGGACGACCGTATTTGTTTAATTTGTCACGCTCAACTTGGATACCGTGGGGAGGGCCTTGGAAGGTCTTCAGGTATGCTACAGGAATCCGTAAGTCTTCTAGACGCAATGCCCGCAAGGCTTTAAAACCAAATACGTTACCTACGATAGAGGTCAACATATTGGTTACAGATCCTTCTTCAAACAAATCCAAAGGATATGCAACGTAAGCAATATATTGGTTGTCTTCGCCTGGAACGGGTTCGATATCGTAGCAACGACCTTTGTAGCGATCTAGGTCAGTCAATAAGTCTGTCCATACAGTTGTCCAAGTACCAGTGGAAGACTCAGCCGCTACAGCAGCACCTGCTTCTTCTGGTGGCACTCCGGGCTGAGGAGTCATCCGGAAGGCAGCAAGAATATCTGTATCTTTAGGTGTGTAATCAGGTGTGTAATAAGTTAGTCTGTAATCTTTAACCCCGGCTTGATACCCAGACTTTGCCTGAGTCTTCGTTTGACTGTAAGACATATTTATCCTTCCAAGATGTCACTCTTTTTACTTATCAAATCACGTTTTGTGTAGATTTTGCTCACCTTCGCTCTATCTCACTATCAGCAAGGAGAAAAACAGGAAAATTTTTTTGCTAATCGCTACCTTCGCGCTAGGCCGAAAGTATCAGTCATATCCCTGAATCCCAGATGAATTAGGAAGTTGGGCTAGTTTTCACGATTTTCTGCCCATAATTTCCTGATGTCTTCCTGATTTATGGGAAACATTGAACAGGAGATGGTTTGCTGGATGTAATATCCAGTAGAGTGATGAGCGAACGATCAAAATTGCACACCGCGTAATTTGTAACTTGTTTCACAATATATCAAGAAATTGCATAAGTTAAACTTTGAAAGTTTTTAACTTATTTATTTGAATTTGTTATTACATAAATTTTTAAACCTTTTGTTACAATCACTTTACAAAAGTATTCTTTAGTTGTAATGAGTGCTGTGAGCAGTGGCGGGGCGTTTAGTTGCTACTGACTACTAACTTTATCTCTCCCTACACCCCTACACCCCTATACCCCTAAACCTGATTTTCTTAGTTCTATCTGTTGCAAAACTACCAACGGCGGGAAAACTGAGATCAATTCTTAGCCAGTTTAGGTGATGGCTATAGGTAGTGTCTTAGAGGAAATTTCGCCGTGGTATTACGTCACAAAGGTACTGAGTTACTAATTACTGCTATATTTTTCGGTTTCATGGTTGTGCCGAACATTGGCGTGAAAGCACAAACGACTCCTAAAGTTGATGCTTCTGAATTGTCCCCCGCTTATCCTGCAACTGCCCCACCCTCACGAGTAGCCCCCTTACCTGATGAACGGGAAATACAAGAGGGTTTGGTAGAAATTGACTATCGTGTCAGCAACTTACTAGCAGATTTTGGGGGTAATCTGTGGGTAGGTTCTTGGCGGGGATTATCTCACATTGACTCGAAAACCGGGAAGATTTTGGCGCGTGTTAGTCTAACTAATACGGCTATTGGTGCTTTAGCCCAAGATAAAGTAGGAAGATTATGGGTAGGAACTTATGAAGGATTAATTCGGGTAGAACCACGCACCAATCAAATTACAGCACAGAATTTATTTTTGCCTTCCAAACGGGTTTTGTCATTACTTGTTGACAAGCGGGGTTATTTGTGGACTGGAACTGACAATGGTTTAGCTTTAATTAGTCCCGACCAAGGTTTAATTATGACTACGGTCAAGAATTTGCCTGGTGTGAGTGCTAATACTCTGACTTTAGATGCTGATGGTCAATTGTGGGTGGGGACGTTGGATGGTTTAGTGAGAGTGAATACTGCCAGCGCGTTGATTATGAAGCGCATCAACGATTTACCAGGAACAACAGTACAAGCTTTAGCTATTAGTCCACAAGGATTAATTTGGGCAGGAATGCCCAATAATTTACTAGTAATTAACCCCAAAAATGGCATTGTTTTACGTTCTGTAACTCGTTTACGAGGTAGGAATGTAACTGCAATTCGTTTTGCCAAAGATGGTAGTGTGTGGGTAGGGACTCACAATGGTTTGTTACGATTAAATCCAAATACAGGGGCGGTTTTAGATGAGGTAGCAGGACTTCCCTCTAGTCGAGTGCTAGCAATTGTACCTGATGTTGCCAATAAATTATGGATTGGGACAACTGAAGGTCTAGCTTGGTTAATGCCGACACAGAAAACCGCCAAACCTCATCTAGCTTTCACTCGTGCTGTTAAATAATCCAAAATGATGATCAGTGAGCTAGGGCGTTAGCGACTGGCGAACCCGAAAGGTGACAGGTGTACTTTTCTCCTGTAACCTACAACCTGTAGCCTATAACCTGTAACCTGTCACCTCTATGGTAATTACTACCCAGCAATTAATTCAATTCAAACAACAGGGACGTGCAATTGTGGCGTTGACAGCATGGGATTGTGCGATCGCTCACATTCTGGATGGGGCTGGTGTAGACTTAATCTTAGTGGGCGATTCTATGGCGGCAGTTTTAGGCTATAAAAATACTCTGCCAATTACCTTAGAAGAAATGCTACACCATGCCCAAGCTGTTCGTCGTGGTGTGAAACGGGCTTTCGTAGTGGTAGATTTACCGTTTTTGACCTATCAAGAAAGTATCTCACAAGCTCTACACTCGGCTGGGCGGGTATTAAAAGAAACAGGGGCGCAAGCAGTTAAATTAGAAGGTGGCTATCCCGCAATGGTGGACACTGTGGCGCGGTTAGTACAGGCGGGTATTCCGGTGATGGGTCATGTGGGTTTGACACCGCAGTCAGTACATCAGTTAGGTTTACGACAACAGGGGAAGACCGAAGAAACAGCCAACAGAATTTTAACTGAAGCGATCGCTCTAGAACAAGCGGGCGTATTTTCCATTGTCTTAGAGCATATACCCGCAGATTTGGCAATGCAGATTACAAAAAAACTGACTATTCCGACAATTGGTATTGGTGCAGGTTCTCATTGTGATGGTCAAGTTTTAGTGACCTCAGATATCCTAGGATTATCAGAAAAACAACCACCATTTGCTAAAGTCTACACAAATTTGCGGGAGACAATCACTAAAGCTGTACAAGATTACGCCACAGAAGTACGCGATCGCAAGTTTCCATAATATTAAACTATTGGGCATTGGCGATCGTTTCCCTTGTCTCATTCCTTGAGAATATATTTATGGTTCTACAAATCAGCCCTATTCAAACAAAATTAAATGTTACTTGGGAAGCACTCCCCAGTGATTTTATCTTACCTGACGACCCAGTGGAAAATATTCAGCAACCCCCTCTTGCAGCAGCACTTACAGATGCTTTAGGTTCTAACGGACGTATTCAACCTCAAATGCTTATCGGCTCTAATTTTGGGCTAGTAGCGACAGTTAATAAAAAAATTGTTGTCAAAGCACCTGATTGGTTTTATGTACCCCAAGTCCAGCCTGTAGCGGCTGATGTGATTCGTCGTAGTTACACACCGCATTTAGAAGGCGTGGCTGTGTCTGTAGTGATGGAATTTCTTTCAGATACAGAAAATGGTGAACTATCAGTGCGCTCCAGTCCCCCATACGGTAAACTCTATTTTTATGAAAAAATTCTGCAAGTTCCCACCTACGTCACCTACGATCCCTACGAAGCAATTTTAGAAGTAAGGTGCTTGCAGGATGAAAAATATGTTTTACAGTCACCAGACACCAACGGGCATTTTTGGATTCCTGAGTTGGAATTATCTTTGGGAATTTGGCCGGGTGAAAGACTTTGCCAAACAATGAATTGGCTGCGTTGGTGGGATACGGAAGGAAATTTATTATTGTGGAGTAGTGAACTAGCACAGCAAGAACGTCAACGTGCTGAACAGGAACGTCAACGTGCTGAACAGGAACGTCAACGTGCTGAACAAGAACGTCAACGCGCTGAGATATTAGCTGCTAAACTGCGTGAACTAGGTGTTGACCCGGATGCGATCGCCTAATGCCATCAGGGAATAATTAATTATAGACTCCCTGTGCGATCGTTAGTGAAATCAAAACCAAATTGCATGAAGCAGCCAAAAAATCAATTTAGCCATCTCACGGCAATTGAAAGAAATTATCTGTCATTTCCTGCACAGTTTTTATTAAATCAAAATCTGCTCCAAGGTAAAATATTAGATTTTGGTTGTGGCTTTGGTAATGATGTGAAATTATTACAACAAAAAGGTTTTGATATTACAGGCTATGATCCTTACTATTTTCCCCAATTTCCTCACCATAAATTTGATACTATAATTTGCTTTTATGTTTTAAATGTTTTATTTCCTGAGCAACAAGCAAATGTCATGATGGAAGTATCCCATTTATTAAAACCAGGGGGTAAGGCTTATTTTGCAGTTAGACGAGATATTAAAAAAGAAGGTTTTAGAGAACATTATGTTCATAAAAAGCCTACATATCAATGTATTGCGAAACTGCCTTTTAATTCTATTTATGTAGATGATATACGAGAATTATATGAATATACTCATTACAACTATCAAAGAAATTCAGCTAATTATTGTATATTTTGCAATCCTCATAAACATCTTAAATTAGTAACTGAATCAACGACAGCCTACGCAATTTTTGATGGTTATCCTATCAGCAAAGGACACGTTTTAGTCATTCCTAAACGTCATGTCAGCAATTATTTTGAATTACCAATTTCCGAACAATCTGCCTGTTGGTTAATGGTTAATAAAATTCAAGAAATCCTCAAAAAACAATTTGCACCTGATGGTTTTAACATAGGCATGAATATCAATCGCGCCGCAGGTCAAAATATTATGCACACTAGTATTCATATCATCCCCCGTTACCAAGGTGATAGTGTTGGTTTGAAAAGTGGGATCAGAAATGTCATTCCTCAAAGAAAATAGTTCGTTAACCGTTCTGTTGAAATTAATCAAAGCAAATTTTTCAAGTGTTAACTGCTATGTAACTTTTTCTTTACCCAATAACCTCTGGGTGGTTTCTCTATACCATAAGCCTGACACCACTTTTCTACAGCCTTATCAGAGACACCAAAGTCTTTACCAATTTGGACTGTAGGTTTTTCCCATACAAGTTTTTCTAACTCTTGTTTTGATGGTCTTTCTACTTTTCTCGTAGAAATTCTAGCCTCTAGATTAACCTTTCTAGTTGTTAAATCAATTCCAAACTCCTTGTAAGTTCGCTTAGGTGCATCTTCAGTAAATTCTGTAAAATCTTCCCACCAATAAAAAGGATTGGGTGATTTAGGTGGAGTTGTTCTAATACCACAACCCCCAAACTTTATAGACGGATAAACAACTTTGTCTATATCTGGTAAATAAAGACCATAAAAATCAAAGTCATCTGAATTGTACTTTCTTTCATGGCAACCGTTTTTATCTGCCCAGTTGGTTTTGTTTTTCAGAACACCTGTACTGCTATATTTGGCTTGTATTCTGTAGCATTTACCATCTTTGTAGGCAATCAAATCAAAGGGCGCGTGTTCCGTAACTACTGGTACAAAAACAGAATATTCTTTTTCCACTAAATCTGTTATGACCTTAGCAGCAGCTAAATCACCCTTATCTTTTGTATGGTGCATTTGTTCAGGAAATATCAAGCCCATTGAGCAGTTTATCATAATGAAGGCTCTCTAAAGGTTGAGGTTTACTGAGG
This sequence comes from Trichormus sp., assembly GCA_050633005.1. Classification (GTDB taxonomy): domain Bacteria; phylum Cyanobacteriota; class Cyanobacteriia; order Cyanobacteriales; family Nostocaceae; genus Trichormus. The sequence goes on along the minus strand of JBODRP010000062.1, from coordinate 4,852 downwards.
GGCTTCCAGATAAAAAAATATCCAAAATGTAGGGCGCGTGAGTTTCAGAAAACCTAACTATAGCCAGAAGTTATTCATACTGACGCACCCTACCAACTTGTCAATCTGGGATAATTTATTTTTTGGTGTTTACTGAAAACGAGCGCGGCAGGGTTCGAACCTGCGACCAACGGATTAGAAATCCGTGGCTCTATCCACTGAGCTACGCGCCCAAAGAAAATTGATGGCTCATAAATGAGTCAACCATAATATTATATCGTCCTTAGTCTTAAATAAGCAATCAAAAAATTGCGGATTCACAGATGAACAGGCTAAGATGCTAGGCGCAAGTTAGGTAAAAATGCACCAGATTGGCTATTAATCAGCTATATTATGTGGTCGATGGGTGGTTATTTGCCTGTTGATGTGGCTCGCCTGAGAATAGGCTATTCTTGCACACCACGTAAGTAATCGCACTCTTGGCGATGTCGCCAAATCAGATTATAAATCGCATATCTACAAAGCCCCTGTGAGGAGTAATTTGCTAGTGCCATGTTTATTTTGAAACGGCAGGATGTTGAAATATCAAGCATTCAGCACCCAAAAAAGGATCAGCAAGTGCCGATTCTCCATTATCAGGGGCAGACGTTTCGCTTGATTAGTGTCTTCAAAGCTGGCCAAGAAGAAGAAGCAAGAACCTTGTGGAGAGAATTAACCGATAATCGGGGTAAGGCTTGCGTGTTGCTGGAAGAACCGGAACGCTTTAGCGTCTGGGGGAAAGTCCGCTTAGACCAAATAGATAATGATACAGGCGGACACAATAAAAACGGTATTTTTGTGCAAGCGAGTATTTTGCTATTGCAAGCCATTCACATCGATATTGAAGAGTTTTTGGGAGCAAAACAAGCTTCATTATTTGAAAAAGATATTGCAGAAGTGATGAAACAGCAACAGCTACCTGAGATGGGTTCAATTGAAGCCGTGAAATACTGGGTAGCTAATAACCCTCTGGAGTCTGCCAAACTTCCCCCTTGGAAAGAAAATCATGTAGTGAGCTTTTTACAAGAACTACATAAATTAGGCAAGACTTATTTTGGTAATGCCAATTTTGCCAATCAAGTAGCCAATTACTTAGAGGATATGGCAGAAGGAGAGCGATCGCTATTCATCTCTTGGCTAAATCAATCTTCACTGAGTAAACTGTGGCAATAGCATAGAACTTGCCACAAAGCAACTAACTAGTGACGGTTGCTATTTACTTACAGTTGTGCATATAGAAGTTCTTGCTGACCACAATTTTGCCAGAGTGCATTTAGTCACCTCCTATGAATAGTTCTTACAAAAATTCACCCCTCTCTACTAAATCGTTGTTTACTACCCAAAACATAGTCTTAGCTAGTATTGGCTGGGGTGTACTGGCACTGCTATACTTTTTATTGTTTAGTGCCAAAGTTCCTGGATCTGATGGTGTAGAAACCCGTGCCGAATGGTACGTAATTGGTACAAATATTTTTGAAGCTTTAGCTTATCTGGGTGCTGGGATTTTATGCTTAAGGAATTGGCGTAGTCAACACATTGTGAGTAGTCGAAATGTCTGGCTAGCTATTGCCATAGGTATGATTTCTTATTTCCTAGGAGGGATATTTTTTGGTTACACAGAAATAGTCTTACAAGATGAACCGGATGTATCCATTGGCGACGTGTTTTTTGTACTAACGTACATATCTTTGGGTATAGGCATGATTTTAGCTGTGGCTGCTAGGCGAATAAATCTAGAAAAATGGCAATGGTTAGTTGTCTTAGGAATTGGAGTCTTTGGTAGCGTGTTGGCATGGTGGATTTCTATGCAGCAAGCAAAAGGCTCTAGAGACGTATTAGCCACAATTTTGAACTCATTTTACATAGTCAGCGACGTGCTGCTATTAATTATCGCCACCACGCTGCTATTAGCCTTTTGGGGAGGACGAGTTGCTCAATCCTGGAGAATGATTGCGGCGGCCGCGTTTTCGCTCTACATTGCAGATATGTGGTTTCAATACGCCCAGGGTCCAAATTATCAAAGTGGAGAACTTTTAGAAGTGTTTTGGGTGTTTAGTGGAGTGTTATTTGGTATGGGGGCAGCCCTAGAATATGACGCATCATTAAGCCGAACTAGGCGGGAGCGCACAAGAAAACGAGCATAGAAAATTGGTGTCTACCGTGAGAAAACTAACAAATTCTGACAAACAAGAAATTCTCAAATTGTATCGAGAGACTGCGGAAACAACCTCAACTTTAGCAGAACGCTATGACGTGAGTAACTCCACCATTAGCCGTCTGCTTAAGAGTACCTTGCCAGAGGATGAGTACGAATACCTCGTTTCATTAAAACGTGCGGCTAGGACTCCTGAAGGTAGAGCGCAAGTCAGCTATGAACAAATACCGGTGTTTATTCAACCAGAACTGGAAGTAGCAGCTAAAAGCCAGGAAAAACCACGTTTAAAATCTGCTGTTATTGAGCCGCCAAGGCAGGTAGAAGAACCTGTAACTTCACCAGAGCTAGAAGAGGCAGAAAAACCAACCCAGCCTGTTAGAAGTGTGCGAAAACGTGCTGTAACAGAAGCAGAGGTAACACCAAAGCCAAAGCCAGCAGTTGCCAAGCAGTTAGAAATCCCAGTAGAACAAGTGGAGGAAATAGGAGATATTTCCACTCCTTTGCTAGAGGATGACAAAACGGATGTCACTGCTATTGCCAGAATGCTGGGAGAAGATTTACTAGACGAGTCTGAGGATTTAGAAGATGAGGAGGATTTAGAAGACGAAGAAGATTATGAGGAGGAAGAAGAAGATTTTGAACACCCAAGACCCCTTGTCAGTAGACGGAGGCTAGGAGAAATACCAGTTCAAGTCTTACCATTATCAGTAGCTAGCTTGCCTAAAACTTGCTATTTGGTAATTGACCGCTCCTCAGAATTAATTACCAGACCCCTGAAAGATTTTGGTGATTTAGGACAAATTCCCAGCCTGGAAACCCAGCAAAGAACTTTACCTGTGTTTGATAATCATCGTGTCGCCAAGCGGTTTTCGACCAAGCGCGATCGCGTGATTAAAGTTCCTGATAGTAAAATGCTGCATAAGGCTCGCACTCATTTGCAAGCTAAAGGCATTACCAGACTATTAATTGATGGTCAGGTTTACTCCCTATCTCTGGTTTAAAAGTCAAGATTTCCAGGTTTTTAGAGACGTTGTATGGCAGCGTCTCTATTTTTTCAACTAATCGGCAGATTAATGATAAACTTTGTTCCCTGATGAGGGATAGATGAACAAGTAATCTGTCCATGATGTTTATTCACAATAATTTCGTAACTAATAGCCAATCCTAATCCCGTTCCCTTACCTACAGGCTTAGTGGTAAAAGATTGCTCAAAAATTCGGGCTTGCACTTCTGGAGGCATACCACAGCCGTTATCTTGAATACAAATAGTGACATTTTCTCGCTGAGAATCAACGGATGTAATAATTTTGATAGTAGGAGAACTAGATGCGATCGCTCCCTGCATTACCTGCTGAGAATCCTTGGACTGGGGTTTTTCAAAAGCATCAATAGCATTAGCAATAATATTCATGAATACTTGGTTAAGTTGTCCAGGATAGCAACTTATTGGGGGTAAATCACCATATTCTGTAATCACCGTGATTGCAGGATGATTGTCAATTCCTTTCAACCGATGCTTTAACAACATCAAAGCACTATTAATTCCTTCGTGAATTTGAAACTCTACTTGTGAGGACATATCAGCACGAGCAAAAGTTCTCAAAGATAAACTAATATCTTTGAGGCGATCAATTCCTTGGTTCATTGAATTGAGTAATTTTGGTAAATCCTCATGAATATATTCCAAGTCGATTTCTTTGACTAAATTTTCAATTTCCGGGTCTAAATTTGGTAACTTCTGCTGTTGGAGATTAACTAGCCGACACAGACCACTTGTATATTCTTCAATATGAGATAAACTACCAGCAATAAACCCAATTGGGTTATTAATTTCATGACCAATACCTGCCACAAGTTGTCCCAAAACAGACATTTTTTCACTTTGAATTAGTTGTAGTTGCGTTTGCTGTAATTCCTCTAGAGATTGAGTTAATTCTGCGGTACGCTCTTTGACAGATGCTTCTAATGTTTGGGTGAGATGGGAGATTTTTAAATGTAATTTTAATCGAGCAATTACTTCTTCTTGTTGAAAGGGTTTAGTAATGTAGTCAACCGCACCAATTTCTAATCCTTTTACCTTGTCTGTAGCATCAGCAAGAGCAGTCATAAAAATCACGGGAATATTCTGGGTGATGGGATTAATTTTCAGCCGACGACAAGTTTCAAAGCCGTCAATTCCTGGCATCATCACATCCAGAAGAATTAAATCGGGAAGGGCATATTCTGTTTGCTCAATTGCGGACTCTCCATCTGTCGCCATGAGAGCTTTCCAACCATGTCCTTGAATGGCCTCGTATAGCACCTTGAGATTATTAGGATTATCGTCAACTAAGAGGATATGTACTGGTTTTGAGTGGGGAGTAAGCATCATTGGCGTAACTCGGTTGTGATCAAAGATTTGAGTAATTTACGGATTTTTGCAGTTTGAAAATTGGCAGTCAGTTTACTCAATTCATCTGCAAACAAAGTCAGTTGAGTATTTTGTTGAGTGAGTTCTTTCATCATTCCCTCAATTGCAGGAATATCTCCCATCATTGCTAGGTGATATATTTGTTGCAAAATCTCCTGGGATGGCAAAACCCATGCTTCATCGGGTAATGTCACAGATGGAGGAGGTGATGTTGGTGTTGGGGATGGCTCATAAATCCAGCCAAATTTCAACACTGAATTTATGGCATT
>JBODRP010000061.1:0-21357 GCA_050633005.1 Trichormus sp. | reverse complement strand
CTGTAGAGACGTTGCATGCAACGTCTCTACATCATTTATTTGGCGCAACTTCATATTAAATTGGTATTACATTTTTTTGTTATCAGGAGTTTATCGAATCGGATTATGCACTGTAACTAATTTTGTACCATCAGGAAATGTGGCTTCTAATTGCACTTCATGCACCATTTCCGACACACCTTCCATAACATCATCCCTAGTTAATAAAGTTGTGCCATAACTCATTAATTCCGCTACGGTTTGTCCATCTCTCGCCCCTTCTAAAATCGCAGCCGAAATATAAGCCACTGCTTCGGGATAATTTAATTTCAAACCTCTATTTTTCCGCCTTTCTGCTAATAAAGCGGCAGTAAAAATCAGTAATTTATCTTTTTCTTGTGGCGTAAGTTGCATATTTATACCAAATCATAAAAATATAATTTCACCGAACAGAGTAACTTATTCTAACTGTTGATATCAAGACTTTTACAGTTACCAGTAAAATCACGCTTGGTTTCATTCCCCCCAAAGCTGACGGTGCGTTACGGCTTACGCCTAACACACCCTACTGTTGATATTAAAACTTTGGCGTTGCTGAATCAAGGGATGAAATTGGATATACTGAAATTTCAAACTCTTTATCCTCTCTGCGTCTCTGCGCCTCTGCGTGATAGAAATCATCCCGCATTTATGCAACGCCAAACTTTAACAGTGAACAGTAAAATCACGGTTGATTTCACTCCCCCCAAAGCTGACGGTGTGTTAGGCGTAAGCCGTAACGCACCCTAAGAATTACGAATTATCCCCACACTCTCGGTATGCAACGACTACGATTGAAGATATCAAATCGTAGCATTTGCCACACGGATGTAAACCAGTTTCTCACTTCAGCTGTAGAAGCACCACGGTATCGACACAAACATCCATTTTCTAAGGTGGTAACGCCTATAGAGGTTAAATTTTCAGGGTTGACTGTTGAATGAGGGGTAAATATAGAACGCACTTTTTCAATGGTGTCTTGAGTAACTGAACTACCTACGTAAATAAAGCTAGCAGCTATTGGTTGTCCTGATAAAGCGTGGGGACTGTGGAAGACTGCTTCATTACCGGGTAGGTATTGACGATCTATCCAGACTGGTAAATTATTTTGCCAGATTTCGGTGTGCGATCGCCATTTTCCTTGGTAAAATTTCTCTCCCCTCGCACTGCGCCCAAATCGGGTAATTTCCCAGGCTATAAATTTAGCTGTGCTTGCTAATTCTACTCGTAAGTTTTGGCGATAAATTGCCCCGTTAAATAATATTGTTTCTTGGGGTAGCCATTCTAAACAAGCACCGGCATCAATTTTAATATCTATGGTTTGTTGTGCCTCTAAGCCATTGCTACGATATATCTTGCCGGCGGCGGCGGTAGTAATGACAGCTTGGCTGTGAGGTTGGAGATGGATATTAGTAGATAAGCGATCGCCTCCCACAACTCCCCCGGCTGTATGTAAAATAATGCTATGACAGACTTTTTCCCCTTCTGGATAGAACGGACGTTGTACTTTTAGCGGTGCTTGGTGGTGATTGTAAATTAACTCTGTTTTACCTAGGCGATCGCTATAAACTAAGTTAAGTTTGCCATGCCAACTTTTTTGAGTGTGTAAAATAGCCGCCATTAATATTGAAGTAAGAGAATTTGGGCAGAAAATCAAATGACTACACTAGTCAATTCCATCACTTTAGACGCATTCTTGCAACTCCCCGAAACTAAACCCGCCTCTGAATATATTGACGGAACAATTACTGAAAAACCTATGCCCCAAGGAGAACATAGCCGCCTTCAAGGTAAACTTGTGTCCACTATCAATGCAGTGGCTGAACCTGAAAAAACTGCCTTAGCTTTCCCTGAATTGCGTTGTATTTTTGGAGGTGCAGCAATTGTTCCTGATATTGCTGTATTTCGTTGGGAGCGTATTCCCCGTGAACCGTCGGGGAGAATTAGTAACCGATTTGAAATTTATCCTGACTGGGCAATAGAAATTTTATCCCCTGATCAAGCTCTCGTCAAAGTTCTGCGTAAACTGCTGCTTTGTTCTCAATATGGCACAGAACTAGGATGGTTAATTGTTCCAGAGGATGCCAGTATTTTAACTATACTCCCCAACCAACGGGTTGAAATGTTTACAGGTAAAGATCAGCTACCCATTCTCAGCAATATCAATCTCTCTCTAACTGTTGAGGATGTTTTTAGTTGGTTAATTGTTTAATGTGTTTTCGTCCCCTTGCGGGGAATAGGTGGTGTTTAACATAGATTGCACAAAAATACATCCGATGTTGATAAAGTTTCCGTCCCCTTGCGGGGAATAGGTGGTGTTTAACGATAATATTCGAGACGATAGTCGAAGATGCGCGATCAGTTTCCGTCCCCTTGCGGGGAATAGGTGGTGTTTAACTTTAAAATTGGTGAACCAGTAGAAGTTCGCTGGTTTAAGTTTCCGTCCCCTTGCGGGGAATAGGTGGTGTTTAACTATTGCCAGTTAAAGCACTGGGGAAATGATTGTAGGGTTTCCGTCCCCTTGCGGGGAATAGGTGGTGTTTAACTTTTAAAATGAAATATCCAAAGATTAAGCCCAATCGACAATCAGCAGTTTCCGTCCCCTTGCGGGGAATAGGTGGTGTTTAACAAACGGGATGCTTGCGATCATGTGAAATCACTAATTAATGATCAAGTTTCCGTCCCCTTGCGGGGAATAGGTGGTGTTTAACTCACGTTCGATGAACATGGTAAAACAAATATCATATCGTTTCCGTCCCCTTGCGGGGAATAGGTGGTGTTTAACCGCCAATTTGGGACAATACGAGTAAGTTTATCAATTAGATATGTTTCCGTCCCCTTGCGGGGAATAGGTGGTGTTTAACTTATTAAGTGTTATAGTAGATGAAGTAGCATAGTTTAATTGGTTTCCGTCCCCTTGCGGGGAATAGGTGGTGTTTAACTATACCAAGTTGAAACTTAGATAAGTTAGTTAATTCGTAAGTTTCCGTCCCCTTGCGGGGAATAGGTGGTGTTTAACCGCAACTGAAGAAAATAAAATCTTCTTTGGTTTATATGGTTTCCGTCCCCTTGCGGGGAATAGGTGGTGTTTAACTTGAAAGAAATAAATAACGCCACTATTTTAGACGATGAATACAATGTTTCCGTCCCCTTGCGGGGAATAGGTGGTGTTTAACCTTACCCTTTGGAAACTATTGATATATTTGGTTTTCAAGGTTCGGTTGCGCCGAGGTACGGATATAGAGATGTGACCTACAGCATCAGTACAAAAATCCAAAAGCCTTTTTCGCAAAAAATCAGCTTTATAGATAATTTAAACGAAAAAGCTCCAGTAGTCAAGTCAAAAAAACAAACTTTTCTTTTATTTACACAACTTTACTCACCCTTACTTACTATAAATCGACGCGACAAAGTTGCGGCTAACTTTACATTCCGTTACAAACCGCCAAACACTAGCAAAATCATCAACTCCAGCCTGTAAACCCCCACCAAAAACCAGACATCCAACTTTACAAAATTAAATAATCTGGGGGTTCATAAGGCGGCTGACTGCCATAAACTCGTGTTTGTTGTTTTGCAGTTGCATCTAGAGGATAAACCCTTAAACTATCCTCATTCAACTTCAAAATCGGTAGCCAACGCTTTTCCAATAAAGAGTTAATAGCTGACTCCTCTAAAGGACACTCAAACACCGAATACTGTACCCGTTGACACCGTTGTTCTAACAACTTCGCCAACTTAGTCCGCCGCTTGTCGTCTGGTATGTCGTAACATACTAAATAAAGTTTTGCCATAATTAGGGACTTCCAGATAAAAAAGTATCCAAACTGTAGGGTGCGTCAGTGCGATAAAACCTAACTATACTAAGAGGTTATTCATACTGACGCACCCTACTAAGCTGTTCCCTTACTTTCTCTCAAACCTAACCCCCAACCCCTTCCCTACAAGGGAAGGGGAGCAAGAGTTAAAGCCTCTCTCCTTGCAGGGGAGAGGTTTGGAGAGGGGTTTCTAGAATAAGTCGCACATCGCGTAAAATTAATCTCCCGTTCGTAGTCAGGACTTTAGTCCTTTTTTTAAACCTAACTTTTTCCGATAAATAGCCTATGGGTGTGGTGTATCAAACTTCGTAGGGGCGGGTTAACAAACATCATTCATGATTAAGTTTTGATCTTGGTGAACCCGCCCCTACAAATATCTAGGTATTCGCAAGATTTGAATTGACATTAGACGTAAATTATCTGTAGAGGAGAAAGGACTAAAGTCCTTACTACCAACCAAGTCATTTAATAACAAACGCCTCATAATCTAAACTCGACTGTACTAAACAGCGTCCTAAACTGCGGCATTGTTCTAGTAAAATTTGACTCAAACTTAACTGACGATTTTGCGGTGGGTAAAGTATAGAAGTACGAAACTTCCTTTCTAACTCACCTAGTAATAACTTTTTCGCCATAGTTCCCAACCAAATCCCTACCCCATCCGGCGAAGGTTGAAAATCATCCGGTGTCAATAAATCCGACTGAATTAGAGAAATCACAGCTTGATCTACCGCTACTGGACGAAATTCTTCCATTAAATCTAATACCAAATTTGGGCGATATGGTTCAATAGCGTGAAAAAATCCCAAATAAGGATCAAGTCCCGCTTGAACACAGGCTGCAAACACCCGCGCCAATAAAACCCCATATCCCCAACTGAGCAAGGCATTCACAGGATCTAGTGGTGGACGACGATTGCGTCCGTTAAAATTCCACTGAGAAGGAAACCAATGTTTAAGTGCTTGATAATAAGTACGAGCGCAAATTCCTTCCACTCCCATCAGTTCATTCCGATTTAGGGGTGTTGTAGTATTAGTTAACTGGGAAGCATAAGCACTAATTAAATCGATCGCTTCGGTTAATTCACTGATTTGTCCATTAGTCCCACGGTTACGCCGTTGTAGCAGCACCCGTTGGTTACGAACTTTACCCATAACTAACTTTTGTGCTAACGCCATGCCAAAAGTTGTTTCTACAGTGCGGTACTGTGCTAGACGCAAAGTCGGGTTTGTAGCAAATTGTCCTTGCAAACGACCGCGAAATTGCCCATCTTGACGGAGAAAAATCGTTTCAATTCCTCGGTCAAGTAATAAAGAGATTACCACATCTGTTAATTGTACCCCTGGTAAAACTATCACCAGTGTCAACTCCGCTAAACGGCAATTTGTAGACTGTTCCTGTTTGACAATCACTAAAGATTCATTGCGATAACGCACAATAGTTCCGGGTTCGGTGAGATAGAGAGTAGTCATTTGTAATTCGTAATTCGTAATTGGTAATACCGCTACGCGGAAGTAATACCATTTCACAAAAAATATGATGCAAATGTAGGTTGGGTTGAGGAACGAAACCCAACACCTCAAAGTCTTGTGATTGTTGGGTTTCACTTCGTTCAACCCAACCTACGCATCTCAACATAGATATTGCTGTTGGGTTTCCTTACGTCAACCCAACCTACAATTTTTTTGCAACATCTAAGGCTTGCCATGCCAGTAGGTGGGAATATATGGGAGTTAAGTTAGTCACCTGTTCAGGGTTGACAATTAACTGTATTTTTATTATCTATAGGCTTGGAAGAGGGGTCTTCCAAGGGGGTATAGAATAATCTCATCCTTAATTAACTAAAGGGGGTAAAGATTATGTCTATTTCTGTGGCGAAAAAATTGATTCGATATCGTAGTTGGATTGTGGCTGTAGTGAATGCTGCAACTACTTGGGTGATTTTGATTATCGCGCCTTTGGGTTTGTTTGCGGTGATTACTTGTACGGCGGCGGTATTTTTAGCTAGTTTGCTGGTGGGTGAGATTTGCGACAGGCTTTTATTGCATCTTTTGCGTAACCTCCAGCGTGATGTGATGGAAGCTAGGCGCGATACAGATAACCTGGATGTTGGACTTTCTCAATATCTCGACTTAACTAGACAGCAAAACCAAGAAGAAAATCATTGAAGTCATGACTCAAAAACCGGGTTTCTTGCAAATCCTTCAGCTTAGAAACCTTAATCTTTCGTTCAGAAACCCGGTTTTTTACGGCTTGTAGTTCTCTCTGCGAGACGCTCCGCGAACAAATCAGGGCTAAAGTCCTTACTACGAACTCAATCTTATTCCTTTTACATTAGTTAACATAGTTCGGTTTTTTCAACTCGTTCTACTTGTATAGACATCTGATTTCATTTATGAAAAAATCTAAGTATATGTAACATATGTAGGGTGTGTTAGGCGTAAGCTGTAACGCACCGAAAACTTTGGGGAGTGTGTGAGTACATATCTACTAATCTGTTCCAAAATCAAATATGAGTCCTATATTTAGATTATTAGATTAAAACTAAACCCCTGCCCCCTGCCCCCTGCCCCCTGCCCCCTGCCCCCTGCCTCTCATGAGTTCACACACTTCTCACCCCGGTAAAATTCTTGTTGTGGATGACTCTCCTGATAATGTGTTTTTAATTAAAACCATTTTGGAGGAAGAAGGCTACACAATTAATACCGCAGAAAATGGCTTTACCGCCTTAGAACAACTGCAAGCATCTCCTTGTGATTTAGTGCTGCTAGATTTAATGATGCCGGGAATGGATGGTTATGAAGTGACTAAGCACATTCGGGGAAAGATGCAGTTACAACAATACATTCCTATCTTGTTAATTACTGCCCACGATGCGCCGAATGTGGCGCGGGGATTAGATTTAGGTGCGGATGATTTTATCCGTAAACCCGTGACAGTTGATGAATTATTAGCAAGAGTGCGATCGCTGTTACGGTTAAAGCGTAGCATGGATGAGCGGGATGAAATAGCCCGGCAGCGAGAAGATTTTGTCTCGCGTCTCACCCATGATTTACGTACTCCCCTAGTAGCAGCAGATCGAATGTTAACCCTATTTCAACAAGGTGCATTAGGCACATTATCCCCCCAAATGCAGGAAGCGATCGTGATTATGGGGCGTAGTAATAGCAACTTGTTATCAATGGTTAATACCTTATTAGAAGTTTATCGCTTTGAAGCTGGGCGCAAAACCTTGGCATTTCAGCCAGTCAATTTAAATCAATTACTCCGAGAAGTCGCCGGAGAACTCACACCCCTAGCCGCATCCAAAGACTTAAACCTCAATCTAGAATTTGATGATACAACCAATAGCACCATCAGAGGCGATCGCCTAGAGTTACATCGTCTATTTACCAACCTCATCGGTAACGCCATCAAATTTACTGAGTCTGGTTCAGTAACTATCCGCCTCAAATATCCTCACGATGACATTAAATATATAAATATAGAAATAGCAGATACCGGGCGAGGTATTCCCCCCGCCGAGCAAGCCACCCTCTTTGAAAGATTTCGCCAAGGTAGTCACAAAATTTCTGGTAGTGGTTTAGGTTTGTATCTTTCCCGACGCATTGTCGAAGCCCATCACGGTAATATATTTGTCAATTCTGAATTAGGAAAAGGTAGTGTATTTATTGTCTCACTGCCAATTAATTCGTAATTCGTAATACCCTACGGGTTCGCGTAGCGTCTCGGAGACAAGGCTTCCGCCTACGTAATTCGTAATTCGTAATGGCATTGTCAACTTTTAACAGTCAGCAGTTAATTGTGAAATGATTCTAACCACAAAATCAAACATCCCAGAAACTTTACAAAAGCAAAAAGATTTTTTTGACACTGGTACAACCAAAAATATTGATTTTCGTCTCACACAACTCAAAAAACTTAAACAATTAATTAAAACCCATGAATCAGCAATTATTGAAGCACTCAAAGCAGACTTAAATAAATCCGAATTTGAAAGCTATGCTACAGAACTATTTATTATTAGAGAAATTGATTATGCCATCAAGCATCTAAAAAACTGGACGAAACCCCAAAAAGCACCCCTGCCATTAAAACTTATACAATACTCAGCCCAAATTATCCCAGAGCCATTAGGTATTGTCTTAATTATGGGAGCTTGGAACTATCCATTTCAGTTAATTATTGCTCCTTTAGTCGGTGCGATCGCATCTGGTAACTGTGCGATAATTAAACCCTCAGAACTTGCGCCCCATACCTCTAATTTTTTCGCTGAAATTATTAGTAAATACTTTGAGAGTGATTATATAGCTGTAGTTGAGGGAGGAATAGAAACCAGTCAAGAACTATTACGACAAAAATTTGATCATATCTTTTTTACTGGTAGCCCTGGCGTTGGTAAAATCGTTATGGCAGAAGCAGCAAAAACTCTCACCCCAGTCACCTTAGAATTAGGTGGTAAAAGCCCTTGCATTGTTGATACAAATATTAACTTAGAACATACAGCGAAACGCATTATTTGGGGTAAATTTATTAATGCTGGACAAACTTGCGTAGCACCGGATTATTTATTAGTCAACAAAGCCATTAAACCAGATTTAGTTGCGGCTTTAAAAACAACTATCAAAGAATTTTATAGTGAAAACCCCGCCAATAGCCCAGATTATCCCAGAATTATTAATCAAAAGCATTTTGAGCATTTAGCTAAACTATTAAACAATGGTGAAATCATCATTGGTGGTGAGACTAAACCAGAAGAATTATATATTGCTCCGACATTAATTGATCAGGTATCTTTAACAGATCCGATCATGCAGACAGAAATTTTCGGGCCGATTTTACCCATCATAGAATATACAGATATAGAAACTGCGATCGCCCTAATTAATTCCCAACCAAAACCCCTAGCTTTATACCTCTTCACCCGCAATGAAACACTACAAAAACACATCCTACAAAATACCTCATCAGGGGGAGTATGTATCAACGACATAGCCATGCAATTTGCTGTATCATCTCTCCCCTTTGGTGGTGTAGGCAATAGCGGTATTGGCAGTTACCACGGTAAAGCCAGTTTCGACACCTTTTCACATTATAAAAGCGTCTTAAAAAATTCCTTCTGGCTAGACATTAATTGGCGATACGCACCATACAAAGGTAAATTATCGTTGTTAAAGCTAATTATTCGTTAATTCAATACAGTTTAAAAAATTACGAATTACGCCTGATGTGAATCAGGAAAACCGTCTATCCAATCAATAGTAGGGGCGGGTTAACAAACATCTTTCATGATTAACTTTTGATCTCGGTGAACCCGCCCCTAATTGCGGTGTATCAAACTTGGTAGGGGCGGGTTAACAAACATCATTCATGATTAACTTTTGATCTCGGTGAACCCGCCCCTACAAATATCTAGGTACTCGGAAGATTTTAATTGACATTAGACGTGAATTAATAACTATATCTTTCTTCCGCCCAAGGCTCACCACGAGTATGGTAGCCATTGCGTTCCCAGAAACCAAATTCTTCTTTTTCTAAAAACTCCAAACCATTAATCCATTTAGCACTTTTCCAAGCGTAGAGATGGGGTACAACTAACCGCATCGGCCCCCCATGTTCTCTGGGTAATGGTTCACCAAATAACTTAAAGGCGAAAAAATTTTCTTCCCTGACAAAATCGGCCATTGCAATATTAGTAGTGTAGCCCCCATAGCAATGTTCCATAATATGGGCTGCTTTGGGATCTACCTCAATTAAATTCATAAAATCAGTAACTTTAATCCCCGTCCACTTCACATCAAGCTTAGACCAACGGGTGACACAGTGGAAATCTGCGGTGAACTCGTATTGAGGTAGACTCATAAAATCTGACCAACTCAACACCACAGGTTTAGCCAAACCCCAAACCCGAAATTCCCATTCTTCTATAGTAACTTGTGGTGCTGCACCGTAGGTTAACACCGGAAAACCCTTAGCTAAGTGTTGTCCTGGGGGGACGCGATCGCTATATTCTGGATCTGGTTTCTGAAAAAATTTCCCTAGCATAGTTACATTTTTTGTATAGGGTGTAGGGGTAGGGTGTTCACTTTGATGAACTTTACCTATTCTTGATTCATAAAGTTTTGGGGTCATCATCGGTGAACCAAATTCAATAAGTAATAACTAATGGGTATTTACTCATTACTCATTACTTATTACTCATTACTTAAAGAAGGAAAGGATTGTGCATGAATTTTTCACCCCTGAAAAGGTACAGAGTCAACAGCTTAGTGTGGGGGTGTAGGGGTAAGAGTTACCAAAATTTATACCCCTAAATATTAATTTATTTGAAAATCCAAAAATTAGGGGTTATAGATACTTTAGTGTTGATGTGATTATTTGATCATCAGTCATGGGTAATGGGTAATGGGTAATTAGGTAAGTCCAATTACTCATTACCAATTTTTTCTTATTCTTCTTCGTCTTCTTCTTCAGCAGTAGGATAGACAAATGTAGAACGTCCCGTCAAAATAGATTTACCCAAGGAAAGAGCTTTTTGTGCTTCCACAGCAGCCTTGTGTCTCCAGGTAGCCCGACGTTTATCTCGTTTAGATTTAGATGTTTTCTTCTTAGGAACAGCCATGATAGCCGATATCGCAATTCTTGACAACCTTTCTATTCTAAGCGATCGCTAGCCGAAGTCAAAGTCAAAATTGACCAATTATCACCTATAGAGCAAAGCTAGTTTGGTGCAATAGTAAACGAGGGAGCTTAATCACTCCCTCGTTATAACTAGCTAATACTGAAATTAAAAACAGGTCTTAGTTAGATGCGGTTTTTCGGTAGCATAGCTATGGGGTTAACTGCTCCTTTACCTGCTGGATGAATTTCAAAGTGCAGGTGTGGCCCAGTGCTAAAACCAGTACTGCCCATATTAGCAATATGCTGTCCTTGGGTTACTTGTTGACCGACTCGGACGAAAATTTTGCTGTTGTGAGCGTAACGAGTTAAGCTGCCATCCGCATGACGGATATCTACAAGATTGCCATAGCCGCCGTTATTCCAGCCTGCTTTTTCGACAATCCCATCAGATGCTGTAATAACTGGCGTACCAACAGCGTTAGCAATATCAATACCTCTGTGCATTCTTCCCCAACGCCAACCATAGCCAGATGTCAGTACACCTCTTGCTGGCCAAATGTACGCAGTAGAAGAACTTGATGGAAGAGGTGTATTCTCATCAATGGTTCTGGGTAAATATTGGTCTACAGCAGCTAATGGTGGTAGCTTACCAGGAGACACAGTTCTTCCCCGCATATTGCCTAAAGATTCGGCAGCATCCAAACCGGCTGGAGGTGTTGCTACTCTCACACTCGATGGATTTCGGGATGGTTTCAACTGACTAGGTTCACGGTTAGGCAGGAACTCCGGGTTAATTGGCTCATTATTTAGAGGACGAGTAGCTCGGAATGTTGGCTTAACTGGTTCGTTAGCGTAGCCAGATGTTAAAGGTGTGGGAACAGTAATGGGAATAGAAAAATTACTTTGATTCGCAACAGGTCTAGAGACTCTCAAGTCATTGGGACTAGCTACAGGAATGGGTATAGCTACATCTTCTGTATTTTGTGATGTAGCATTTCTGCCAGACTGTTGAGCGCGGTATTTTGCTTGTAGTCTTTTGATTTCAGCTTGTAAGCTGCGTAGACGCTCGTTTTTAGCTCTAGCTACTCTGTCATTAGACTTTTTCGGTTTCTGTATTTCTACGAAAGCTCTGGGAACAGGGGTGTCACCACCTATACCTTGAGTAATGGGGTTAGTCGCAGTTGTTTCTGGCTCAACTGGGGTTGTTGCTTGGTTGTCGCTATCTTCAGAGGATGTTGTTGGTACAGCAACACTGCTGTTATCTTCTAAAACAGGTGTTGGTACGGTAATTGGCTGGGAATTAACGCTAGTGGGGTTAACAGGAGTACTAGCTATTTCCGAGTTAATTGGGTACTGTCTGTTACTGGGGTTCTGAGCTACAGGAATCACCAATTTTTGGCTAATTTGCAGCTGATTGGGATTACTGATGCCATTGGCTTTGACTAATTCAGAAACAGAAGTATTGTATCTGCTAGCGATCGCTGCTAGGGTATCTCCTGGTTTGACTTCGTAATTAGCCTGTTGTGTTGGTGCAGTAATCGTTGGTGCAACCGGTGCAACTGGTGTAACTATTGGTGCAGCTATTGCTGGTTGCTGCACAGGTATAGTAATCGCTTGTGGCTGTTGTACAGTTGTTACCAGCTGATCTTGATTATTATTGGTCGCAGTTGGCGACTGTTCAATAACTGTGCCGTTGGTGTTCAGAGCGGGCAACTGATTGGCTATAACCGTTGGCTCTTTTAAGCCAGAGGTATCTTTGGATAAATCTTTTGACTCCTCAGACCGCAACTCCGCCAGACTTTTTCTTAAACGGCTCGATTTTTCCTGGAGGCGATTCAGAGCAAATTCTTGCTGTGCCTTCAATTGAGGATTAATTTCACTGCTAGCAGCTTGGTTATCTGCTGCTACATTTGTTTGTGCTTGGGTTTTTATAAATGTAGTTTGTTGACCATCAACACCATTAGTTTGAGCAAGCTGTTCTCCAGACTCTTGAGCTTGCTGTAGCTGTGATTTTTGGTCTTGCTTATCTATGGAAGTTTTGTAAGCTGCTAAATTTTGAGAAAGAGTTTCTGAGGTAGAAACTGGCACAGACATTCCACTTGCCAAAACCTGCCATTTAGCTTCAAGCCCAGGCAATTGTGAAACTGCTGTTGGTTCAACTATGACAGAATTTTCTGGCACACTTGCTGATAAGACTACAGGAGTCCCCAGCTTTGTGGGAGCAAATTTCACTTGATTATCAGAGGTAACAGAAGCATTTGAGGTGGCTTTCTGGCTACCTACAGGTGCTGCTGCTTGGGCTTGATCGCTTTGCCGAGTCACCAAAAGGCTGGTTGCTCCCATCGATATTGCTAAACCAATCATGGCTACTTGTGTACGCGCTCGGCGATTCGCCTTATTGTTCGCCACGTTCAGTTGATCCACTGGGGCATCATCGCTGCTAGGGGTATTATTCAACACAGCTTTTACTCTTTTTTTTAATGCTCGTTTCAAAGACGACCTCCTATGATCAATAGTGCTTAACTGACCTAGATTTTCCAGTTGGAACTAGTCAACGATCTAGATCACATCACACGATAGATCAAGATCACATTTACCAGAGATACTTAGGCAAGATTAACCTGGTTCTCTGATTTAGACAAGTTCACACCTGTTAGCAAACCTTAATAAAGTTGCTATGCTGACTTGTCCGTTTAACTCCTCACCCCCTCACACAGTTTGCTATTCACAGAGTTGTCTTCAGTTACTCTTGCTTGCGGCGGTCTGACTAGAAAATACATGATACTTTCCAAGGAAACAGTCGCTGTGAGCAATTCTCACTAAGACTTCTGGAAAAGCGATGCCCCCTGATGTAAAGATCTTCAAGGGTTTTTTAGCAGATCCGTCTTCCCAACAGGAGACTTTACGTTGATTATTCCCTAAAAAACAACCGTACAAACTCACAACTGCTTTTTTGCTCCTGAAAAATATTTATGCACCAAAAAGGCCGCAAAGTCTATATAAGAAAGGGTTTTGCATTTTTTGTTCCCTATTCCTCCAGCTTTTTAATTCATCAAAATCTATCATTCAAATTTGCCAAGTGATGAAATTTGATATACAAATTTCTTATCATAAAAACATCTATTTTTTTCAATTTTTCAATATTATTACAGTTGACGCGCAGAAATAACGTAGCGAATATCACAATATTCAATATATATACCAAAGATTCACGAACTTAAAAGTCTTATTTCGTAATGAAAATACATATTTTGCGTAAGAAAAATTACTTACGCAAATTCTGGTTCACAATTAAAGTAAATAACCTAACTGACGACGGGCTTCAAATAGACCGATAGCTACACTGACTGATAAATTCAAGCTGCGAACACCTGGTTGAGCCATTGGAATGTGTAACAGAGCATCGCAAATTGACAAAGCTTCTGTTGATAAGCCAGTGGTTTCACTTCCGAACAATAGCCAATCATCATCTTGAAATTGGTAGTGAATGTAATTGGAACTGCCACGGACAGAAAAACCTAATAATCTGCCTCCACGCTCTTGATGCGCTATTTTAAAAGCTTCTACAGATTTGTGATAGTGCAGCTTGACGTAAGGCCAGTAGTCCAAGCCGGCTCGTTTGAGGTAGCGATCGCTAATTTCAAATCCCAAAGGGCCTACTAAATGTAACTCTGTACCTGTCGCCGCACAAGTACGAGCAATATTACCTGTATTCGGGGGAATTTGCGGATTAACTAAAACTACCTGGGGCATTGTCCGTAAAAATTATATTTGTATAAAAAGATATATTTATCATGAAAAATCTACCAATAGACAGAGGCTAACGATAGGTTTTGTTAATAAATGTCAAGCTAGAAATATAGATTAGATTTTTAAAAGCAAAAATTGCTACTTTAAGCTACTTAACATGGAAGATTTTTGGTAGAGACGGGGATTTATTGGGCAGGGGGGTAGGGGGTAGGGGGCAGGGAGCGGGGGGACAAGGGAAAGAATTTTAGATTTTAGATTTCGGATTTTAGATTGAAATCCAATCCAAAATTGAAAATCCAAAATCCAAAATTGAATTGCCCAATGCCCAATGCCCAAAAACTATGATTAAGCTGCTAGAGACGAACACAATTTATCTTGTAGTTCGATTTCTCGTTCGTAAGTTGCGGTAATGGCTTGAGTGATAACTTGCTGGCTATCTAAACCAATTCTATGGAGTTGTAGCCAATGCTGGGCTTCGTTACCGACGCGGAGGATTTTTTGTAAAGGAGAGAGGAAACAGCTAAAACCTTCTTGTTTAGCGATCGCCCAAACTTCTGCATAGATTTCACTGATCCAATCTCTGGCGATGATGGTGCGCCCATCTTGCCAATGTGTTAGTTGAGCATCAAGGCTAGTGGTAGCGGCTGCTATTTCGTTTTTGCTGGTGATGCTGATGAGTTCTTCGGGAGAGAAAATACTTTGGGTTAAAGGTTCTAAATCAGGATTTTTGATGAGTTGGAGTAATCGCGCTTCCAATAGGGCTGTAATGGCAAGTAAGGCAATGGGATCTGTCACTAAGTCACAAATTCTCAGTTCGAGGCGATTCAAATCATAAGGACGGCGATCGCCATTTGGCCTGACTGATGCCCACAGGTGACGGACGTTTTGCATTGTCCCTGCGGCTAATTGCTGTTCTACCCATTCAATATGATGGGCGTGATTTTCAAACAGTGGAACATAAGCTGGTGTTTGGGGAAAAACAGCCCAACGGGTGGAGTGATAACCAGTAGCTTTACCTTCCAAAAAGGGTGATGAGGCACTCAAAGCTAAAAATAGGGGTGCTTCCAGGCGAATCAAGCGACAAGCCCGCATTAACACTTCTGGATCATCTATACCTATATTGATATGAACACTAGCGGTAACGACTTTCGTGTGATAGGTGTTTTCGATGTAGTCGTGATAAGGGTTAGCTGGATCGGAACGCATAAAGCGATCGCTTCCCCCTAAAGATAAGGTACTCCCCGGAATTAGGGTATAGTCTCCTAATTTTTGCAGATATTTTCGCAATTCCCGCCGAGGACGCAGCAAGGCACACAACAGACTTTCATAATTCTGTAAGGGACTGGTTATGTATTCGACGTTGCGACTATCTGGTTCTCTAACAAACCCGTCTAAGTCAGCCACAATTTTATCGGAAAGACCGACAATTTCCCCTTGAGGTGTACCGGTGTACATTTCAATTTCAAAGCCTTTTAATAAGCCCACTGCGTTCTCCTCGGCTCTTCCTGCCTATAGATTTTATCGACGTTGAACCAATTTCTGTATCGCCTATGAGAGCTAATTTTCGGTTAAGAATTATGGAATTTCACCTTACCTACAGACAAGGTAAATCTTGAGAGTCTAATTAACTCTCGATTCATAACTTCTAACAATTTTGAATCTCAATTTGATTAGAAATACTTATTAAGACTGTACATCTTAATACTTACATTATCTGTTGAGTTCGTTAGCTAGTGAAGGGGAATCACGATTTATTGATGTGGATTACCGATGTTAGCCCTACACGCTGTTCAAAGCAATTGATCAGCATATTTTGCTAACCACATCTGCAAAGCATTTTCGTCAATCTCCCCAGAAGCTAAACTCTCCATGACTAATACTATTTCCGGCTCTGGCGCATTGAAACTATAAGCATTCAACCCTAAAAAAACATACATCGTCATAAAAGCTGTACGCTTATTGCCATCTAGAAAGGGATGATTTTTACACAGAGCGAAACCATACGCCGCCGCCAATTCCAAGAGCGAAGCCTGTGGCTGATAAGAAAATTTATGCCGGGGACGGGCTAAACTCGCTTCTAATAATCCCGGATCTCTCACCCCAGATAAACCGCCATACTGAGAAATCAAATCCTCATGGATAGCAAGCACCATTTGTTTTGTCAGCCAAGTTGGTTCATTCACTTAGCAAGTTCTTTCAACGCATGACGAAACTTCTGGCTACCTTCCCGATAAATGGCCATTGCTTTCTCAAATTCAGGATCATAAGGACTAAGCTGAAGTCCATGTTCTGTTTCCGTGACAAATAAAATATCCCCTTCAGAAAGGTTGAGCTTTTCTAACAACTCCTTAGAAAATGTCACCCCCACAGAATTACCAATTTTGCGTAACTTTAAAGTCTGGATCATAAAACTTTCCTCTATGTAGTTACGAGCGTAACTACTATATTATCCTTAAATTCCCAACTCGTGACATCCTTTTCTATTCTGGCTGAGTAAAATTTGCAGTGGGAAAAGTTATGTTTCGCGTTCTTGAAGTAACAAGTAATAAGTCATGGGTATTTACTCCAGGACTTACGCAAGTGTCACAATTGATAGTTGGTGCGTGACGCTATAAGTCTCATGACTACGTTCAAATACTTTCGCAGCGTCACACACCCTACGTGAAAAATATGCCAGTTGCGTAAGTCCTATACTCATTACTCATTACTCATTACTCATTACTCATTACTCATTACTCATTACTCATTACTTATTAGATGACACCAAAACTGTATTAGTACAATTTATACTGATGGTAAACCTCACTTGCTGCACGATGAACTAGAGAGTGTCGCCAAACCAAAGATTTCAGATCATCTGCATAACCACCACCAATGACACAGGCGACGGGATAACCAGCACTGACACAGGTACTTAACACCTGCATTTCTCGACGGAAGAGGCCAGTATCAGTTAAGGCTAATTTACCTAAGCGATCGCCTATATGCGGATCAACACCAGCATCATATAATACCAAGTTTGGCTTGACTTCAGATAACAAATCTGGTAAGTAATTCGCCAAGGTTTGTAAATAAGCGTCGTCTTCCATTCCTACGGGTAGGGGAACATCTAAATCACTTTTTTGTTTTGTACCGGGAAAGTTAACTTCGCAGTGCATGGAGAAGGTAAATACACTGTCATCATCTTGGAAAATAAACGCTGTACCGTCTCCTTGATGGACATCTAAATCGACAATCAAGATTTTCTTTACTAGTCCTTGTTTTTGGAGGACTCGAGTGGCGATCGCTAAATCGTTGAAAATACAAAAACCAGATCCATAACTGGGAAAGGCGTGATGAGTTCCACCAGCCGTATTACAAGCTAAACCTTGATTTAATGCTAACTGTGCCGTGAGTATTGTTCCACCCACTGCTACACAGGTACGATTGGCTAATGCTGGACTCCAAGGTAAACCAATGCGACGTTGTGCTTTAACATCTAATGTCCCTTCACAGTAAGCTTGCACATAATCAGGAGTATGAATTAACTCAATTAAGTCTAACTGCGGACGCGTTGGTGTATGAAATTGTTCTATGTGTGCGACACCTTCAGTTAACAGCAACTCATAGAGTTTTTGGAACTTTGGCATCGGGAAACGATGACCTTCAGGTAATGGTGCAACATAATCAGGGTGATAAATAATTGGTAGATCCATGTTATTTATTTTCCCCTGAATTGTCGTATTCGATCCATCTGGAGATTTGTGATTGTGTAGTGATGATGTAAAATCTTGCAGTAATCATCCCCTTGTCTGAAATTTCAAATTAATAATGATGGACTGGATTTTACCTTTAGCATTCATCTTAGTTGGCTTACTGATGGGAATAATTGGTGAGACAGTTATTTTCAAGAGACTGAAAAAATTTGCCACCAGTAAACAAATTCCCGGCAGCAATATCATATTTACATCTTTGCAACGGATGCCTTTTATTTGGTTCGTACTTGCAGGCTTTTCGGGTGCTGTTTTCAGTGCGCCGATTAAGACAAATGTGATTATTTTATTGCAAAAAATCACGACTATAGTTTTCCTATTTTCAGTTACCTTAGTTTTAGCTAGACTAACTGCCGGTTTTGTTAGTTTATATACTAAGTCCGCAGAAAGAGCAACAGCATCACTGATATCTAACCTGGCTAAAGCTGCCGTTTTAGGATTAGGAGGATTAATCTTACTACAAACTCTGGGAATTGCTATTACTCCGATTATTACCACTTTAGGAGTTGGAGGTTTAGCGGTTGGTTTAGCATTACAAGATACCCTTGCTAATTTATTTTCTGGTTTTTATCTAATTCTTTCTAAACAAGTGAGAACTGGAGATTATGTCAAATTAGATGATGGTAATGAAGGATATGTGACTGATATTTCTTGGCGTAACACCACCATTAAAGAGCTTTCTAATAATGTAGTCATAGTTCCTAATTCTAAGCTAGGTTCAACAATTTTCACTAATTATCATCTCCCAGCTAAAGAAATCACTTTAACAATGACTTTAGGTGTGAGTTACAATAGTGATTTAGAGTATGTAGAACGAGTAACGGTAGAAGTAGCTAAAGAAGTGATGCAAGAAATTGCCCCGGAATTAATTAAGAATGAGCCATATATCAGATTTCACAGTTTTGGAGACTTTAGCATAGACTTCACATTATATATGCGTGTCAGCGAATATTTTGATCAACGCATTGGCAAACACTTGTTTATCAAAAAACTGCATAAACGTTATCAAGAAACAGGCATTTCTATTCCTTTCCCTATTCAAGATATTTACATCAAAGAAAATGTTAACTCGGAGGGTAAATTGATAACTGATAACTGAAGTTAAGGGTTACAGTACATACAATGAGCAGGATCGGCGAATTGTTGACCATGAGGAAATAATTTTTCTTGTCTAAATCCACATTTTTTACATTGATATATTACCATATGGGTTAATGTGGTAGGCATATGACATATTTCACAGGGTAATCCGGGAATACGTTCAGTAATTTCAAATCCCGGTGTTTGACATTGAGGACAGCGACTATTAATTTTATCTAGTAAATTACGGGTGGCTGCTTCTATATTCTTCATGCGGGTGGGATTGTACATAGCCCGCATATCTGTTTCCATAGTTATTTGATTGTTGTGGGCATTTTTTAAAGCTAAGTTCACAGCTTCTAGGAATTTGACTTCGGTGTTAATACCTTTGATAATTTGCGGATGACTATTTTCGGAAACTGCAAAACTAACAACAAGTCCATGTTCAGGGAAGCCGATTTTATCAGCAAATTCATAGGCTGCATCTAAAGTTTTAACAACTTGATGATTAAAGTTAGTTTCTATAGAAAATTCTTCACCAATAATTTCTAAGTTATGAAGTTTATCTAATAAAATGACTATTTCTCGATTAGCGTAAATATAAGGTATTATGGGGTGAGGATTAAAACTACCTTCGCTAGCGATCGCTAAATTTTCTCCAGTCAATTCTAGAGCTTTTTCGGCTTTTAACTTAGCGGCTGCTATTTGCGTACCTGGGCGTTTTACTTCTCTAGTAAATGTGCCGAAAATATCTGTATTAAATTCCTGGGGAACTATCGCCTTCATGCCTAATTTCTGTTCTAACAGGGGAGCAATCACTTTTTCTTTGTGGTGCATTGTCGCTATCACAGCCAGGCGATCGCTAAATAATTCCTGATATTGCATATAACATTTACCTAAGATATCCCAACTATTTTTTAATATTTTTTAATTTAGCAGGACTTACGCAAGTATCACAATTAATGGTTGGTGCGTGACGCTATAAGTTTGATAAATAACGCCGTGTGCAACTTTTTTTTTAAACCTAACCCCCAACCCCTTCCCTGCAAGGGAAGGGGAGCAAAAATCAAAGTAGAGACGTTGCATGCAACGTCTCTACAGTTGCAGGGGAGAGCTACCTTGCGGGTACTCCTACGGAGAACTCGTAGAGTAGCAAGCTATGGAGAGGGGTTTCAAGAATAATTAGGATATTTCAAACAATCCTATCTAACTTTGTTCTTGAGGAACTTGTCCTATTTGGGCTGTGAGTTTCTCTTTATCCAGTCTGCGTTTTCTGGCGTAAAGTTGAATTGTCACCGCCATCAAAATAATCAGTCCAAAAACCAACCAAGCTGTGATATCTGTCGGTAGATTATTCTTAAACACAGCTAGCATCACTATCACTACCAGCATAACTGTAGGTGCTTCATTTAACGCCCGTAACTGCTGCCCACTCCAACGACATTCATCGGCGGCTAACTTCTTCATTAACCGACCACAGTAATGATGATAACCCACCAGCAAAGCCACACACAGCAACTTGAAGTGTAACCAACCCTGTTTTAAAACTTCCGGTTCTGTACTTAATAAACCAATAGCCATTGCTACCGTCACCAACATTCCTGGGGTAGTGATGATGTTATAGAGGCGTTTCTCCATAATTTGATACTGATTTTTCAGTATCGTCCGTGCTGGTTCTGGTTCTTGGTTAGCTTCTACATGATAGATGAATAACCTTACCAAGTAGAACAACCCCGCAAACCAAACCACAATGCCAATAATATGAAATGCTTTAAACCAGGAATATGCCATGAATCGCAACCTGCCTTTGTGAATCTCTTCTCTTAATAATTGCCAGTCCTATCATTATCAGGTTAAGGCAAAACATGATTCCACATGGGAGATGTGTGAAGAACTGTAACTTTTAGCAGGGGACTCGTGACTGGGAACTGGGGTTTGCAAGATAGACATGATAGAGTTTACCTCCTTTATACCCCTAAACCCTTGCTAAACAAGGATAGGAGATTTTTTAGGTAAAATTCCTGATTTTTTAGCTCATCTCAAAGCAATTAAGCAGTAGAATTTTACTGAGAACTATTTTCTTGTTGATACTCCGTACTGTCGTATTTACTGCCCTATCACAAAATTCACAGGTAAACTGTATATCGAGCAATGATAAACAACGGATTCTTTTCATTGGTAATTTTAATGCTACTGACTACATCCAACCTGAGTGGAGTAGCAAGTGTTGAACCGCAATTATCAGATAAGAGACAACATAAAATACAGTCTGACACTACATTAGCGCGAACAGCTACCGAGCAAGAAGCGAACCGAGT
>JBODRP010000060.1:0-21440 GCA_050633005.1 Trichormus sp. | reverse complement strand
TTGCCATTGGCTGTTAACAAATGCCAATATTGTTGTTAATTTTAATAGTTAGGAAGATACAAGTAATCCAATTATATGGTAACACGCGCCAAAAGCTCAATCAATCAAAATCAAAAAACTAAGCAATTTTTATTGGGAATCATCCAGCAACTGTTTGCGCCTTTATGCGGTATTGCCAGTATTTTAATAGCTTGGCATTTGATGAGCCTTACTCCTGATACATCATTACCTTCTCCTTTTGAAGTCATTGGCAATACGTGGGGATTAATTATTGATCCATTTTTTAATAAGGGAGGATTAAATAAGGGTTTCTTTTGGTTGATTCTAGCTAGTCTGAAACGAGTCATGTTTGGCTATGTTATAGCTGTATTAATTGGTATTCCCATTGGGTTTTTGATTAGTCTCAATCAATTTTTAAGAGACGCTATAGATCCTATTATTCAGCTTTTGCGTCCTGTTGCTCCTCTGGCTTGGCTACCATTAGCACAGGCTATATTTTTGAAACCCAATCCCTCAGCTATTTTTGTGATCACTATTACAGCTATTTGGCCGATTATTATCAATACAGCGTTGGGGGTAAGAATGATTCCCAAAGATTATACTAATGTTTCAAAAATATTAGAATTATCATTTTTTGAGAACTTTTATAAAGTCCTGATACCTGCAACACTACCCTACATTTTTACTGGTTTAAGGATTGCTATTGGTCTTTCTTGGTTAGCTGTGGTTGCAGCAGAAATGTTACTCTCTGATGATGGATTAGGCTTTTTTATTGTGAATGCTTATAACAATTCCAACATCAGCGAGATCATATTAGCGATTATATATCTAGGGATTGTGGGTTTGATCCTAGACAAAATTATGTCTTACATAGCATTCAAAGTTACCCCACAAGAATAGTCATTAATTCTCCAGTACCCATTCCCCAATCCCCAGTCCCTATTATTTAGGAGAATCTCCAATGCAGAACTTTGTAAATATTCACGGTATCAATAAAGAATATCCCGCAACCAATGGCGAGAAAAACATTATTCTCAAAGACATTTATCTAGACATTAAACAAGGAGATTTTGTTTCTCTGATTGGTCATTCTGGTTGTGGTAAGTCTACTTTACTGAATATCATCGCAGGGATGGAAAAGCCTTCTAGTGGTTATGTAGAAGTAGATGGTACACGAGTAAAACGTCCAGGGGCAGAACGAATGATGGTATTTCAAAATTATTCGTTGTTACCTTGGTTAAGTGCTTGGGATAATGTAGCTTTAGCTGTGAATAAAGTTCTATCTAGCCAACCAAAAGTTGAGCGCGATCGCATCATAAATACCCACTTAGAAATGGTAGGCTTAAAAGATGCAGCCCACAAAAAACCAGGACAACTTTCTGGAGGGATGAAGCAAAGAGTCGCCCTCGCCCGTGCTTTAGCAATTAAACCAAAATTATTACTGTTAGATGAACCATTTGGGGCTTTAGATGCTCTCACCCGCAAAACTCTACAAGCGGAGTTGATGGCTATTTGTAATCAGGCTCATATCACAACTATCATGGTGACTCATGATGTTGATGAAGCACTGTTACTTTCCGATCGCGTGGTCATGTTAAATAATGGCCCGGCTGCTACTATTGGTCAAATTTTAGATGTTCCTTTTGGTCGTTCTCGCATTCCATCAGAGATTGTAGATCATCCCCTCTATCATGACCTGCGCCACGAATTGCTAAATTTTTTGCACCATCAACAACAAGATCAATATAGAAAAATTGAAAAGATGCCAATTTTGAAATCTGCGGCTTGAAGAAGACAAGAAAAGCCAATCAATTTTAGATTTTGGATTTTAGATTTTAGATTCAATCCAAAATCCAAAATTTAAAATCTAAAATTCGGAGAGTCAAAAGCCAAAGAAGCCGACTTACTTAGTAACTCAGCACTCCCCACTCCCCACTCCCCTTCACATTGAGATATGACAAAGTTTACTAGAAGACATTTTATAGCGGCTGGTGGAGCAGCATTGTTATCTACAACTCTGACTCATCGTTCCTCAGCTATCCCATCGAATGCAAGTTTATACGCTGGTAATGGTGATGCACCGGAAGTTACAGGAGCAAAACTCGGCTTTGTACCTGTGACTAGTTGTTGTCCCCTGATTGTAGCCAAAGCTAAGGGCTTTTTTGCCAAGCATGGAATGCCTAATGTCGATGTGTTAAGACAGCCTTCTTGGGCAGTAATGCGTGACAAACTGATGTTAGGTTCAGGGAATGAAGGTTTAGATGGCGCACATTTGCTGTTTCCGATGGTGCATTTGATGGCTACTGGTGAAATTAGCTATGGGCGCAAAATCCCAATGTATATTTTGGCTCGGTTAAATTTGAACGGGCAGGGTGTTTCTGTTACTAATGCTTATCAAGATTTAAAACTAGGGTTGGATAGTTCTCCCCTGAAATCATTGTTTGCGAAAAAAAGTTTAGGTGGGGAAAATGTGCGTTGCGCTATACCCTACCGCCGGGTAACGGGTGACTTTTTTATGCGTTGGTGGTTAGCACATGGTGGAATTGATCCCGATAAAGATGTGTCTTTGATTGTAGTTCCACCGCCGCAGATGGTAGCGAATATGCGGGGTGGTTCAATGGATGCTTTCTGTGTGGTAGATCCTTGGCATCATCGCTTGATTAAACAAGGAATTGGTTACTCTACTGTGACTAGTGGGGAGTTATGGAATAATCACCCAGAAAAAGCTCTAGGAGTACGTGCTGAATGGGTAGATAAACATCCGAAGGCAGCAAAAGCTTTATTAGCGGCGGTTTTAGAAGCGCAAATGTGGTGCGATCGCCCCGAAAATAAACGAGAATTATTTGAAATTTTATCACAACGCCAATGGATTGGAATACCTAGTGAATTTTTGCGCGATCGCCTCTTGGGTAAGTTCGATTATGGCAATGGCCGCGTAGTCGAAAATAGTCCCCACGCAATTAAATTCTGGCAAGACAATGCTTCCTACCCCTATAAAAGTCATGACTTGTGGTTCTTTATTGAAGATATGCGGTGGGGTAATCGTCCCAAAGATTTTAATCCCCAACCAATTATTGATGCAGTCAACCGCGAAGACTTATGGCGAGAAGCCGCCAAACTCATTGGACAAGAAAAAGCCATCCCCGCCAGCACATCACGCGGTGTAGAAAAATTCTTTAACGGCTTAGAATTTGATCCCCAAAATCCCCAAGCTTATCTGAACGCGCCCAAAATTCAATAGGAGACTTCCACAAACTAAATAATTCTCCCTTCTCTCCCTTGCTCCCCTGCTCCCAAGTCTCAAACAGTAGCTAAATACACTGATATTCGCTATATTCCCCTAAGTAGCGATGAGTGAGTATTTTTATGGGAAAAAGTGGAAAAAGTCTAAAACTGCTGGCTGGTTTCTTGAGCGCACTGGCTGTAACCCAGTTTTTTGGGGTAAACACCTCTGCAAAAGCTGCTGATACGGTGGTGCTGCGTTATGGTTTGTTTGCAGAATCAATTCCCCTCAAGGATTTACAAACCGCCGCGACAACTGGAGAGTTTCCCCCCAGTTTAAATATGTTTACCAGGCGGTTATCTGAAGAACAGCGTCGCTCTCTGTTGGGGATGCTGAGAATGAGAATACCTCTGAATGTAGTGACTCTGAGTAGGTTACTGAATACTCAGATAGGTACAACTATTCTCAACGACTTGTCTACGGCTGTAGTTCGTAAAGATCGAGATGGTGGAAAAGCTTTAAGAGCAGGGCTAGTATTGGGTTCTAATTCTCCCCAAGGTTTATCTTTACTAAGTTTTATTGCTGCCTATCCGAGTCAACGCTTGGAAATTAATTTACCCCAAGCTTTTGCTGTGATGGGAAGTTTGAATACTGGTTTTTGGCGTACCCAACAGTTCATGCTGTCCTTGTCTCCCCAACTGGCGGCTAAAAGTAGCCAAGTTAATTTACCTTTGGACCCTAGCCAGCGAGGTAGTAATTCTTTCCAAGTGCTGAACTTGAATTTTAATGACCAAAACCGGAGTCGCAATATTCCTGTTGATGTTTACTGGTCAAATTCTGTTGATCCCAATAAACCTGTAATTGTATTTTCTCATGGCTTGGGATCAGTTCGCACTGACTTACGTTACTTAGCAGAACACCTGGCTTCCCACGGTTATATAGTTGCTGCTTTAGAACATCCTGGTAGTAATCAGGCTAATGCTAATTTAGCTATTGAAGGTAAAACCAGAATCATTAAACCCCAAGAGTTTTTAGAGCGTCCTAAAGATATTAGTTTTGTCTTAGATGAGTTAGGCAAGCTCAATCAAACCGCAGGTGATCCCCTGGAGGGGAAATTAGCTACGAATAACGTCATGGTTGTCGGCTATTCTTTTGGTGGTTCGACGGCTTTAACAGTGGCTGGAGGGGAATTACAAATAGCAGAACTCAGACAACGCTGTCAGAATCAATTAGCTGTTTTGAGTATTGGGGAAACAGTTCAATGTATTGCCCAGGAATTGCCTGAAAAAAGCTATCAACTACGAGATGATCGAGTTAAACAAATTATTGCTTTAAGTCCAACAACTTCATTAATGTTTGGTGAAACTGGTTTAACTAAAGTGCAAGTGCCTACCTTAATTTTAGCCAGTTCCGCAGACAAAACCACCCCAGCTTTAACAGAACAAATCATGGGATTTAGTAAAATTTCGTCTCCCAAATGGTTAGCGGGTGTAATTGGTGGGACTCATTTGAGTGTCAAAGATCCCAGCACTACTTTAGACCAAGCAGACAAACCCAATACACCTTTAACTGGTGGTGAAATTGTCGGTGAACAAGCTGCTGATGTGCGAAAATTTGTGAAGGCGATCGCTTTGGCAATGGCAGCACAACTCACACCAGAAGCTGAGAAATACGCTATCTTTCTCACCCCAGATTATGCTCAAGCCGCGTCTACACAGGTCTTTCCTTTCCGTATAGTTAGAGATATTCCCCCTGGATTAATCTCAAGGGAAAAATGACATTAACTGGGGCAGGGGGCAGGGGGCAGGGGAGCAGGGGGCAGGGAAGACAAGGGAGACAAGGGAGACAAGGGAGAAAAAACTTAATGACTTAAGTTGGCACAGCTGCCCAATGCCCAATGCCCAATGCCCAATGCCCCATTCCCATTGATTATTTGCCTAAATTAAATCTGACCGCTAAAGGCAGGCGTTACTTTGCGGTCAATCCTTTCCCCCAGGTCATCGGCAATGGTCAAAATATCTGGTTTGCATTGCTTGACGTTTACCACTATTCCTTGTGCGCCTTCAGCTTCTAAATCTTCTACATAGCCTTTAGTCTCTACTTTGGCATCAGTGGAACTGAGAAAAGGGCCGAAGTAGTAGGTACAACGAGGATTTTGAGTTTCGATTTCTACCCACCAAGCCAAGCCCAGGGCATTATAGGTGTTGATTACAGTTTCCTTCAGGTTATGCCAAATTGTTGTCATGGTTGCCGCCAGTTTATCAAAGTGGTACTGAATGCTAAACGTCTGATGTCTTTATGTTTCGTATTTACATTTCTTTATACTCTTTTACTCAAAATTTTTAAAGAGGTTTTGGTAATTTATCTAGGTATAAAGTGTTAACCGCACGTTGACGAAAAATCTCGTACAGTGCCATACCTGAAGCTACAGAAGCGTTTAGGCTAGGAGTTTTACCCAAAAGGGGAATTGACACCAACACATCACAAGATCGTTGTGTCAACATACTCAGACCTTCGCCTTCTGAACCGATGACTAAAACGATAGGGCCACGGAAGCTGACGGTATGGAGTGGTTCGCTACCATCTGCGGCAGTACCATAAATCCAAAAACCAGCTTCTTTTAATTCTTCTAAGGCACGACTGAGGTTAATTACTCTAGCTACAGGAAAGTTTTCTAAAGCTCCGGCTGCAACTTTAACGACAGTGGAGGTAATTCCTGATGCTCTTCTTTGGGGAATAATTAGACCTTGTGCGCCTATAGCTTCGGCAGTACGAATAATTGCACCCAAGTTATGGGGGTCGGTGATGCCATCAGCGACTACAATCACGGGATCGCTGACTGATTTAGCTTGTGTTATGAGTTCATGTAATTCGGTGTAGGAATAGGGTGCGATTTGTGCAGCTATTCCTTGGTGGTTGGCTTGGTCGGTAATTTGATCTAAACGCTTGGGGTCTACTTCGTCAATGACTGTGCCGTTTTCTTTGGCTTGCAGAATCAGATTATGAAATCGGGGATCGTAACGCAACCGAGATGTCACCCAAATGCGGTTGAGTTCCCGTTGATTTTCTAAAGCAGTTAATACTGGATGGCGACCATAGATCATGTCGCTATCTTCTGTTGGTTTGGGAGATACTGATGGCGGAGTAAAGTGACGGCGTGGATGTGGATGCTCTCCTTTTTTAAAAGGGCGTGGTGATTTAGTCACTACACGCTTACCCTTAAGTTTGAGAACTGGCCCACGATTGGGTTCGTTAGCTGTTTTGATTTTTTTTGGTTTATTGTTCATGGGAGTTTTGGGTATAAGGCATGAATAGACTGCCGATTCCTACGTATACTCAACCATTACGTATTGATTTTCCGATCATGGAGATTAAAGCGTTTATTTATTTCTCTAGATGGATTTTTTGCAATAGTTCGGTTAAGCGTGAAAAATCGGTGAGATACAAGTAACCAATTAAAGTTTCTAAACTAGTAGCTTGTTGATATATTTCGGGGTTAACCCGTTTTGGTCGTCCTGTGGCGGCGTTACGGCCTCGACGGACAATTTCTAATTCATTTGTTGTCAAGTAAGGAGTTAGCGATCGCAAATGTAGCGCCTGGGTTTCTGCTCTTACCTGTGCTACTACCAGTCTATGATAAGCTTCTGGCCGTTGTAGTGGTAGCAGGTAATACATTCTAGCATAAAGCTCATAGATTGCATCCCCTATATAAGCTAAAGCTGCGGGGGAGATTTGCTGTACTTGCCCCTGATCAATTTGTGCTGTGAACTGTGCTGTATGTGCCAAGAGTGATTGATGCCAAGATTTATCCATCAGGGGATCTTCATCTTTGCCATCTAATAACCCTTCCTCCTTTGACTCCACAAATTAGCGATTCCTTAACAGGCTCAATTTATTTAGTATGTTGTCTGGTAAAATTCAAAAATTATTTTCATTCTCTCATAAGTGTGCTGTATCTCTACACTCAGCATCATTAAAATTATCAGGATTATTTGATAATTTTATCTTGGTTTCTGGATATTTTTTGGGCATGGGGGAGGCAGTGTGGTCTTGGGGTCTCCCCAAGTGGAGCAACTGCCGTCATGGGGCATGGGGCATGGGGCATGGGGGAAAATCAATGCAAAATTCCAAAGCTATTGTTTAATTTCTATAGAATTATTTTGAGTAAAAAAAATTACGTCAACATATTTAAATTGATTATCAATTTGCCCTTGAGAGCAATTTTTATAAAACTAAATTTTCTCCTCCCAATACCCAATGGCCAATGCCCAATGCCCAATGCGCCATGCCCAATTGTGGTGGCTTTCCCTCTCCCACTGGGAGAGGTGATTGCCAGCCTGTTGTTTGAAATTAAGCTATCCCATACATGACATTGTTCGGAATAGCTTAACTAATTAGTTCGGCCAAGCGATCAAGACTGCTTGATGTTGTCTAGAGCTGCTTCAACAGAGGTTTGCAGCGAGAGAAACTTCTCTAAGCGCACAAGCTTGACCGTTTGAGTTACACGGGCATTAGTGACGATTTGCAAAGTTCCTGTGGCGGTTTGAGCTTGCTTGGCTAGCTGTACCAACGCACCCAAGCCGGAACTGTCTACAAAGTCGATTTGTGAAAGATCCAGAATGATGTGCTTTGGGCCTTCTTCAATTTTACTGCCAAGAACCTTGCGAAATGTCGGTTCGGAAAAGGCATCTAACAAACCTGTGAGGCGGAATAGCTGATAATTATCCCGTGCTTCACGAGTACCTCTCAGGCTGACGGTTAGATTTAGTGGTTCAGCAATAATTCCCTCCTCATGGTTAAAGTAAACGCTCAAGTATAGATGGTTTTTAGGCTTGTTGTCTATAGCCTTTGGGGTATGGAAGGCAAAAAGTAAAAGGTAAAACTAAAAATAAAATTCTTTTGGCTTTTTACTTTTTACTTTTTACTTCTCTAGTCCCTTTTTAACCCACTTGGGCTGTAGTTGCTTGACGTGCGGTTAGCATGGCTTGGACGAACTGTTCAAACAAGTAATCAGCGTCGTGGGGGCCGGGACTGGCTTCTGGGTGGTACTGCACTGAGAAGATGGGTAGGGACTTGTGCCTTAAGCCGGCAACGGTGCGATCGTTTAAGTTGAGGTGGCTAACTTCTACAACTGCTTCTGGTAAGGAATCAGGGTCGATCGCAAAGCTGTGGTTTTGGCTGGTAATTTCTATCCTTTGTGTTAATCCTGCGGGCTGATTTAAACCGCGATGGCCGAATTTCAGCTTGAAGGTTTCTGCTCCCAAGGCATGACCGAGAATTTGGTGTCCCATACAAATGCCAAAAATTGGTTTTTGACTTGCAAGCAGGGTTTTCGCTGTGGCAATACCTTCGGAAACTGCGGCTGGATCGCCAGGCCCGTTGGAAAGGAAGATACCATCTGGATTGTATTGAAGAATTTCTGCGGCTGGTGTATCGGCAGGTACAACTATGACTCTACAGCCATAACTAGCCAAGCGGCGTAGGATATTGCGCTTGACTCCAAAGTCTAAAGCCACAACTGTCAAGGTTTCCTGATGATTGCGGGTGGCGACTGGTTGAAATTCCCAAGCGGGGATTGTGGGATCTGACCATTCGTAAACTTGGCGGGTGGTGACTTCCTTAACTAAGTTCAAGCCTGCCATGTTAGGGGCTGCCTGTACCTGCTCTAACAATTCGGCTTCATCTAAAATTTCTGTAGAAATGCCACCGTTCATTGCGCCATACATCCGAATTTTGCGGGTGAGGGCGCGGGTGTCTATGCCATAGATGCCTGGAATTTGGTGTTGTTGCAGGTAGTCTGGTAGGGATTGTGCCGATCGCCAGTTACTTGGTTGATGACAAATATTGCGGGCGATCGCACCCTTAACTTGTGGCTTGGCTGATTCTTCGTCTTCTGGATTCACGCCAGTATTCCCCAATTCGGGATAGGTGAATACTACTATTTGACCGCAATAACTAGGGTCAGTCAAAACTTCTTGATATCCAGTCATCCCGGTGTTAAACACGACTTCGCCGATGGTTGTTCCCGTTGCACCAAATGACCAACCACGGTAAGCAGTTCCATCTGCTAAGACGAGTAGAGCAGGAATTGTGTCTGACAGGGGCATAAGTGATAAATGGGATTGGGGCATGGGGTATTGGGCATGGGGCATGGGGCATGGGGCATTGGGCAATTCAATGAGTGGATTTTGGATTTTGGATTTTAGATTTTGAATTTCAATCTAAAATCTAAAATTCTTTCTCCTGCTGCCTGCTCCCCTGCCCAGTACCCAGTCACCAGGATACTGCGAGTGTTAATTATCTCACAAGTTGGTAAATTATACGTTTTCGAGGAAATTAATTAAAAATTAAAATTAGTAAATGATTCTGAAATTCTGGGTTTTAAATTCTCCATTAGGAAATTAAATCTACAATGGGAATCGGTGGCAGGAGTCGTGGGACAGTTTCAATTAAGATTAATTATGCTTCACCCCTTTTTTTCTCGTGCAACGCTGATTTTTGTGTCTGGCGCGATCGCAGTTGGGAGTGTTGGTTGTAGTACAAATAAACCAAGAACGTCGATTCTGCGGAATCAGCAGTCTGTGGTGACTGATGATGTGGCAATAGTCCCATCTCCTGTTACGCCTACAGCTAAACCTAATATTCCCGCACCTACTGATCTGCCATCATCGCCATTAGAACCTAGTTCTTTTGAGTTGGGACTAGATAAGGCAGCAGGGGCGACTAGTATTAGTCAGTCGGCACAATCGCCGGATGATTGGTATTTGGTGGCGAGTCAGTATCATGATGCGATCGCTTTGATGCAGAAGGTGGAACGGCAAAGCCCAGAATTTGCGATCGCTCAAACTAAAATTGCTGAGTTTGAAACACAGATGAAATATGCTATCCGCCAAGCTAATACTGCGGCTACGCCATCACCTCAGTCGGTAGCTGTTGCATCTCCCCAGGTGCGGGTGGTGGCAACTCGTTCGTCTGTACCTCCAGCTAAAACAACCGTCAAGCCTGAATCTAAATTTACGATTCCCGTACCACCACCGGGAACTACAGAACTAGCACCAGAACGAGCAAGTTTCCCGGTATCCGCCGCCATCACCCCAGAAAAAGTCTACGTTGCCCCGATTAAACGCCGGGTTGGTGGTACGCCTGTAGTAACGGTGACTTTTAATGGTCAACAGCAATTTGACATGATTGTTGATACAGGCGCAAGTGGCACTGTAATTACCCAAGCAATGGCGGATGCTTTGGGAGTGATCCCGGTGGGGAAAGCCAAAGCCAATACCGCTAGTTCTAAAGGTGTGGAATTTCCGATTGGGTATGTCGATTCTATGACTTTGGGGGGTGTGAGAGTGAATCGTGTGCCGGTGGCGATCGCTGGGGCAGAATTAGAAACGGGGCTATTAGGACATGACTTTTTTGGTAACTATGATGTCACCATTAAACGCAATGTCGTCGAGTTCCGCCCCCAATCCCACTCAGATGCTAGTTCTGGAGGAATCCAACTAAATGTTCCAACTTTGTCCAGGCAGTACCAGCCTGTAGGATCTCCTTAGCTACCTTGACACCTTGGGCATGATCTAATAAAGGAATTGCACCCGCTACCTGTAGTGCCAAGGAAGCATTAAGGGCTACAGCGTCTTGTTGTGCCTGAGTACCTTTCCCTTGTAGCACCGCTTTTAAAATCACCGCGTTTTCTTGGACATCACCACCTTTGAGGGCGGTAATTGGTGCAGGGGTGACACCTACCTCTTGAGGATTGACGGTAGTTAATTTAACTTCACCGTCAGATAACACTGCTAAGTCTGTTAAATCCCCTAACCCCGCTTCATCTAATCTTTCCCGTCCATGTAAAACAATTGCTTTTTCCTTACCCAAATTATGTAAAGCTTGGGCAACGGTTTCTAAAAGTTTGGGTGTAAATAATCCTACCACCTGCCCAGTTGGACGCAGGGGATTTACCAAGGGGCCAAGTAAATTAAACACCGTGCGGATTCGTAAAGTCCGGCGTAATTGTGCCACAGCTTTCAGTGCGGGATGCCAACCAGGAGCAAACAAGAAAGTGATCCCGACTTCTGAGAGTGCAGCTTGGACTTTTTCGCTAGGAGCAGTTAAATTTACACCTAATGCTTCTAAGACATCAGCACTACCCGTCAAACTTGAGGCGGAACGATTGCCATGTTTAGCGACAGGGACACCATAAGCAGCCACCACAAACGCCACGGCTGTAGAAATGTTAAAAGTTGAAGAACCATCCCCACCAGTGCCACAAGTATCAACTATGGGGAATGGGGTTAAGGGCATGGGGAATTGGGAAGAATTTCCCCCAGTCCCCATTTTCGATTGAGATTGTAGAACTTCCGCCATCCCGGTGAGTTCGTCGGAGGAAACACCTTTAAAATTCAGTGCTGTTAAAATTGCCCCGGATAATTCTGGCGGAATG
Organism: Trichormus sp.; assembly: GCA_050633005.1. Lineage (GTDB taxonomy): Bacteria > Cyanobacteriota > Cyanobacteriia > Cyanobacteriales > Nostocaceae > Trichormus. The sequence goes on along the minus strand of JBODRP010000060.1, from coordinate 9,780 downwards.
GCTTCACTCAGCCAACCTTGCATTAATTCAGCAGCTTGGGCGCGACTGAGGGATTGACCATCAATTAACTGTTGTAGGATGAGATAGGGTTCGGTAGAAGCAGGTGCAGCAGCAGAAGTTGTCATATTAAATTGATAACTGTTGGGGATGATTTATAAAGTAAAGCTTAAATTGTAGGGTGCGTTAAAGCAACGCGTAACGCACCGTGTGGTTATGGTGCGTTACGGCAATTTATACTGTCGCTCATACTCAAATCCTGACACTGCCGTAACACACCCTACTAATTACATGAATTGTGTATGGCAGTTATCGTACCGAAAAATTGCACACTATCAAAGTTAAGTCAAAATATCAAGCTGCAACTGCAAAGCCGAATTAATAATGCTATTTTGATTTATTTTTTTATGGTCATTACATTTAATTTTATAGTCATAGGAATAAAATGATACCTAAAAATCGTAGGTTGGGTTGACGCAAGGAAACCCAACACCGATATTTATGTTAAGTTGCAAAGGCTCTGTTGGGTTGCGCTACGCTTAACCCAACCTACATTTAATAGTGGTAATTTTATAGTTATTAATGAATAACTCTTTGCCTTTAGCTGCTCGTCCTTGTTTATAGTTATTCATGCCATATTGTAATTCCCATTCGTAGATATTAGCATATTGAAAATTTTCCCTAATTTGTGGAGAGTCATCGTAAGTAATTAACCATTGATGCTGACATTGTTGTAATATTTGAGTAAATCTCTGATGGTCGAAAGATGTATGTAAATCCCCATCTTTCCCATATAGTTTTGATTTGGTAGCACTAAAGTACGGCGGATCTAAAAATAAAAATACATTTTTCCCTTCTGCATTTAATAGTTCGCTATAATCTAAGTTAGTAATTTTAATATCTTTAGTTAAAATAACTTCTAAATTTTCCAATCTTTCTATAGAAGAATAAGTAAATCTTTTATGAAATGCTTCTTGAGAAAACCCTCCTGATTCTACAGTGCCACTGAATGTAATTCTATTAAGTACGAAAAATCGGACGGCTCTTTCTAAATCAGATAGGGTATTAACATCAACACTTGTTAATTCTGTAAATAGTAATTTACCATCTGTATATTTATCTTTAATTTGATGTACTTCTTGAACTAACCGAGATATATCAGACTGAGCAATTTTCCAGAATAAGAATAATTCTTGATTTAAATCATTAATCCAGAACTTTAAATCAGGAAACTTTTGCTTTAAGTAAATAAAGACTGAACCTCCGCCTATGAATGGTTCACGAAATTCTGCAAAACTTTCTGGTAGATATTCAACTATCTGATTGATGGCTTTTGATTTACCGCCAGGATAACGGAGAGGACTTTTAATCATCCATTTACAAATTTCAAAGAATTTTATAATATATCAATTTTATACAGATTTAATTACTATGTCTCGTTCTGCTCCCTATCAACCTTTGTTGCTGCGGATTCTGCATGGTGTTAGTGGCATTTTAGCGATCGCAGCTATCATTACCGGATTTTTAGTTTACAATACTTTCGATGGCAGATTTGGTAAAATCCTGATTCCTCGCATCAGTACCATTATCGATATTCACGGTACAATTGCCGTTTTTTTCTTGTTTGTGTTTCCAGCGATCGCGCTTTATAGTTTTCATGCAGGAAGTAAAAAACTTTTACAACCAGATTCTTTACAAAACTTAACTGAAGTTGGTAAACCGATTTGGTGGGTGAGTTTGCAGAGAATTACTAATACTCTCATGTTGATAGCCTCGGTGTTCGCGTTGATTTCTGGCAGAATGATGCAGGAAGAATGGCTACCGACAGGAGAGTTAAATCACAGTTGGTATTATCTCCATTTGCTGAGTTGGGTGGTAATGGTTGTCTGTGTAGCTATTCATATTTTGATGTCTATTAAGGTGGGTGGTGTACCGTTATTAGTTTCGATGTTTTTGTTGCAGGTGCGCGCTGGAGATACTCCGAGTAATTGGTTGCGTGATTTGCGTGACTGGTGGGGTAATTTTGGCATAGGAAATAATTTGGTTTTGAGGGTTGTAGAAGTCGCTGTGTTGCTAGGAATTGTGGCGGCGTTTATTTTACCTTTGGTTGCTGGAGGTGGAGAGTAATTTTTTGCAATTCAATAATAAATTTCTCACTTGCCATCTAGAAATATAAATGTCAAAACTATAGGTGAATTATGTCACCTTAGTAAAACCAAGGAAAATAAATGGCAACTTTTGAAATTATTGAACGCGAAAGTTTACGTTTAGTTAAAGTAACATTACAAAACGAAACAGTACGCACTGAATCAGGGGCGATGTATTATATGCGTGGGAATATTACCATGCAATCAAAACCACCCTCAGCCGGAGGATTTTTAAAATCTTTAGCGACAGGAGAAAATATTTTTCGTCCCACTTATACAGGTACAGGTGAATTATATTTAGAGCCTTCATTGTCTGGATATCACATTTTAGAGTTAGATGGTAGTGAATGGATATTAGACGGTGGTGCTTATTGGGCTAGTGATGGCAATATTGAAGTAGGAATTGAGCGTAATAAATTAGTATCTGGCTTAATTGGTGGGGAAGGTTTGTTTCAAACCAAAGTCAAAGGTAGAGGTAAAGTAGTGATGGTAGCGCAAGGGCCTGTAGAGGTGGTAAACTTGCGAAATGAAAGATTAGTAGTAGATGGTAATTTTGCGATCGCTCGCACAACTAACCTAAATTACCGTGTGGAGAAAGCTACTAAATCTCTATTGGGTTCAATGACTTCTGGTGAGTTTTTAGTCAATACCTTTGAGGGAACTGGTACTGTTTTACTCGCTCCAATTCCCTATTGGCAAGTCATGATGTTACGCCAAATTATAGCCGCAATTCCCAAAACTTCTAGCTAATTATGATTAGAGGCGAGTAGCATTTGATCCAAGTAAACCTAACACCAACATCTATGTTGAGTTTTCAAGATTAATGTTGGGTTGCGCTGTGCTTAACCCAACCTACATCTAATGCACTACTTTCGCCTTGCCGCGCCACTACAAATTTAAGTGTTACTTTATAAATCATTTCTCAAGGAAAATCAAACAAATAAATTTTGGGTTGAGTGTAAACAACCACAATTAATCATAATAATCAAATATTTTTGACCGCTAAGTCTCTAGTGAGTATAAAACCGCTATTCTAAGCAATGATACTGAGAAAGTAAACATAGCAGCAATGACTCACCACATTTTAAAAGCCAGTAAATCAACTGTGCATTTAGGGGGATTTTCTCACCTATTAGAACCTGTATTAACTATTAATTCTGGTGACACAATTGATGTAGAAACTTACACAGGTTACTACATTTATGACAAAGCACCAGCCGAATTTATCACCCCAGCATTTTTAGATATCTGCCAAAATTTACCACCAGAACGTAAAATTGCCCCAGGGCCACATTTACTTACAGGGCCAATTTACATTCGGGATGCAAAACCAGGGGATGTTTTAGAAGTAAAATTAGAAGCGATCGCACCTAGTCTACCAGTCGGGTTTAATGCCATTCGTTCCGGTTGGGGAGCATTACCCAATCATTTTACTCAACCTGCTTTGCGATTTATCCCCTTAGATTTAGCCAATAATATAGCCGAATTTCCTCCTGATAGTGGCATCAAAATTCCCCTCAAACCTTTTTTTGGGATTTTGGGTGTCGCTACTCCAGAAACCGCGCGTTCCTCTGTCCCCCCTGGCTGCTATGGTGGTAATATCGACAACCGCGAACTACAAGCTGGCTCACGAATATTTTTACCTGTGTTTGTTCCTGGAGGATTATTTTCTATTGGTGATGGACATTCTGCACAGGGAGACGGAGAAGTAAATGTCACCGCCATTGAAACTTCTATGAATGGTTGCATTCAAATTAAACTTCATCACAATTTACCAATTACAAACCCCATTGCAGAAACACCAACTGACATCATCACAATGGGATTTGCTCCCACATTAGATCAAGCTTTGGAAATAGCTTTGCAAAACATGATTAATTTTCTAGAAAAGTTTGTAAATTTGTCCCCAGAAGACGCTTATGTTTTGTGTAGTTTAGCAGTGAATTTTCGTATTACTCAAGTTGTGAATAGCCCCAACAAAGGTGTACATGGTATGCTTCCCAAAGCCATACTTTCATCAGCAACTGTATTTAATTGGTGAGCATCCCTAGATTCATAACCCTAATTTCACAACCAAGTTACGGGTTTTGTTTCTCCCAAATGCTTTAGGATCACTATATAGCGATTCCCAGTTAAGTGAGGTACAGGTAATATTTTGAAACGCAAAGGGGCGCAAAGTAAAGCGCATTCGCCTTTAGGCGTTCCCGTTCGCGTTAGCGTCTCCGAAGGAGAAGGGTAGGTACGCAGAGATTTGTACCTCAGCAGGCTAGGAAACGCTATAGTCACAAAAGATTTACAATTGTTTATGTCTAATTTACTCATTCAACTGTTGCTAATTGGGTTAGCTGCTGGCGTGGCAGGTGGAATGTTTGGCATCGGTGGCGGTGCAATTATGGTGCCAGCAATGGTGTTATTATTAGGGATGGATCAAAAATTTGCTACTGGCACATCTATCGCCGCCCAAATATTACCAATTGGCATTTTAGGAGCAGCAGTCTACTATCGTAGCGGCAAAATTGATATTAAATATGCGGTAATTATTGCTATTGGTTTAGTAATTGGTAATTTATTTGGAGCAATGTTTGCCAATCAACCATATATTAGCAGTGCATTGATGAAAAAGCTTTATGGTATATTTTTGTTAGCTATTGGGATACGGTATTTGTTTATACGGTAGGGAATAGGGAATGGGGCATTGGGCTAATCAATTCAAAATTCAAAATTCAAAATTCAAAATTGAAGAGTGTTACTCCCCCTGCTCCCTTGCTCCCTGCTCCCCTGCCTCCTTGTCTCCCTTGTCTCCCTTGTCTCCCCTACACCCCTACACCCCTACACCCCTACACCCTTACTGTACTTGCTCAGTAGGAAAAGCACCAGGACGTACAGCTAGTTTGACAGTTTCTCCTCTGCGTTTTACTTGTAATTCCAACTTGCCGCCTACTTGGGTATTTTCTACAGCTTTCTGCACACTATTAGCATCGGTGACTGATTGACCGTTTAATGATTGGATGATATCACCTGCACGTATTCCGGCTTGGGCGGCTGGTGAATTTGGCATGACTCTGACAATTAAGACACCTTTATCATCATCAATAGTTAAATTGCTATTGGGATCAGAGTTAATATTTTCCTTGAGTTGTGGTGTTAACCCCACCATTTGAATACCCAAGTATGGGTGTTGTACTTTACCTGTAGCAATTAATTGGTTAGAAATCCGTTGTACTGTTTTAATTGGGATAGCAAAACCTAACCCTTGTGCGCCTTGGATGATGGCTGTATTCATCCCAATGACTTCACCACGGGCATTCAGTAAAGGGCCACCGGAGTTACCGGGGTTAATGGCTGCGTCAGTTTGAATATATTCTACGCGCTTATCAGGTGCGCCAATTTGATTGCTAGAACGCCCAGTTGCGCTGATGATACCTGTAGTTACTGTATTATCTAAACCTAAAGGATTACCAATTGCGATCGCCCATTCTCCTGGTTGCAATTGGTCAGAGTTACCTAATTTAACTATTGGTAAATTCTCAGCCTCAATTTTAATCACTGCGACATCAGTTAATTCGTCTGTACCTAAAACTTTACCTTGAAAACTACGACCATCTTTAAGTATGACTCTTACCCTATCAGCACCATTGACTACGTGAGAATTGGTAAGAATACGACCATCTGCACTAATAATAAAGCCAGAACCAGTACCTCGTTGTACTCTCTCTTGGCGTTGCGGTAATTGTGAACCAAAGAAGTCACGGAAAAATGGGCTGTTAAATTCTTCCGGTAAGGATGTTCTCACAGTGCGAGACGCTTCAATTCTGACGACAGCCGGGCCGACTTGCTGCACTACCTTAGTGACAAAGTTAGGATCTGTGATACTGGGTAAAGGTGGTGCGGCATCAACTCGACTCACCGCTAAGTTAGATGCACTCTTAGTTAACTGTTGATGGTTGCCAGCTAAATAACCACCAGCTAAAGTCATTCCTGAACCCAGCAACACTAGGGATAGGGAAGCGGCTGTTTGTTTCCAAGGTGCGTAATTATGAGGTTTATTATTTAATGGCTGAGAATTATCTCTTACTTCGTTTCGCATGGCTATCTTAAACAATATCAATATGTATTACTAATGTAGCTATGCTTTATTACAGTTATATTGCGCTGATATGGCAACAGTGTGAAGCAATTTCCAGTTTTGGTGTTGCAAGGCCTCTAATTATACCACTTTTTCTAAGATATAGCAGAATCTGTATAATACAGGAACTTACAAACAGGAGGTTTGGATATGGCTCAAGCCTTACCTAAAGTATTTAGCTTTGAAGAATTTATCGCATGGCTACCAGAAAGTCGGGAGAAGCGTTACGAATTACACGACGGGATAATTGTTGAAATGCCTCAGCCGAGCGGAAAGCATGAAAAAGTTACCGGATTTTTAGCAGGGGAAATTACTGTTGAGTATAAGCGATTGCATCTGCCATACTTTATCCCCAAAACAGCGTTAGTCAAACCACCGAGAAAATCATCGGGTTATTCACCAGATGTGATTTTAATCAACGATGGTAATTTGCAGAATGAGGAACTTTGGGAAAAAGAATCTACTGTGACTCAAAGAGAATCTATTCCTTTGATTATCGAAGTTGTAAGTACCAACTGGGAAGATGACTATTACACAAAATTAGGGAACTATGAGGCAATGAAGATTCCTGAATATTGGATAGTTGATTATGCTGCTTTGGGGGCTAGAAAGTTTATTGGCAATCCCAAACAACCAACTATTTCTATTTATCACCTAGTTGAAGAAGAATATCAAGTTACTCAATTTAGAGATTCACAAATTCTTATATCTCACACTTTTCCAGATTTAAAACTAACTGCTAATCAGATTTTTAACTGTGCCTTATAGCGAATATAGCGTTTCATAGTCTGCTGAGGTACAAATCTCTGGGTAACTCTGCGCTTTACTACCCGCAACGGCAGTCGCTTCTCTTCTCGACGAGAGGCTGTAGACTTTAGACGCTCCGCGAACAAGTCGAGCATTGCCTGCCCAACGCGCTACCTCTCCTCTGCGTTTAAAAATATTATTAAGGAAGATAATTTTTAGTGGAATTGGATAATACTTCTACAATCACAAAATTTAGCTAAAGCAGCAAGAAGCCCCACGTCTCACTCGAATGAGCGTGGGATGAATTGTGAGTGAGTGACGAATTGACCAACGAGGGAAATTGAGCATAGCGCAATCAGCAATGTTGGTCGGTGAGGAATGAACACTTTCTTGGCTTGTTGCAAATATTTTGATATGATTTTAACCAGTAGGTGTAATCTAATTAAATGCTGAAAAGCAGCCTATAAAAATAAAAGCTAATTGTTTGGCTCAACCAAAGAACCGTGGGGCGCACGGTCTTAAAGCTCAGTCAACGTCTTCATAGAAGAGTCGCGCTCGTAGCCCACACTCACCTGAAAAGGAGTGTGTGGAGTACGTCACTGCGTTATCAATAGAGTAACGCACCATAAAGCTAATCAACAAAACTAGGTCTGGCTTGGTTAGTTGATTCTAACTTTGCTGTTAAAACTGACCAATTTTCCTGCTCAATTAAATGAATTAATTGATCAAGGTTTTGACGATATTGTTGTAGTGAAATCAGCAAAGCTTGGCGATTATATTGTGCCATCATCACACCTAACTCTGGATTCCCACCACCTACCCGGCTGGTATCTCGAAAACCAGAACTAGCGAGATTTTGGGCTAATTGTAAAACTTCTGGGTCAGTTTCACTCATACAACTAGCGATTAAAGAGGAACTGACCATCACAGGTAAATGAGAAATCCAACTAACGGCGCGGTCATGTTGTTCTGGCTGACAATGATAGATATTAGCACCGAGCGATCGCACAATTTCTTCTACCATCACTACAGCATCAGGTGGGGTATGCTCATCTGGTGTTAATACATAGGGTCGATTGACAAATAAATTTCTTTGAGCCGCTTCAATTCCACTATCAGCAGTTCCCGCCATCGGATGACCACCAATAAAATTTGACCATAGAGGTGAAATTGCTTTGACTATTGGTGCTTTTACTGATCCTACATCAGTAATTACCGTAGTTGTAGATAAATGCTTAATTAAATGCTCAACTTGGGGAACAATAAGTCCGATAGGCGTACAAACAAACACAACCTCTGCGGTTGCTAACAAACTCATGTCTACAGATGCTACATCGACACTACCTAAAGTCACGGCTGTTTGACAAGTAGATTCCTTGCGGCTAACTCCTAAAACATGATGACCTTGCGATCGCAAATCATAACCCAATGAACCACCAATCAATCCCAACCCTAAAATCCCAATTTTCATCTTTCATCGTGCAAGTCTACTTTACAAAGTTACTGTGATTTTCAACTAAATAGCCATCATGAACTGCATACACCAGAACACATGAAAAAGTCTTTCCCTTACACCCTTATACCTTTACACTCCTACACCCTTTTTTCAAGTCAGACCACAACTTCAAGCTTTGACCGTACCATGTCCCCGTAACTTCTGCGGGATCAATCCAAAATCTCAAATCCAAAATCCAAAATTGTTTGACTCAAGGGTAGCATCGATGAATGTAGAGGAATTGCTGGAAAAATATGCTAACGGAGTAATCAACTTTAGCGGTGTTGACCTCTCGGAAGCCAACCTCAGTGGTGTTAAGCTCAGTGGAGCGAATCTCAGTGGAGCTAATTTGAGTGTAGCTAATCTCAGTGGAGCAAATCTTAGTGAAGCCAACTTGAGCCATGCGAAATTAAATGTAGCTAGATTGAGTGGTGTCAATCTTACAAGTGCCATTCTCAATCATTGTAGTCTGAATGTCGCTAATTTAATTCGTGCTGATCTGAGCCGCGCTCAATTGCGGGGAGCTTCACTAGTACGTGCTGAATTAATTCGTGCAGAATTAAGCCGTGCTGATTTGTTTGAAGCTAATCTCAAAGGTGCTGACTTACGAGAAGCTACACTCCGCCATGCTCATCTGCGTAACGCCAACCTGACGGAAGTAATGTTAAAAGGTAGTTCCTTGGCGGGAGCTAACTTAGAAATGGCTCAATTGCATGGTGCTGATTTGAGCCGTGCGGATTTAAGTAGCAGTAACTTGCGAGAGGCTGATCTCAAACAGGCAAATTTAGCCCGTGCTAACCTCAGTGGTACAGATTTGAGTGGTGCTAATTTGCGTTGGGCAGATTTGAATGGTGCTAATCTCAGTTGGGCAGATTTAAGCGGTGCAAAATTAAGTGGTGCCAGTTTAATCGGAGCAGACTTAAGCAATACTAATTTAACCAATGCCAGTTTAGTTCATGCCAACTTAACTCAAGCCAAATTAACCAAAGCAGAATGGATAGGTGCTGATTTAACTAGTGCCATTCTCACCGGGGCAAAACTTTATTCGACATCCCGGTTTGGCTTGAAAACAGATGGTTTAATATGTAACTGGGTGGATCTAAGTCCTGATGGCGATCGCTCCATTATTCAAAGATTTGATACTGAAGATGTACGGGATTTCTTCAACGAAACACCCCCAACTATTTGTATTGTCATTGATACAACCTTAGAATCAGAAGCTAACTTTGCCCTAGCTGGTGCTTACTATCACATTGCTCAAGAATATC
>JBODRP010000059.1:0-21499 GCA_050633005.1 Trichormus sp. | reverse complement strand
CTGTAACTGCGATCGTTGATATTCTAGATGCTCTCAGTCTTAGATATTCTAGCCCTGATAACCTGTTAAGATTCTACGATCGCCTGCAACACCTCATACCGTTTTTAAAGCGGTGTTTGGAGTTTGTGATCTACGTTTGCATGGCCACATTAGTAATTCAGCAAGTAGAGTTCATCGCTAAACTAGCTGCTTTTGGCCCAAGAATCATCAAGATCATCTCCATCATCTTCATGAGTCGTGCCTTATTTGAAGTCATCTACTTACTTGTAGAAGAGGTGCTATTCAAAAACCAGAACTTGACGGAGATACAAAGAAGTAGACGCTTAACACTGATTCCTCTGTTTCGGAGTTTATTGCAATATTTACTTTATTTTGGTGCAGCCATTTCCATCCTCTATACCCTCGAAATTGATCCAACTCCTATACTAGCTGGTGCGGGTATTGTGGGTATAGCTGTAGGTTTGGGCGCACAAACATTAATCAACGATATAGTTTGTGGATTTTTTATCCTATTTGAAAATTATTATTTGGTGGGTGACTATATTGAAGCGGGGAAAGCCGAAGAAAAAAGTGTAGAGGGTATTGTTGAGGCAATTGAACTCAGAACCACTCGCCTCCGACATCCTAATGGTCAATTACATATTATTCGTAATGGTGATATTGGCTCAATTACCAATTACTCTAAACAGTACATATTTGCAGTAGTAGAAGTTACTGTTCCTTATCATGCCAACTTAGCTCGTATTTACAGAGTAATTGAAGAAATAGGACAAGAGTTAAAAGCTAATGAACTAGATGTAATTGAAGCTACACAAATAGATGGTGTGGAAAGTTTAGGTGAATCTAACCTATTGCTGCGGACATTGACAAAGGTGAAGCCTGGAAAACATCTCCAAATACAGCGTATTCTCCGCAAAATGTTTATGACTACCTTGCTTGAGGAAGGTATTCTAATTCAGTCTTCCAGTACAAGTAGTGAAGATTAAGGGACTTCCTGAAGTTTGAACAGATACTTCCATTGATATGTAACAGCTTATAACGCTGTATATGAGAAAGAACACGCTATTCCTGATTAGCTGTTTGAAAAAATAAAAATTTATCTATAATTTTTGAGCCTTCAGCCACTCTTTAACAACGGCTTCAGCAGATAGGGATTGATTATCTACTTGATAATTCATTTTTTGCATTTCTGCTTCAGAAATTAAACCAGCTAATTTACTTATGGCTGTTCGTAACTCCGGGTACTTTTTCAGTGTTTTTTGATTAAAGATAGGTACAGCTTCATAGGGGGGGAAATATTCCTTATCATCCTCTAAAACTACTAACTTCAGTACCGGAATCAACCCATCTGTAGTGCCTCCTGCAATAAAATCTACTTTTTTTTCTGCTATGGCTTTATACATCAATCCCAATTCCATTTGCTTAATACCAGCAAACTTTAATCCATAGGTTTTAGCTAACCCTGGATAACCATCTTTTCTTTCCATAAATTCATTGCCAAATCCGGCTTGCCATTTCGGAGAATATTTAGCTACATCAGAAATAGTTTTGATATTTAAACGTCTAGCATCCTCACCTCGAATAATCATGGCAAAGGTATTGTTAAATCCTAAAGGCTGCATGACTTCTAAATTAAATTGTTGATTGTATATTGTTTTTACTCTCTCATAAACAACTCGACGATTACTAATAGGTTCTTCTTTCAAAATCGCAGTTAATGCTGTTCCGGTATATTCAAAATATCCGTCAATACTACCATTCTTCACAGCTTCATGGCAGATAAAAGTTCCGCCTAAATTAAAGCGTCTGTCAACTCTTAAGTTAGTTTGAGATTCTATTTGTTGAGCCAGTAATTCCCCTAAAATGATTTGCTCAGTAAAATTTTTAGAACCAATAACAATTGTTGGCGGTGTTAATTGATATGCAAAGATAATTAATCCTGTGAGCAGTGGAATAAATATTGCCAAAATCACAGATATTCGACGATAAAATTGTTCCTGGTTTTCTCTTTGTTTTGTCAATTGTTTTTCTAGCCGTCCCAAGAGTAAATCTGCTCCTACAGCAATCAAAGCTGCTGGTATTGCTCCGGCTAGAATCAGTTGATTATTAACTGTAGAAATTCCCTGAAAAATAAATAAGCCTAATCCCCCACCCCCGATCGCCGCCGCAATGGTAGCAATCCCTACACAAATCACCGTAGCCACCCTGACCCCCGCTAAGATTACGCCGGAAGCTAAAGGGAGTTCTACCTGCAAGAGCAATTGCCATTGTGTCATTCCCATACCCTTCCCCGCCTCTATTACCGCCGAATCAAGGTTAGTAATACCAGTGTAGGTATTGCGAATGATGGGGAGTAAAGCATAAAGCGTGAGGGCAATCATCGCCGGAATTTTGCCAATTCCCCCCAACAATGGCACAGAAATTAAAAAACCAAAAATAGCTAAACTGGGAATAGTTTGAATAGCGTTAGCTAAACCAAGAATCGGCTTGGCTAATTGTGGTTGGCGGGTAATGACGATACCGCAGGGAATCCCAATACCGATCGCTACCAGCATGGCGATCGCCACCAATACTAAGTGTTCTCCAGTGCGAAGGAGAATTTCCCCAAGATAACGACTTAAAAACAAGGTTATATCCTGTAATTAATAATTCAGACTATCCATTCAGAAGCACGTTCACCCAAGTCTAAAGGTATACTAACAGCTTTGCCCAGACGGGGGCGATCGCGTGTTTGGGAAATAAAAGTTTGCACCTGCGCCGCACCACCCAAAGCATGAAGATAATTCGCTACAGTCTCCAAATGTTCTTGATATTCTGTCTCACTCATCGGGAAAGACGCTTGCTCTAAATACTTCCACATCACTTGCAGGAAGATTTTCCCCTGGGTACGGCGAAACTGAACATCGTAAGAATGTCCCCATTTATCCAGCAATAGTTGGTGTAACTCCTGTCCTGTCATATTTTTTCTCAACTAGATTTTACATTTAGTTATGATGTTAAGTTCCGTAACTCAAGTATGATAAGGATATAAAGAAATGTAATGCTAACAAAATAGATGCTAAACATATCTTGCAACAAAGAAGTAAAGCATCACGGTCGGCGTTAGCATTTCGACTCTAGACAGGAGATGATTAAGTTACTCTTGTCAAAACGCTTAACAAAATACACAAAAGAGCGCGTAGATTATGGCTCAATTTTCTGAATCTATGGACGTTCCCGATATGGGGCGACGTCAATTCATGAACCTGCTAACTTTTGGCACTGTCACAGGTGTTGCTCTGGGAGCATTGTATCCCGTTGTCAATTACTTTATTCCACCAGCTAGCGGTGGTGCAGGTGGCGGTACAACAGCAAAAGACGAGCTGGGCAACGATGTTAGCGTCAGCAAATTTCTGGCAAGCCATAATGTAGGCGATCGCACCCTGGTTCAAGGACTCAAGGGAGACCCAACTTACATTGTGGTAGAAAGCAAAGACGCAATTACCGATTACGGTATCAATGCTGTTTGTACCCACTTGGGTTGTGTTGTGCCTTGGAACGCGGCAGAGAACAAGTTTAAATGTCCTTGTCACGGTTCACAATACGACGCAACAGGTAAAGTAGTTCGCGGCCCAGCACCCCGTTCTTTAGCTTTAAGCCACGCCAAAGTAGAAGACGATAAAATCGTTCTCACTTCTTGGACTGAAACCGACTTCCGCACAAACGAAGAACCTTGGTGGGCGTAATCAGTGCTGAGTGCTAAATGTTAACAGTTAAGTGTTAACTGTCAACTGTCAACTGAACTAATGACTAATTCAATCGTTGTCCTTAAATGAGATGAGAAATGCTTGTACAATAGCGAGGTTAACTCGCTCTGCTAGAGCAATGGTCAAAGCATTGCTCATTGCGATCGCTGCCGTGACAATTTTCTTTACCAGCGACGTTGTTTTTCCCCAAACTGCTGCTGCATACCCCTTCTGGGCGCAGCAGACCGCCCCAGAAACCCCCCGCGAAGCGACCGGGAGAATTGTTTGCGCTAACTGCCACCTAGCAGCCAAGCCAACAGAAGTAGAAGTTCCCCAGTCTGTATTACCTGACCAAGTATTTAAAGCCGTCGTTAAAATTCCCTACGACACCAGCGTGCAACAAGTTGGTGCTGATGGTTCTAAAGTCGGCTTAAACGTTGGTGCAGTATTGATGCTCCCCGAAGGCTTCAAAATTGCCCCCGCAGACCGTATTCCTGAAGAATTGAAAGAAGAAGTCGGCGACGTTTACTTTCAACCCTACAGCGAAGATCAAGAAAACGTCGTCATTGTTGGGCCATTACCTGGTGAACAATATCAGGAACTCGTCTTCCCAGTTCTTTCTCCCAACCCTGCCAACGATAAAAATATTCACTTCGGTAAATATTCAGTTCATGTAGGCGGTAACAGAGGACGCGGACAAGTTTATCCTACAGGCGAAAAGAGCAATAACAACGTCTACAGTGCTGCTGCTACAGGCACAATTAGCAAGATTGCTAAAGAAGAAGATGAAAGCGGTAGTGTTAAATATTTAGTAGACATTACAACCGAGTCCGGTGAAGTTGTTAGCGATACCATTCCCGCAGGGCCAGAACTGATTGTTTCTGAAGGACAAGCAGTAACAGCAGGTGATGCTTTAACCAATAATCCTAACGTTGGTGGCTTCGGTCAAAAAGACGTAGAAATTGTATTGCAAGATGCCAACAGAGTTGGCTGGTTAATTGCTTTCATTGCCCTAGTTATGATGGCTCAAGTAATGCTAATTCTCAAGAAGAAGCAAGTTGAAAAAGTGCAAGCTGCTGAACTTAATTTCTAAATTCTTTGCTAAATCAATAATTTTTAGACAGGCTAATTACCTGTCTTTTTTATTTTGAGTTTTGTAGCAAGATACCCTAGGATATTTTGAATTTTGAATTGATTTATAACTAGTCTAGGAGAGCCATATTTCTTACAATAACACTAGATGGTTAGGCAAAGCCAAGGGGGAGCTTCCGACTTTTGTTCTTAATGGCAAAATAAAACTGTGATGCACCTAGTTTTGCCTTTCTTAGCTTTAACCTCACCTAAATCTGACTGCAATAAAAGAAAAGTAATATCATGAACATTGCCAAACTCAGCACTGATGGGACTCACCAAGTTGTGATTTTGCCGGAAGATTTTGAACTCACTGGCACAGAAGTTTATATTAAAAAAATTGGTAATGCAATTGTTCTCATTGCCAAAGATAATCCTTGGGACTCTCTTATCCAGAGTTTAGACAATTTCTCCGATGATTTTATGACTACTAGAGAGCAGCCACTAATTGATACGAGAGAGAGTTTTTAAATGCGATATCTCCTTGATACAAATATCTGCATTTACCTCAATCAACTCCGTATTTTGAGCCAATTCAAAATTCAAAATTAAATACAGCCACCCATAAGGGGTGGCTTAGTTTTCCCTGTTACCCGTTGCCCCAACCCCGAACCCTTTCATTAGCATAGAGGTTTGAGATTAGAGGCTAGAGATTTGTTGATTTACTCACTACCAAGTATTCCCGAAATCAGTGACACAAATCTTTACAAAGGACGGTAAACGCGATAGTTGATATTGGGGAAAATATTATCCATTAATTCCACTTTTTCTAGCCAACCGCTATCGATTTTGCCGATTTTCACGTCTTCATAGAGTTTATTAAACCGCATCAAGTGCGATCGCGTGCGTCTAACAGCATAAGGTACCATTGTGCCTGTCCGCATAATAAACGCCCAGTCAGAAGATTGTGCTAATAGTAATTCCCTTGCAGCTTGATTAAGTGCCTTCCAGCTTAACTCATCCTCTGGTTCTAGGTGAGAAATTTCAATCATCCGTTCAGCAGCTTTGTGTAAATGGGGATAAATCCAAGCATTAGTATCATTTAACCAATATTCATGGAAACCCTTATAGCCCCAACTCGACTGGGAAGGACGACAAACTTGTTGAGTTGGTTCTGCTCGTAAATAATCTGCTAAGTGGGTCATGGTATAAGTTCCTTGGTCATACCACGATTTGCGGAACAAATAATCAATAAACCAAGGGCCTTCATACCACCAATGTCCAAATAATTCGGCATCGTAGGGAGAAACAATAATCGGCGGACGCTGCATTATTCCGTAAAGATGCTCTGCTTGTCGTTCCCGATTATACATAAAATTAGCAGCGTGTTCTGCCGCTTTTTCCCTTGCCCAATAAGGATCATAGAGGGCTTTATCAGATAATCCTAAGCCACGGCCAGTAATTTTATGATACTTAATCCCAGTGTTTTTACGCTGACCGTTGGGCATAATATAGGGCTTGATGTACTCATACTCAGCTTCCCAACCCAAATCTTTGTAAAATTCCCGATATTCCGCCGCACCAGGATAACCCACCTCAGAAGACCACACCTGCTGAGAAGATTCATGATCTCGACCAAAAGCCGCAACACCGGTTTCTGTAAAAATGGGCGAATAAGTACCAAAGCGGGGACGAGGACGGGCGTAAAGAATACCATGTCCATCTGTGAGGAAGTAACGCAAACCAGCATCAGCTAGCATCCGTTCCAAGCCTTCATAGTAAGCACATTCCGGCAACCAAATCCCTTTAGGTGGACGACCAAAGGTCTCTTCGTAGTGTTCGCAAGCTACCTGAATTTGCGCCCATACAGCTTGGGGATACATTTTCATCAACGGTAAATAGCCGTGAGTTGCACCACAAGTAATGATTTCTAAATTGTTAGTATCTTGGAACTGTTTAAAAGCCGTGACTAAATCGCCATTGTAGCGTTCCCACATCTGGCGCGCTTCGTTAAACTCAGTAGCGTAATGTTCAGCTAAATAACGCATATGCCCATTGTGGATATTGCGTTCCGCTTCCAGTTCTATGAGTTCTTCTAATTGAGCTAAATGTGCATCGTAGCGTTCTTGCAGCAAAGGATCACGGAGCATCGACACAAGGGGTGGTGTCATACTCATCGTGATTTTAAAGTCTATACCGTCTCTTTTTAAGCCTTCAAATACTTTTAATAAAGGAATGTAAGTTTCTGTAATAGCTTCATAAAGCCATTCCTCTTCCAACACATAATCACTTTCTGGGTGACGCACGAAGGGGAGGTGTGCATGGAGTACAAGCGCGACGTAGCCAATAGCCATAGTGTTTTGGTGTGATCCTGATAAATTGAAGGTCTAGGGAGTAGCTGGGAATTAACAATATTTTAAGACCTTCTGGGGATCGTATCAGAATACTAATTTCAGCAAATTAATTATCAACCAATTTTAGGGTATAGGGCATAGGGCATCGGGCGTATCAATTCAAAATTCAAAATTCAAAATTCAAAATTTAAAATTCAAGAGTTTTGTTTTTCTGCCTCTGCTCCCCTGCCCCCTGCTCCCTGCCCCCTGCCCAGGATTGTTGATTTTCTCAAGTGGAAGTCCCTGATTCTTCATCATGATACAAATCTTGTAAACCTTGTACTTGAGTGCGTCGGGAAGTGCGACGATATTTTTTACTTTCTAGTTTGGGTTCGTATTGGCTTTGACCTTTGCCTTTGGTTTTGCGTTTTAAATTTGATTCGGGATCGGCTTGTTGGTTAAGTTGTGTTTGCCTAGCGATCGCTTCATCCAAAAATTCTAAATAATGTTCATAGCGTTCCCAATCACCCCGGACTGCACATTCTGGCTCTTCTCGATGTAAACAATCATTAAATTTACAGTTAGCAGTTGCTAGGCGTTCTCTGGCTTCTGGGAAATAATAAATTAATTCTTCGGGACTAGCATCCAAATCAGGTTGATTAAAGCCTGGGGTATCTGCTAATAAACCACCGCTAGGCAATTCAAATAATTCTACGTGCCGTGTGGTGTGACGACCACGGGCTAATTTGCCAGAAACTTCTCCTACCCGCAGGTTAATATCGGGAATTAAAGCATTAATTAAACTAGATTTCCCGACACCAGAAGGGCCAGCTACGACAGTAATTTTCTGGCTGAGATATTTGGTGATTTGCTCAAGATGAATTTGCTGCTCAACGCTGATAAATATAGGTTGATAGCCCCAATTGAACAAGCGATCGCTCATTTCTTGCTGCTCGTTTGGGGTGACTAAATCGCTTTTATTGAGACATAAGACCACATCTAGACCAGTAGATTCCGCCTTAATTAAAAAGCGGCTGAGTTGGTAAGGCTCTAGGGGGGGGTCAGCCACTGCAAAAACCAACAGGATTTGGTCTGCATTGGCGATCGGTGGGCGGTCTAATTGAGTTTGGCGGGGTAAGACATCCGCGATCGCTCCCCTTCCTCCTGACCAATCTGGCTCTTCTACGACGACGCGATCGCCCACCATCACCTGCTGCCCGATTTTTTTCAAGCGACTACGGCGAGTACAAAGCAGGGAGGGGAGCATAGGGTGTGAGGCATTTAATTTTGAATTTTGAATTTTGAATTTTGAATTGATTTGCTCCCCTGCTTGTTGCATTTGTACCTTGTAAAAATTTGCTTGCACGGCTAACACCGTACCCAAAAACTGGCCAGTAGTAGCAACTCTCATTAGGCAGTTAGGGGACGGCGAATTAACAAAGAAAAATAGCCGATGCAATCTGTAATTTTTTCGACCTGATAACCTGCCATTGTCAAGCTGTCAGGAACTTGTTCAATTGGTTCACCAGGGTCTAACCATACCTCCAGCAAAGCACCAGGAGACATTTGCTCCAGACGTAGTTTAGTCCGCACAAAATTAATCGGGCAAGGAGTGCCACGTAAATCTAATTGAGCATCAGGAGTTGATAAAGAAGATAACTTCATTACTTAAACAAATTTCCCAAGAATCCTTCTAAACCACCTTTACCAGTGCGGTCTCCCTTAATTTTAGCGAGCTTTTCTAACAATTCTCTTTCCTCTGGTGTCACCTTGGTAGGAATATCAATTAACACCGTTAATAAATGATCTCCTCGGCTGACTGGATTACCTAAGCGGGGTACACCACGATTTTCTAACTTCATGACTGTATTCGGCTGAGTTCCGGCGGGAATAATTAATTCCACTGGCCCATCTACGGTGTTCACTTCTAAACGACAACCGAGAATTGCTTGCAGATAGCTCACTTTAATTTCCGAGAGAACATTAATTCCATCTCGGTGAAACTCTTCATCCTCATTGACGAATAAGTAGACATACAAATCTCCAGGAGGTCCACCACGTTGACCTGCATCACCTTCTTGGGATATGCGTAGACGTGTACCATTATCCACACCTGCGGGAATGGTAATTTTCAGTTTCTTAGTAATTTGATTTGTACCCTTACCATCACAAGTATCACACTTGTCTTCGATTACCATACCTGTACCATTACAGGTAGGACAGGTTGAGACTTGAGTGAAACTGCCAAAGGGTGTTCTAGTGACACGGCGCACTTGACCAGAACCGCTACAAGTTGAACAAGTGCGGGGACGAGTTCCTGGTTTAGCACCCGAACCGCCACAGGTTTCACAAGTTTCTAGGTGAGAGATGCGGATTTCCTTCTCACCACCAAACACAGCTTCCCGAAAATCTAACTTTAAATCTAGTCGTAAATCATCGCCCCGCGCCGGCCCGCTACGCCGTCTTTGGGTAGGGCCACCCATACCACCGGCAAAGCCACTAAAAATACTTTCAAAGATATCGGCAAAACCGCCCATATCGCCCATATCTTGGAAACCAACACCAGCACCGGAAACACCCTCTGGCCCAAAGCGATCGTAACGTGCGCGAGTTTCTGGCTCGGATAGGACTTCGTAAGCACGGTTAATTTCCTTAAACCGCTCCTCTGCTCCCGGTTCTTTGTTCACATCTGGGTGATACTTCCGGGCTAGACGACGGTAAGCTTGTTTGAGTTCTTCTTTGTCAGCGTCACGAGAAACGCCGAGAATTTCATAGTAGTCGCGGGCCATATAGCAAAGGTAAAAGTGAGGACGATTATAGATAACAAGACAGCAAACACCACTAGGGTGGCTGGCTATCAGCTAGGCAGAAGGTAGACGTTAACTTATTTTAATAATTGATTTTACCTTTTACCCTTTACAAAAATCACCAGCAAGTTGCAAGGCATAGGTGCTTTTTTCGCAACAAACGAAAAGCTACCAAATTTACCAATATCAAAAACACAGCGAAGATTAGTCACTGACGAATCTGCTGTCTCTTTTACAATTGTGCTACGTACCACGGTAAAAGCCTGCCCACGAACTAGAGGGGCTAGCCGCACCATTAGGTGTGGAAAACCCCCCTTGCGAGATATTAATGGGGAAGCAGGGGAAGACAAGGGAAAGAATTTTAGATTTTCGATTTTAAATTTTGGATTGAATTTCAATCTAAAATCCAAAATCTAAAATCTAAAATTGAATTGCCCCATGCTCCATCTTTAATCTATAGCTTCGTAATCAGCTTGTGCTGTGCTTTCCTCATCAAAATCAAAATTAAATTGGGGAATGAGAGTGCCATTCATGGAATGTTCTACATCTGAGGATAATGAACCATCAGCAATTGCTTCTATGTCTATTTGCTCATCACCATCACTTTGGCCACTGGCTCGTTCGTAGACATTTGCACCGATAGCAAACAGAGTTTGTTGGAAATCTTCTAGACACTGTTGAAATTCTTTCAGGGAAATGGCAGGGTTGGTCATGATACTTTGGAGCAGGGCGACTTTTTCGTTGGCTAAAGCTTTCATCTGCTCACCAATCAATTGGCCATTCTCTTTGAGAGTAGATTCATAGCTAGATAAGAGATTATCTGCTTGATTTTTGAGGTCAACTAGTTCTTTACGTCTTCTATCTTCTTCAGCAAACATTTCTGCTTCTTGACGCATCCGTTCTACTTCATTGCTATTTAAGCCACCTGTGTTAGTAATCCGAATACTTTGTTCTCTACCTGTGCCTTTATCTTGAGCAGAAACTTTCAGAATACCATTAACATCAATTTCAAAGGATACTTCGATTTGCGGTACACCACGGGGAGCGGGAGGAATCCCTGCTAACAGAAACTTGCCGAGACTCTTGTTATCTCGTGCCATTGCCCGTTCACCTTGGAGGACGTGAATTTCTACTGAAGTTTGTCCATCAACAGCAGTGGAAAAAATTTGTGACTTACTAGTAGGGACTGTGGTGTTGCGTTCGATGATTTTGGTGAATACTTCTCCCAAAGTTTCAATTCCCAAGGATAGGGGTGTGACATCTAAGAGTAAAAGATTATCTACTTCCCCACCTAAAACACCAGCTTGAATTGCTGCACCTAAACCCACAGCTTCATCGGGGTTGACGGAACGATCTGGAGTTTTGCCGTTGAAAAACTTGATGAGTGCGTTTTGGACGGCAGGAATCCGGGTAGAACCACCTACTAAAATAATTCTGTCAATATCTTGTGCTTTCAGGTCTGCATCTTTGAGGGCTTGAATCATTGGTTCAATGGTAGCTTCAATTAAATGCCCCACCAATTCTTCAAATTTAGAGCGACTCAGTTCCATTTCTAGGTGCTTTGGCCCACTTTCATCTGCCGTGATAAACGGCAGATTAATAGAAGTATTGACCATACTAGAAAGTTCAATTTTGGCTTTTTCTGCCGCTTCTCGCAGGCGTTGCAGTGCCATTTTGTCTTGGGCAAGGTCGATGTTTTCTTGTTGCTGGAAGCGTTCAATCATCCAATTGACAACACAGCCGTCAAAGTCATCGCCCCCTAATTGGTTATTACCACCAGTGGCTTTAACTTCAAAAACCCCATCTCCTAGTTGCAAGATCGATACATCGAATGTACCGCCGCCCAAGTCAAAGACCAAAATTAGCTGCTCTTGGTCTTGCTTATCTAAGCCAAATGCTAAAGCTGCCGCCGTAGGTTCATTAATAATTCGTAGTACTTCTAGCCCGGCAATTGTGCCAGCATCTTTAGTGGCTTGTCGTTGGGCATCAGTAAAATATGCTGGTACGGTAATTACTGCTTGCGTTACAGCTTCACCCAAGAAATTTTCTGCATCTTGTTTGAGCTTTTGCAAGATCATAGCGGATATTTCTTGAGGGGTGTAGTTACGCTCCCGAATTTGCACATCAACGGTATCGTCTCGACCTTTGACACATTGATAAGGTACGCGATCGCGCTCTGTTTCTGTATCATCCCAACGACGACCGATAAATCTTTTTATACTAAAAACTGTATTTTCTGCATTAGTTACAGCTTGACGTTTGGCTAATTGACCAACCAAGCGATCGCCACTTTTGCCAAACCCTACAATACTTGGTGTAGTGCGTCCGCCTTCAGAATTAGTGATCACAATTGGTTGACCACCTTCTAAAACCGCAACACAACTGTTTGTAGTGCCTAAGTCGATCCCAATAACTTTTCCCATATTAAAGTATTTTTACTGACTGCTGTTGCCGGAATGTTACACTGACTCCTTTGCAACCAGAGACACAAAAAAGGAAAAAGGAGAAAAGTAAAAGATTTTTGCTTTTACCTTTTACCTTTTACCTTTTCATTTCTGAGTCTCCAGTTACCAGTCGCCAATACCCAATCTTTAACGATGCTCGCCTCTACTATGACCTAGGCACTATGTGTTCTGCGAGACGAGCTATGGACAGGTTAACTGTCGGCTGGACTCGACTGACTTTCTTGTGCAGGTGGTGCATCTTCTTTGGGAGCAGCCACCTTAACCATAGAATGGCGTAGCACGCGATCGCCCAAGTAATATCCGCGTACTAACTCTTCTAACACTGTTCCTTCAGGATGTTCATCCGTAGGTTCGCGCATTACTGCTTCATGAAGGTTAGGATCAAATTCTTGTCCTTCAGGACGCATGGGCGATACACCCAATCTTTTTAGGGAATCAACGAGTTGTTTATACACTCCCTGATAACTTTTGTGAATTGTCATCTCACCTTCAGTTTGTGGCTTGAGGTGCGCTCTTGCCCGCTCAAAATTATCAACTACAGGCAGCAATTCCATAATTGTGTTCCGCTTTGCCTGTATGTCTAGTTCTTCTTTTTCTTTTTGTGTGCGTTTGCGGTAATTCTCAAAATCTGCGGCAATCCGCATATATTGGGTACTGCGTTCTTCTAATTGAGCTTTGAGTAACTCAATTTGTTGAGTCAATTCTGCCACAGCTGCTGTTTCGACTTCAGTAGTCTCTGGTGCAGCGACGTTATTTTCTTGTGTGAGTACAGTGTCTCCCGCTACGTTATTTGGGGCTGCCACTTGCTCAGTAACCTCGCTGCCAGATTCGTGAGAATTGGTTGGGGCTTGGGAGTCGCTCATCATTGCTTGATTTACCTCTGTTGATTCACCCAATGGCTGGCTTGTATTGTTTATTTGTTTATTGTCATCCATCATTATTTAAGTCTACTCATCCCAGGTATTGTTTCAGCAGTATTTCACCACAATGGACAACCGTTTTAATTGATGGCTGTACACTAGGGTTGATGTTTTGCCGAAATATCCTGGAAGTGGTGTTACTGTCATCCTATTTTCACCAGATTAGCCCAGAAGTTCTAGGTGTGATAAACCGAATTGAAATTGGGCATTGGGTTAAGGGCATTGGGGAGGCAGTGCGATGGGCGGGTTTCCCGACTTGTAGCAACTGCCGTCATTGGGCATTGAGAATTACGTCTAATGTCAATTCAAACCTTGGGAGTACCTAGATATTTGTAGGGGCGGGTTCAGCGAGATCAACAGTTAATCATGAATGATGTTTGTTAACCCGCCCCTACTATTTATGGGATAGACGGTTTTCCTAATTCACATCACGCGTGAATTGTATTTTTGCTACTCTGCATCACATCTCCGATTCTTCCATGCGCCATGACGGCAGTTGCTCCACTTGGGGAAACCCCTTGGCGCAGCCTCTCGTAGAGAAGACCGCACTACCTCCCCCATGCCCTTAACCCCATTCCCTAACACAGTTTAAAGTTTTAATGAGTCTGCATGAAAATTCTGCTGCTGAGGTTGGGAATACTCTAAACAGAGGTTTTCCCCACTCATTGTTCACTTATGACTCAATCATCTCCGCAACGGCGCAGTACCGCTCTCACTACAAGAACAGAGTTTTCGCCTTTTGGTAACAAGCTGGTGCAAGCTGGCTATGTGAATACTGACCAAATGAGGCAAGCACTGATTGAATGTCGCAAGTCTGGTAGACCCTTGACGGAAGTGCTAGAGTCAATTACCGGACGACAATTATCACCTGAGTTTGTCAGACAATATAAGAAACAGCAATTATTTGAACTCAAAATACTATACGGTGTTGAATTTCTTGATCCAGAAGTCAACAACATCGGTAATACGATGGTGGGGGAACTAATAGAAACCCTCATTCCAGTTGATATCTGTCGCCGCCATCGTTTAGTGCCACTATTAAAAAATGATCAACAAAATCCACCTTGTATTTTAGTGGCGATGGTCGATCCAGACAATTTAGAAGCGTCGGATGACCTGAATCGGATCTTGCGCCCGCAAGGTTTGGCATTAAAGCGGATGGTGATTACCCAGGATGACTACCAACAGCTAATCAACCAATATCTGGATGACTTGGCTGTGCGGCAAAAGCATATAGAACAAGAAAAGTTTACAGATATTAATCAAGATTTAGAAAATCTTACCAATCTCGACCTTGAAGATGCTCCTGAAGAGATGGAAGCAGATTTAGGGGCGGCGATGAAGGGTGCAGAGGATGCACCAGTGATTAACTTGGTAAATAGAATCCTGGCGAAAGCTTTGCATGAGAAGGTTTCTGATATCCATATTGAACCGCAAGAGGAAAATTTGCGGATTCGTTTCCGTAAGGATGGGGTGTTACGGGAGGCTTTTGACCCCCTACCGAAAAAAATCATCCCTGCGGTGACAGCCCGATTTAAAATTATCTCTAACTTAGATATTGCTGAGAGACGCTTACCTCAAGACGGACGGATTAGACGGATGTTTGAGGGACGGAAAGTAGACTTTCGGGTGAATACTTTGCCCAGTCGCTACGGTGAGAAGGTGTGTCTGCGGATTTTGGATAACTCTTCTACCCAACTGGGATTGAATAAGTTAATTACCGACCCAGAAACCTTGCAGATTGTTCAAGATATGGTGAGCAAGCCTTTCGGGTTGATTTTGGTCACAGGGCCGACTGGTTCTGGTAAAACAACTTCACTGTATTCAGCACTGGCAGAAAAGAACTCTCCGGGTATTAATATCAGTACGGTAGAAGATCCAATTGAGTACAGTTTGCCAGGGATTACCCAAGTACAGGTAATTCGGGAAAAAGGATTGGATTTTGCGACGGCGTTGCGGGCATTTTTGCGACAAGACCCGGATGTGTTGCTGGTGGGGGAAACACGGGATAAAGAAACCGCCAAAACCGCAATTGAAGCTGCTTTAACTGGTCACTTAGTATTAACTACTTTACACACAAACGATGCTCCTGGGGCGATCGCTCGTTTGGGAGAAATGGGCATTGAGCCGTTCATGGTTTCGAGTTCTTTGATTGGGGTATTGGCACAACGTTTAGTACGGCGTGTTTGTTCTGATTGTCGCATTCCCTATACTCCCACACCGGAAGAACTAGCACGTTATGGGATGTCTGCTTCCCAAGAAGTCAACGTTACCTTCTATAAAGCTAATACTTTATCACTAGAAGCGATCGCGGAAGCTAAAGCTAAAAATCATCTCTGTCCCAGCTGTAACGGTGTCGGCTACAAAGGACGCTGTGGTGTGTATGAAGTCATGCGGGTGACTGAACAGCTACAAACTTTAATCAACGAAGAAGCACCCACAGAACGCATTAAGGAAGTAGCCGTTGAAGAAGGGATGAAAACCTTGCTGGCTTATAGTTTAGACCTAGTGCGTCAAGGTTCTACCACCCTAGAAGAAGTAGAACGGGTAACATACACAGACACAGGTTTAGAAGCTGAATTAAAAGCCAAGCGTAAGAGTGGACTGACCTGTCGGACTTGCAATGCTGTCTTACAACCAGAGTGGCTAGATTGTCCCTATTGTATGACAGCTCGGTTTGAGGATTAGTTATCAAGGCAGGGAGCAGGGAGGCAAGGAGACAAGGGAGAAATTTTTACCTCAATCCCCATTTTGAATTTTGAATTGGAGCGCAGCAACCATATGGAAATGATGATTGAAGACTTGATGGAGCAGATGATTGAAATGGGTGGTTCGGATTTGCACTTATCCGCCGGTTTACCGCCTTATTTTCGTATCAGTGGCAAGCTCACACCAATTGGTGATCATATATTGACCTCAGAGCAGTGCCAAAGACTGATTTTTAGTATGCTCAATAATACCCAGCGTAAAACCCTAGAACAGACCTGGGAGTTGGACTGTTCTTATGGTGTTAAAGGTTTAGCTCGTTTTCGGGTGAATGTTTATAAAGAGCGTGGTGCTTATGCTGCTTGTTTAAGGGCTTTGAGTTCTAAAATTCCTAATTTTGAAAAATTAGGTCTGCCGGATGTTGTGAGAGAAATGTGTGATAAACCCAGAGGATTGATTCTGGTGACAGGCCCTACCGGTTCTGGTAAGACAACGACTCTAGCAGCAATGATTGATTTGATTAACCGCACTAAAGCAGAGCATATTCTGACAGTAGAAGACCCTATTGAATTTGTTTACGAACCAATTAAAAGTCTAGTTCACCAAAGACAATTGGGTGAAGATACGAAGAGTTTTGCTAATGCCTTAAAAGCAGCTTTACGGGAAGACCCAGATATTATTCTCGTGGGTGAAATGCGGGATTTAGAAACAATTTCTTTGGCTATTTCCGCAGCAGAAACAGGTCACTTGGTCTTTGGTACGCTACATACTAGTTCAGCATCTCAGACTGTTGACCGGATTATCGACGTTTTCCCTCACGAGAAACAAACCCAAGTCAGGGTGCAATTATCTAACTCTTTAGTAGCAGTATTTAGTCAAACATTAGTGCCGAAGAAAAACCCGAAACCAGGTGAATATGGTCGGATTATGGCACAAGAAATTATGATTGTTACCCCTGCTATTTCTAACTTAATTCGTGAGGGTAAAACATCACAAGTTTATTCAGCTATTCAGACTGGCGGTAAATTAGGAATGCAAACTTTAGAAAAAGTCTTAGCAGATTATTACAAAGCCGGAACTATCTCTTTTGAAGCCGCAATGTCTAAGACTTCTAAACCAGATGAAATTCAACGCCTAATTGGTGCGTCTGCACCACCACCAGGAACAGCTAAACCAGGTGCAGTGAAAGCTCATTAATCTTAGTAATTAATTAACAGTCAATAGTCAATTTTAATAACTCTTGATTATTGACTTGATTTTGAATTTTAAATTTTGATTATTGAATGGATATATGCCAACATTTGTTGCCCGTGTTCGGGATTCACAGGGAAAAACTAGAAGCGAGAAAGTTGTTGCCGAATCCTTGGCAGATGCTCGTACTAATTTGAGAGATAAAGGGTTTGTAGTTCAAGATTTGAAGCAGTCAGCTGCAAGTTTTGACTTCCAAAAATTCCAGACTTCTCTTGTCAAGGTGTCTGTTAAAGAAAAAGCTGTTTTTTCTCGACAACTTGCCACTTTGGTGAATGCTGGTGTAGCAATTGTCCGAGGACTAGGTGTATTAGGTGATCAGTGTACTAATGCCAAACTGAAGCAGGCTCTCATTGACATTAGTAATGATGTGCAAAGCGGTGTGAATTTGTCAGATGCTATGCGTAAGCATCCTGATTGTTTTGATGGGTTATACGTCAGTATGATTCAGGCTGGAGAGGTTGGTGGTGTTCTCGATGAAGTGCTAAATCGTCTAGCAAAATTGTTAGAAGATATGGCAAGATTACAAAACCAAATTAAATCCGCTTTAGCTTATCCCGTGGTGGTTGGGATTTTAGCTACTGGTATTTTTGTGGGAATGACTGTTTTTCTTCTACCAATTTTCGCCAAGATTTTCGTAGAATTAGGCACAGAATTACCTGCACTAACTCAATTCTTAATGAATTGTAGTGAAGTTTTGCGAAGTTGGCGTTCAGGGTTAATTGTTGGTGGAATCGTAGGGGTGAAATTCGCATATTCACAGTATTATAAAACCCGTGTTGGTAAAGAAACAATTGACAGACTTTCTTTAAAAATGCCTTTGTTTGGTGACTTAATTCAAAAATCTTCAGTTGCTCGTTTCAGCCGAACTTTTGGTTCTTTAACTCGTTCTGGTGTACCTATTCTCACATCTTTAGAAATTGTCCGCGATACATCAGGTAATCAGGTTGTTGCTAATGCTATTGATGCAGCCCGCGCGGAAATTCAACAAGGGGGGATGATTAGTATTGCGCTACAAAAAGAGCAAGTTTTTCCAGCAATGGCAATTCAAATGATTAGCATTGGTGAAGAAACTGGGGAATTAGATGGAATGCTGATGAAGATTGCTGATTTCTATGAAGATGAAGTTGAGCAAGCAGTAAAAGCATTAACTAGCGTTTTAGAACCAATTATGATTTTGGTGTTAGGGGGTATGGTGGGGACAATTTTGATGTCGATGTATCTACCTTTATTTAAGGTATTTGAAAAGTTGGGCTAGATGAAATATGAATCTTGAATTTTAAATTTTGAATTGATTATGGCTGTGCAGAAATCTGACTATGAAGCGAGCTTGGCAGAGTATAGTAATCATCAGGGAGCGATCGCATTACTCAAGCAATACCGTCCCTACTTAGAAATGCTCCCCAGTCTGCGCCGCCCAGATGAGAGTTTAATTACTATTCCTCTGCCAATTGTGCGCTTACGTAATATCACCACTGCAACCACACAGGCGATTCGTCTACCCTGTGATGTGGCAATTGTCATGTGTGATCCTGAGTGGAAGGTGAAAACTGGCGCAGAAATTTTACTCTTTATCCATCGTCCTGATGAAGATTTTTCTGATTTGTTGGGGCGTTGGCGAGAGTCTCAAGTGTTTTTAGATCAAGATTATGAATGGTTAATGCCCCATCGCCACAGCCACATTTTTAGCGAAGGAGCTAATAGTATATATCCGTTATTTATCCTTTTTAGCGAAACCTCGGAACGTATTCAAAGGGGTCTAATAGGTGCAGAGTTACCATTTGTAATTCAAATACCAATGTTGCCACTTTCAGATGA
Organism: Trichormus sp.; assembly: GCA_050633005.1. GTDB lineage: Bacteria > Cyanobacteriota > Cyanobacteriia > Cyanobacteriales > Nostocaceae > Trichormus. Next base: position 2,406 of record JBODRP010000059.1, on the reverse strand, counting down.
AAGCAATGATGAGCAGAAGTTAGAAACTAGGGAATAATAAATTGAAAAAACTCATTATATAGGGTGCTTTACTTAACATATAAGTTAAACAATTTAAAGTAGTTTAATTAATACAAAATACTATGTTTGAGTTATTAATGCAGACTTTAGTCCTTATTTGATAACTAAAATTATCACTACAAAGATTTACTAAATTTATTGCAGTTCAAGACTATTTACTGCTGCTAATTAAGATGAAACTGCATAAATCAACAGCGATCGCACCAACATTATATAACCTGAGTTCGGGATAAGCTCAAACCATGATTCTATCGTTGCCTGAAATTCCTATTATTTCGTATAACTAGCAGCGAAATCGTCTTAACCCGAACTGACGTTACAATTACCAAGTTGCTGGTATGCTAGGGAGAGATTACTGTGAATAATTGCTTGAGTGCGATCGCTGCGATGATTTATAGCTGGTGTTAATAATTGAATAGCCTCAGCATAACGTCTAACACCACTGAGGGAGTCGGGAAACCGGCGCAAAGCATGTTCCTCCACGATATTGAACTCCATTCCCATCATATCTTTTGACTGGCCTATTGTCGTAGACTGTCGCTGTCAATGGTTGAGCAGTGCTACAAAACTTTACACGTTTAGCATCTTTTGATTGCCATGAATTAACTTGCAAAACAATCAGAAAACTAATCGAGATCAAACTTAATACTATGAGTATCCAAGCGACTCGATTAATTTTCATAGCTTATCCTGACACACCATATTAGCCCTATGACTGCTGCCAGCAACGGATAAACAGTGTGCCACCGACTACTAACTTGATAACTTCTAGGCAGAAATAACTACCGTGAAGTAGATTCATCTGTGCAGGAATTGTAGATACTGTGTCAAATAAATTCAGATGAACACCAAGGGCAGACATTTGGGGAGTTAATAGATAGGTGTTTAAAAGAGCGATCGCCAACAGTATAACTGCGAAAAGTAGACACTTAGTATTCCACTGATGATAAGTTCTTCTCCAAGCTAGTACACCAGTCAAAACTCCCGCCGCAAACAACAATTCCAGACGATTAAACACCCAGAAAATCACATAGCCAACGGTAGTAAAACCATCTTGGTTCATCATGCCAGAAAAATATAAACTAGGCATAATTACCCAATCTAATGTCAGGCTAGCAGTCAGCCAAAAGCCCAGAACAAACAAGACAGCCGTTTGCCAACTTGACCGTCTCAATTCCATTTTAGAAATAGTATTCATAAGCATAATTCCCTGTGTTGTATCTTTAGTTTCTAACTTTGGCAGTACTTTAGACAACACCTATAAATCAACTTTAACAAAAAATTTCATCTTTAAGTAATAATAGTTATTCCTGCAATGTATTAATAATAAATATTAACTTTTCTAGAGAATTTGGTATGAATATCCCCAGTATAATTAGGATCTAGTTGGTCATATCAATTAAGTCATGCGCCTGGCAGTTATATTAAGTACAGCGATCGCCACTACAGCTTTAATATATGGTCAGAGTCAAGCAATTCAGTTACGAGATGGGACTGTCTATTTTGCTCAACCGCCTCGTTTAGTGGCAGCGACAACTACATATAATCAAGTCTACGTCTGGGGTGCAACCTACTATTTCACCGTCAGTTTGCCAGAAAATGCGGGCGAACCGTTACAAAAGATTAAGATTCATCAGCGTGAAGGCGTAGATCATATCCGTTTTGACTTAAAAAACACTATTGCCTTTACAGATACACCCTCACGCAGAGGTGAGAGAATTGGATTAAAAGATGTAACTAGCGATCGCAAAACTCGAACAGTATCTTTAATATTTGATCCGCCAGTATCCCCCAGTAAAACTATTACCATCGGATTAAAACCCTGGCAAAATCCCACATCTGCCGGTGTTTATTTATTCGGAGTCACAGCCTTTCCCCAAGGTGAAAAAACTCACAGTCAATTTCTTGGTTTTGGCAGATTACATTTTTATAACCATAGAAGTAACTATTATCCTTTTTTTATGGTATGTAATCAAAATTTGCTCCCAATTGATCACAACCAGCCAGTAGGGTGTGTTAGGCGTAAGTAACGCACCGCAAATTTTAGGAAGTACTTCATCAAAATTTTAATCAAATAAAGCCTTTAGGATATTGCATATTAATTTTTGATGTGAGACTATAAGTACTTGTACGCAAAAGTTAATTAACCTTGTCTTAACTTTAGAGCCTTGCAAATCAATAACTTCAGTTATCCGGGCCTAGTCAGCTAACCGTTACAGCCAAACAAACACACGTTTTTCTTCCTTCAACAAGCTTTGATAGACATGGTTAACATTCAGATTGATGGAGCAAATTTATACCCATCATTCAATCATTTGCTGTATCTAATTTATCTTACATCAATAA
>JBODRP010000058.1:0-21887 GCA_050633005.1 Trichormus sp. | reverse complement strand
TGGTTATACTTAATAGTTTTTATATTTGCTTGCTATTTATAACAGTGTTTGTTACCTCTCCCGAACTATGTAATATTATTTAAATGTTCCTTTGGTTACGAATATTTACAAAGAAACTTTTCCTTGATGATACATTGAGTGCTTTACACCACTAATATTTTTTGGTTGCTGCCGAAAATACTAATCACTCTTGTTGCTGTTTCAACAGTTTAAGAGCTAGTTTACCCAATTACCTGTGTAATCACGGTCTTTGGCTGACTAATTCAACCTGTTTTTTAGGTAGTGTGCAGTAATTCTACCATTACCTAATCGGAATCTAAGGGTAGCATAGACAACTTTAAAAATCGCACACTAGAAATTTTTCTTACCTTTAAAATTACAGGCTGAAACAATATGAAGTATTGATAAATGTTAAAAAATATATTTAAGTATATACTTATAAACCGATATGGTTATTCAAAGCAATATGAAAAACTCCGCCTCCTTGTGGGTGGAGTTTTTCGGAATGGGGCATGGGGCGTATCAATTCAAAATTCAAAATTCAAAATTCAAAATTCAAAATTCAATAGTTTTTCTGCCCCTGCTCCCCTGCTCCCCTGCCCCTTGTCTCCCCCCACACCCCTACACCCCCACACCCCACACCCTGCTTTTTTTGTGAACTAGATGGAATAGTATAGGGGGAAGGATTTAGCATCCTTGGGCTTGACATATACTTTCTGTTGTGCTTCTAACTGTAATTCGTTAAAGCGATCGCGTGTCAAGTGAGCATTCACAACTTGACCATCATCTAAGGTTAACTCTACCTGAATTTCCCAACCCAAGTGAATTAAACGGCTGACTGTTGCAGGTGCAGTTGTACCGTTGGCTTGTCTTTCTATAACTACATCTTGGGGGCGTAAAAATACCTCTGGGTGTGGGGAATCAAACCCTGTGCTTTGGAAAATTTTCGATGTGCTGGGTAAGACATTTACGGGGCCAATAAAACTCATGACAAAGGCAGTGGCGGGATTATCGTAAATTTCTGCTGGTGTCCCGACTTGTTCCACACGTCCTTGATTCATTACCACAACTTCATCGGAGACTTCCATTGCTTCTTCTTGGTCGTGGGTAACAAAAACCGTAGTTACATGAACTTCATCATGGAGACGACGTAACCAGGCGCGTAAATCTTTACGAACTTTCGCATCTAACGCTCCAAAGGGTTCATCTAAAAGTAGTACACTAGGTTCTACTGCTAAGGCTCTGGCTAAAGCTACGCGCTGTCTTTGTCCACCAGATAACTGTGAAGGATAGCGATCGCCTAGTCCACTTAATTGCACTAATTCTAGCAACTGTTCGACTCGACCTTTGACTTTTTTCGGCGGAGTTTTGCGAATTTCTAACCCAAAAGCAATATTTTGTCGCACTGTCAGGTGTTTAAATAAGGCATAGTGCTGAAACACAAATCCAATATTGCGTTCTTGCACGCTTTGATGTGTAGCATCCTTACCTGTGAGAAATATTTTCCCGCTATCTGGCATTTCTAAACCAGCAATTAAGCGGAGTAGGGTAGATTTACCAGAACCCGATGGGCCTAATAAAGCTACTAATGAGCCACTTTTGATTTCTAAGTTGACTTGATCAACAGCTTTAAAACTGCCGAACTGCTTGGATACATTTTCAACTACTATGCCCACGAATGCTACCCCTTTGCCAGTTTAACTACGGCTAACTGCTAGGATTACCGTAATTTTTATATATATCATATCTGGTTGCACGTGGATTAAATTTCTCTAAAAATCCTGATAAATCAGCATTGACTGAGAACTGACAAATGTTAACCCTTTTCCCGATTAATCCAAATACCTCTAAGTCCAGCCGATTTCGCGCCTTGATAGTCTTCTACAATACTGTCACCGATATGCCATGCTGAGTTAGGGGAACAATCATGCTTTTCTAAGGCGGCAGCAAAAATTTTGGTGCTGGGTTTGGCTGCACCAACTTGAGTAGAAATTGTCACCGACTTGAAAAAATGACTCAAATCTAAAGCTTGTAATACTGAATAAATCCGGGAATCGAAGTTAGACAACACACCTAACTCAATTCCTAAATACTGCCAATTGCTCAGAGATTGTAGAACGTCAGGATAAATAAACCAAGGTTCGGCAGTGCCGAAGTGAATGTAAAGTTCTCCAAAAAAATTAGAGAAGTCAGAAAATTGATTGATGACACCTGCACTTTCAAAGGTGTTAACAGCAATGGTTCGCCACCACTCAAATTCTTTTTGGGGAATATCTTGCAATTCCGCATCAGGAAATATTGGTGGTGGCGCAGCTTTAAAGCATTGGGTAAATGCTTGGTCTAAAACTTCTGGTGAAGTTTCCACACCAAACTCTAGGGCTAACTGACTATAAATTTTACCGACGCTGCCTTTAACACCGAATAGTGTACCCACAGCATCTAAAAAAATAACTTTGGGTCTTTCCATTAAATTGACTGAGAATAAATTTTAATTTGGTTAGGATAAATAGTCACTGCTGACGCAACAGTTAAAAGTTAACAGTCAACAGTCAGCAACTTTAATTATCCGCCACTGATGAAAGTGTTTCTATAATAGGACGGACTAACCAATTAAAACCAACTTTCAATTGATGGTCAAAGGTCGGCATTCTATATAAATAAGCTAGACGACGAGCAATATAGGCTAAAGAACCATCTAACTTAATTCCTAAACCGGTTAAGGTGGCGTTATCTTTGCCGAGTGCCATCATTTCGCCCAACTGTTGATAGCGGAACGGTAACAAGGGACGATGTGTTAAAGAAGCCCAGATGTTCCAAGCTGTATAGTCTGCTTGTTGAAAAGCGGCTTGGGCGGTGGCAGGAATTTGTTTACCTTCTACGTCGAGACAGTCAGCTAAGTCTCCCAAAGCAAAGATTTCTGGATGTTCAAGAACTTGTAATGTGGTGTTAGTAGTGATTTGACCACGTTGGTTTTGTTTTAAAGGTAAAGTTTTGACTACAGGTGCAACCCTTGTACCTACAGTCCAAATAACTAAATCTACGGGGATGGTATCTAATTGCTGTTTATACTCTAGGGAGATGGTATCTTGGGTGAGAGATTCGACCTTGGTTTCTAAATCGAGAAATACACCCCGCGCCTCTAAAGCTTTTTTTGCAGCTTGGCGGTTAAATTCTGGGGAATTTCTTAAAATTTGGTCGCTAACTTCAATTAAACGGAAGCGTCCTCTGTTTCCTAGCCTATCTGCTAATTTACAAGCTAGTTCCACCCCACTGTAACCACCACCAACAATAGCAACGCGAATTTTCTCAGCCTCAGATGCTTCTAAAATGCGTAGGCGTTCTTCTAGGCGGTAGACATCATTGATGGTGCGGAAGGGGTAGGCGTAGGAACTTGCACCGGGAACTAAATCTAGGGGGGTTTCTCCACCTAGGGCTAATACTAAGCGGTCGTAGGAAATAGTCGGGCCATCTTGTAGATTAACCCGTTGCTGATCAATGTCAATTCCAGAGACAACTGCTTGGTAAAAACGTATACCTGTGCCTTGTAAAAGTTCTACAAAAGGAGGGGCAATTTCCCAACTTTGTAGTTCTCCGGTGAGTAATTCATACAATAAGGGGGAAAATAAGAAGCGATCGCTTTGGTCTATGAGTACAATTTCTGGTTTTTGTGCTGATTCCCAAGGTAATTGACTTAAACGCAAAGCTGTGTATAGACCACCAAAGCCTCCGCCAAGGATAACAATTCGCATAGTCTTTTGAGTCATGGTTTCTACAGGATATCCATCCCAGTCAGGCAACTAACTCTCAGTGTAATGATTTATTGCTGTCTGTGACCTTGAAAAATAACTAATACGAAAATTATTCTTGGATGATTTCTCCTACCTGGTAAGTTTTTCCACTTACTGTTACTTGGTCTGTTGATCCTAATTTTCGTCCCCGTCGAGTTTCAACTGTACCATTGACTTGGACATGACCATCATTAATCATTAGTTTCGCTTGACCTCCAGTTGGGGCTACACCCACAAATTTCAAAAACTGGTCGAGTTTAATCATTGTATAACTTGTAAAATCAGGGCTAACTCCTAATTTTACATAAGTATCAGAATTAATGCTTGGTGCGTGACGCTATCAGTCTCATTGCTACGTTCAAATATTTTCACAGCGTCACACACCCTACATACTACATACTCCTACATACTGTCCTACATACAAAATAGCCTAATTACCACCGGAGGTTACTGCTTTGTGGTGTATTGCTGGGTCTTCTGGTTTTCTGTGCCATTGGCGATCGCTACCTTGTTCGTATTCATTTCTTACACTATTCCAAGCCACATTACAAGCACCATCTTCACTCATCCCATCTCTTTGGGCTGCATTGAATGCGGCGACAAAAATTTGTTGGGCGTGTTCTGGTAATTGTTCTCTAATTTCTTCTGGTAATTGATCTTTCGTTTCGTAAGTCATAAACCCACTCCGATTTATCTAAGTTGGGTTGATCCTAAATATTTTGCCCCTGTAGTTTCCTCTTTCTCGAAGCATAGATGAGAAAATATTCTTTATGACTTACGCAACTCTCATATTTTTTTGTGTAGGGTGTGTGACGCTAAGAAAGTATTTAAACGTAGCGATGAGACTGATAGCGTCACGCACCAACCATCGATTTTAACACTTACAGGAGATTCGATGTTTATGAGGTATAGCAACTGATTGAAAAAAGTAATGACTAAGAAAATTACTCATTATTGATTACTCATTACTCATTACTCATTACTCATTACTTATTACTCATGGTGTACCTTACTTACATCAAAAGTGCTGTATGTAAGTCCTGTTTTTCTAGAGATGTCTTTTTAGTGATGGGTTTAGTCGTCTGGATAAATTTAGAAAATCAGATTATGACTAAAGTCCTGACTACAAACTTAAAATTCAATATAACCTTGCCAATTGTCTATCATTCTCTTGCTGATACCGGGAACTTTTTCTAAATCTTGTAACGAGTTGAATTTGTTTTTCTGACGCAGAACAATAATTCTTTCAGCTAATTTTTCTCCCACTCCTGGTAAAGTTGCTAATTCTTCCCGACTGGCTGTATTAACATTTACCAGTTTAGTGATAGCAGCACCATTAGAAGTGGGATTTAAAATTTGCGGACATTGTTTTAATTCTGCTTGAATTTTCCTTTGAATATTTTCTGGTACACCAATTTTAGCTTTAGTGTAAAGCCGTGCAAATTCCCGGACATAATGACCAGCAATTGTAGGATTTTTAATGACTATTAACGTCTCATCGTTAGCATTATTAGCTGCATCTGACCAGTTATGAGAACCTGTAATTACTGTTTCTGCATCAATAACGGCAAATTTGTGGTGTAATAAATCGCCTTTGGGTAATGTCGGTACACCGACGCTAGTAATTGGATTTTGCCAAGGTTTATTATCTAATTCATATTTACATTTATCACTTAAAGCTACCCCCATCATATCCAAGGCTTCGCTATAAGGTCGATACGCAAATTGTTTGTCAATTAAAGCCCGAACCGATACATTTTGTTGATGACGGGTTTCTAAAATATTAGCAATACGTTGTTCAGAAAATACAAACAACGCCATATCAACTGATTTAGTAGATGAATTTAAAGTGCTACCTATTAAGCCATTACTGCTATTATTCCAAGGTTGGGTAGGTGAAGTTGGGGAGAAATGTACAGTAATGATGTTATCTCCTAATGTAATAGTTTTGGGAGAACGCACAGGTTTATTTAAACCAAATTTACTATCTGGTTTACCTCCGACTCCATCACCCCACATCAGGTTAAATTCTTCTGTAAATAAATTGGCTAATTCTGGGCTATCAATGTGTAAGAAATTATTAGCATTTCCTAAAGTTTGGGGATTAGTAAAATCCCCGTGAATATCACTCAATGTGAAATTAGCTGAAGTAATAATTACAAAACGATTATCGACAATCACAAATTTATGGTGCATCAAGTTACTACCTGCTGAACCATCCGCTTGATCATCTATCCAAGGTATTTTGGCATTATGCAAAATAGTCAAGGCATCTCTTTGGTTAATTTCTTCCTGACTGAGTTGATTATCTTGATTTTTGTCTACAAATTTAAAATATTCTAAATAGCGGTCTTTTTCTCTGAGAGGTAATTTGTTGATTTCATCAGCTGTAAAACTACTCCAGGGGCGGCTATAGTTATTTTCTAAAATCACCCGGACTTTAACTCCAGCTTTGTGTTTATCAGTTAAAGCCTGGGCAATTCCTGGTAAACGTAATTCTTGTACTGCTACATCTATGGTAGATTTAGCTTGGGCAATTGTATCAATAATCTGCTGTTCTAAGTTATCTCCTAATCGAGTTTGTTGACGGTAAGGCTCTCGATATTCAGCAGATTGAGACTGATTAAAGTAAACTTTGATAAATGGGTCTTGTGGGAGAGCAGGCAGACGGGTATTCTGAGACTGGACTTTTTGACAAGCGGCGATCGCCAGTAACAAAAATAAGACCGAAAATTTCCTGAGAGTAGGTAAAATCTGCACGGTAATCTGCTAAAAGTGGATTGGGAGTGAATATATCTATGATTCCCAAAATTACCTATCTCATAAAAATCGCTCCAGTAACTCGTAATCAAGCAATTTTTTTAAGATTTCGGCAATTCACCCCTATATCCTGAAAATATAGGTAGCCCCTTGTTTCCACCATTAATGATAAGTACTCAGACAGAATTAATTACACACATTTTTTTCCTGTTGCCTGTTCCCTGCCTTAACGAATGAATTTAATTGTGTTTAACTACTTATGCAAATATATCTAGATTACAGTGCTACTACCCCCCCTCGCCCAGAAGCGATCGCCACAATGAAAGCTGTACTCACCCAACAATGGGGGAATCCTTCTAGCCTCCATGAGTGGGGACAACGGGCAGCTATGATTTTAGAACAAGCTAGGGTGCAAGTAGCTGGTTTAATTAATGCGCCTCATGCCGATGCCATTGTGTTCACTTCTGGGGGTACAGAAGCTAATAACCTGGCAATGATGGGTGTGGCTAGACTCTCCCCAGTTCCACAACACATGATTATTTCCAGTGTGGAACACTCAGCTATTACTGAACCAGCCAATTTACTAGAACAGTGGGGTTGGGAAATCACCCGCTTGGGAGTAGATGGTAAAGGTAGAGTCAACCCCCAAGACTTACAAGCTGCATTGCGACATAATACAGTTTTAGTGTCGGTAATTTACGGACAAAGTGAAATTGGTACAATCCAACCTATTGCAGAATTAAGCGAAATCACCCAAAGACATGGAGCTTTATTCCATACTGATGCAGTACAAGCCGCCGGACGTTTACCTATAAATGTACAACAGCTATCTGTAGATTTACTGAGCTTGTCAAGTCATAAATTATATGGCGCGCAAGGTGCAGGGGCTTTATATATCCGTCCTGGTGTAGAATTGATACCTTTACTGGGTGGTGGTGGACAGGAGAGGGGTTTACGCTCAGGGACACAAGCATTACCTGCTATTGCAGGGTTTGGAGTCGCAGCCGAACTTGCAGCTACAGAGCTAGCCACAGAAACACCACGTTTAATTAAATTACGCGATCGCCTATTTTCTTTGTTAGCTGATGTCCCCGGTTTAATTCCCACTGGTGATTTAGAACACCGCTTACCCCACCACGTTAGTTTCTGTCTAGAATCCGCCGACGGTAAAAAACTCAGTGGTAAAACCATAGTCCGCCAACTCAATTTAGCTGGTATTGGGATTAGTGCAGGTTCAGCTTGTCACAGTGGTAAACTTAGCCCCAGTCCCATACTCTTAGCTATGGGTTATCCCGAAAACGCCGCATTTGGGGGAATCCGCCTCACCTTGGGACGAGATACCACCCAAGCCGATATTGATTGGACAGCAATGGTATTAAAGCAAGTGTTGGAAAGACTTATCCCCAAGTTATCTTTAGCCACGGGTTAAGTCAATTGAGTCAGTATTCATACCTTACCTGATATTCACTAGCTTCAACTATATTGCCTATTTGCTGGTCGATACTGCTTTGGCTAAAGTAAATATCTTTTGGACTCTCCGTATCACCTTCCGATATCTCAAAATGGAGTGTGATTTCTTTACTGTCTGGGTTAAAAACTGTTTCCACGTATCTCAATTTCGAGAACACTGGAATTTTGTTACTGTCAAAAAATTCGTAAACACTACCCGCTTTAAACTTGAGCTTTTCCATAATAACCTCCATACAGCTATGGAGCTAATTCTAAGCCGCCCATAATCATCAATACCCTATCTAGATGGGGATTTACGATTTCAAGTTTACGCCAAGCACTGCACAGGTGTGGGTAGTGAGATCGGTTACAGTGGGGAGGAGCGTCGTCGCTGATTTTGCTGCAATCGTAGAACCCCAATCATAATTCTCTTTAGCACTTAGGGCTGAAAATTAGAGCCAATCCTGAAACAATAGGAGTACATACGAAATAGCCATATACAGATTATGCCGGAATTACCAAATAGTTTAGAAGATGCGATCGCCCAAGCACGAGAAGCCACCAAAGCCGCTTTAGCAGACGGTTATAGCCGCATTCAAATCGAGTTACTGTTTCCAGAACTCAAGTTTATGCCCGTGGCGGAACAGTTTTTACCCTTGTTTACAGAATATGAATCTCGCTTGAAAATCTTTTTTGCTGATGCAGGTGCGGCAGCTTTAGCTAGGCGTGATTGGGCAGATACGCCCTATAAAATTTTGGATATTGGTACAGGTAGGGCTGCTTCTATCCAGTCCAAAATTGAGCCAGAGGACGAAATTTTCTTATTTATCGCCCCTACATCCGTAGAAGTGCCACAACTGGAAAAAATTTGTGAAATAATAGGCGATCGCCCCTATGTGATGTTAAACCCCCGCTTAGAGGATTCAGGGGTTGTAGGCATTGGTTACACCGCCAGACAAACCCGTAAACGTTTCATCAGCACTATTGAATCTTGTTATTACCTGCGTCCCGTTGACGATGAAACGGCCGTCTTTCGTTACTACCCTGGATTATGGGAAATTTGGGTAGAAAATAGCGGCACATGGTCAAAAATTGCCGAATTACCCAACAAACCATCAGGTGATGAAATAGATTTAATCCTCGCCAAAGGACAACCGCAAACATCCCCAGATAACACAGCCACACCAGGGAAACAACCCAGTGTATTTAAGAGTTTGCAACGGTTTATTAAGGCTTTGAATAGTTAGGGAGCAGGGGGCAGAGGGTAGGCTGTTGACTCTGTACCTTTTCAGGGGTGAAAAATTCATGCACAATCCTTTCCTTCTTTAAGTAATGAGTAATAAGTAATGAGTAATGAGTAAATACCCATGACTTCTTACTTCTTACTTATTACTTATTACTCATTGAATTTGGTTCACCGATGATGACACCAAAACTGTATGAATAAAAAATGGGTAAATCTCATCAAAGTCAATACCCTAGGCAGAGGGAGGGAGCAGGGGAGACAAGGGAGACAAGGTAGATTTTACTTCCATGCCCAATGCCCCATGCCCAATTTCCACTCAAGCAATAATAGTCACACTACCTGTATCTAAATCGTAACGACCTCCGACGATTTTTAATTTGCCTGATTTGATCTGTGCGGTTAAGACCTTAGATCGCTTCAGGCGTTCTATTTGATACTGCACATTTGCCACTACGGCATTTTCCACAGCATTACCTGGCCGATTCTTAACTCTTGTCACTGCTGGCTTGATGGCTTTGATAAAGCTACTAATATCACCCGGCACTGATTCATTGTGTACGGCTGCGGTAACTGCACCACATCGCTCATGACCCAGTACCATTAGTAATGGTGTGCCTAATAAAGCTACCGCATATTCAATACTGCCGAGAGTTTCAGGTGTGGAAATATTACCAGCCACTCGCACATCAAAAATATCACCAAGACCTTGATCAAAAATAATCTCTGGTGGTACTCGTGAATCAGCACAACTCAAGATAGTGGCAAATGGATGTTGTGCTGAGGCTAATTCCTGCAACCGCCCCTGATACTGATCAGGGTATTGGGGTTTATGTTCTACAAACCGTTGATTTCCTGCCAGTAGCTTTTGCAAAGCTGCATCACAACTTAAAGATTCTGATGTAGATGGAGTACCAGCTTGAGCGTGTTCGATTCGCCACACTAAATCACCAGCAGTTACCATCATTCCTAATGTTCCCGTGACCCCTAATTTTAAAAAGTCACGGCGTTCTATAAAATGTTTCATCTAAAAACCTCCGGGACGTTGGAACAAGAGGGTTTCTAACCCTGAGAGGAAAGCGGACACGGCAAATTTATTTGCTGTCAAACATGGTAAAATCAGCATAGCCACAAAGACCTTAATTGGTGGGTGAAACTCCCGGCAGTTGGACGTTGTAGTTAAAAGGGTGTTACTTGAAATAAGTAACTCGGTACATTAGTACTCTACTCCTAGCCTCTGCAAGCTCTCGACAATTAAGAGAGTGGTAACAAACATACAACAAGTAGACCCAATGGACAGTTTACGCACTGTTCGGAGGGAGTAGCGGGAATTGACACCCCCTATCGCACGACACCGAGATAACGGGTAAACGGTCTTGGAAGTTGTGGTTCGAGCAATGCCACTTGTGGTATCTCCTTTTAAAGAATCCCCCGACATGAGTGTGAAAATGAGCGATAGCGAAATTTTCGCAGTCGGGGGAGTGTCAAGGTATTGATTTGTAGAGGGCAGGGAGCAGGGGGCAGGGGGCAGGGAAGGGATCAGGAGAGACAAGGGAGACAAGGGAGACAAGGGAGAGAATTTTAGATTTTAGATTTCGGATTTTAGATTGAAATCCAATCCAAAATTTAAAATCCAAAATCCAAAATTGAATTGCCAAATGCCCAATGCCCAATGCCCTATTCCGTGTTATAACGATGCCACGCATTTGACAGAGCGAATTTCCATCACATCGGAAACATAACAAGTACCGCCAAACTTGTTGAGTAGGGGTCTGATATTTTCAATGGCAGGCTTGATTTGCTCTGGCATACAAAAAGCCATGATGTAGACATTATCTAGCATGGTCATGTCTAAATCTTCTGTATTACCTCGTAATCCTTTCCCGGCAACATTACGGATAACTATGTGACCATGTACACCTGATTTATCTAAACTCTCTAAAATTTTGCCTAGCTCAAAGGAGTTGGCAATAATTTCTATTTTTTTTACTAGGTGCATATTATTACCTCCAGAATAGGTCGATTCCGTAGAGATATAACGGAATCCCTACAATAATATTGAAGGGGAATGTTACTGCCAGAGCGGTAGAAACGTACAGGCTAGGGTTCGCTTCTGGGACAGTCATCCGCATTGCAGCTGGGACAGCAATATAAGAGGCACTGGCACATAACACAGCAAACAAGAGCGCATCACCTTGGGACATCCCGATGGTTTTGGCAATTAGCAACCCAATGCAGGCATTGAGCATTGGCATTAGTATGGCAAATGATATTAAAAAAAGTCCGGTTTTTTGCAAGTCTTTAATTCTTTTGGCTGCAATTAGTCCCATGTCTAGCAAAAAGAAGGTGAGAACGCCATAAAACAAACCTTGAGTAAATGGCTCTAAGACTTGCCAACCATGCTCTCCAGTCAATACACCAATTAGGAGACTACCCACCAACAGAAACACGGAACTATTAAGAAATGCTTCTTGCAAAACTTCCTTCCAGGAAACTTCCCGCTTACCATCAACGGTGAAGATATTCACAAGAATCAAACCCACAATAATGGCTGGGGATTCCATCAAAGCTAAGGCTGCAACCATGTAGCCATCATAATTAATACCTAGCTCACTTAAAAAAGCACTAGCGGTAATAAAAGTTACAGCACTTATAGAGCCATAGGTGGCTGCGATCGCAGCTGCATCGTAAGTATCCAGCTTCAGCCTGAGAATAAAAAAGGAGTAAATTGGCACAAAACAGGCCATTAACATGGCTGCTGCTAGGGTTAACACCACCTCTTGAGTGATACCGCTTTTGATCAGTTCGACTCCCCCTTTAAAACCAATCGCCAAAAGCAAATACAGCGAAAACAGCTTGGGTACTGGTGCGGGAATTTCTAAATCTGACTTGACAAAAACAGCCGTCATCCCCAGAAAAAAAAATAACACTGGCGGATTGAGGATGTTGGAAACAACTAAGCTAACATCCATAACCACCTCTGTCCATGCTGATGCAACTTGCAGTTAATCAAATTTTTCATTTGAAAAAAATTTAACTTGTTGAATCATCATAGTAAAAAAATATCCCCTACTGTGAGAATTACAAATGCGATCGCTAACGGTGGTACTTAGTTGATCGCATACCCAAAGTAGAGGTTAAATTTAGTTGGTTATTGAAATTTACTTGACAGACACAGCATCAACATCAACAGTGTTGTCAGTTGAGGTAGAATCTTTTGAGGTGTTAGTTTCAGTTTTGCGTGCTTTCCAACCGTCAACCACTAGTCCAGATACTTCAGTAACTAGTATAGTCAACAGTAAAACATCATCCACTTGACCCAAAACTGGTAAAAAATCTGGTGCAATATCAAATGGGCTGAGAATATAGGCGATCGTGCCTAAAATCACCCACAAACGGTATTTCGGGTTACGTAGCAATCCGCGATACCAATTATACAGAGATTGGATTGAGAAGTTCATGGTTTAACCCTCCAGTTAACTTCAATTTTGACAAATTATGCTATATATTCCCGGTGGGAATAACCGTCCCAGTTGGTTGGGAATATGCTAATCATGATTTTAGGAAATATTCACCCAGTGATTCTGTACAAAACTATGTTAATTGTGCATTAATCTCTAGAATTAAAATGCTTTGGGATAGTTGCTTCAGGAATGGAGGGAGGAAATTTAAACAGTGGATATTGTAAATTTATTTCAAGAGGGCGGGCCAGCCATGTGGCCTTTACTGGCTCTGTCTATTCTGTCTGTGAGCGTAATTTTTGAAAGGCTTTGGTTTTGGTTACGAATTTTAACCCAAGAAAAGGAAATCGTTGAGCGGGTACTAGATGCCGCTCAAGATAATTGGGAACTGGCGGCAGATATTGCTCAGAGAGCAACAGATCAACCCATTGGGCGTTTTCTTTATGCACCCTTAAACTTACAAAAAAGTGATACAGAAACCTTTCGGCTAGCACTGGAAGCTACCGCCGAAGATGAATTAGCAGGGATGCGACGGGGTGAAAAGCTATTAGAAGCTGTGATTGCCCTTGCACCATTGTTAGGATTATTGGGTACAGTTCTAGGTTTAATTGATTCTTTGAAATCAATTAACATTGGGGATATTGCCACAGGGGGAGGTGCAACAGCAACCAGAGGTATTGGCCAATCCTTAATTAGTACAGCAGCAGGTCTAGTTGTAGCGATCGCTAGTTTAGTATTCTACAGATTATTTCAAGGTTTTGTGGTCAATCAAGTCAAGGTTTTTCGCAAAGCCGGCAATGAATTGGAATTACTTTACCGTCAGTTTCCACCTCATTTGAGCAACAGCACCTCAGCAATGGTTTCAGAAACTTCACAGGAGAGCTTGACTTCCTCCGGCAAGCCAACAAGCCGATTTCCCCAGCCACCAGAACCACCAAATCCAAGTTGAAATCAAGGTATTGGGCATGGGGCATGGGGCATTGGGCAATTCAATTTTGGATTTTGGATTTTAAATTTTGGATTGGATTTCAATCTAAAATCCAAAATCTAAAATCTAAAATTCTCTCTGTTGTCTCTCCTGCTCCCTGCCCCCTGCCCCCTGCCCAGGTTCTGTAATTTTGAATTTTGAATTTTGAATTTTGAATTAATTAGCCCCCTGCTTCCTACCCAGTCCCCAATAGTTCTTGAATTATGAAAATTAATTTACATACTCAAATAGAAGAAGCTCAAGTTCAAATTATTCCTTTAATTGATGTCATTTTTTGCATTTTGACATTTTTCCTGTTGGCAGCTTTGCAATTTACTAGACAACAGGCGATAAATGTGGACTTACCCAAAGCTAGTACCACAACGGCGGCTGATATTAATTCACCTGGTGGTAGTCAAATTGTGACAATTGATGCTATCGGTAATATTTACATAGAACAACAACTAGTACAAAAATCAGAATTACAGCAAAAGTTGAGGGATTTTTTACAAGTTAACCCCAATGGTGTCTTAATTCTGAATGCTTCCCGCACAGCTACTTACAATGATGTGATTGAAACCTTAGATTTATTACGACAAGTAGGAGGCGATCGCGTTTCTTTGGGAATTATACCCACTTCCTCTACTCCCAGCACCAATTCCCCTACTTTCCCGATCAATCCTAATTTCCCAGTCGCCCCAGATACCGTACCTTTACCACAAACCGTCCCCAATTTACCCACAACACCCATTCAACCACCAACAGGACAGGATATTTCACCCCTAGTTCCCAACGCACCATCAACGCAAGCACCTAGTAACAGCAATTAGTTTAGGGGTTAGGGGGCAGGGGGCAGGGGGCTAATTAATTCAAAATTCAAAATTCAAAATTCAAAATTACAGAACCTGGGCAGGGGGCAGGGAGCAGGGAGCAGGGGAGACAAGGGAGAGAATTTTAGATTTTAGATTTCGGATTTTAGATTGAAATCGAATCCAAAATTGAAAATCCAAAATCCAAAATTGAATTGCCCCATGCCCCATGCCCAAATCCTAAAGATATCCAAAATAAATTCTGACTAGATAAAAAAATCTGGTAAGTTACAAATAATCTGCCGATGTGAAATTTCTCTATCGATAGACTCAATCAACTGAATAATTTATCGCCAAGCACCATTTACTTTTCAGGGGTTAACGGCAATGAATCAAATTGTGACACTGTTAATTGTTTGGGTAGTCACATCCGTCAGCTTGTTAATTATCAGTAAGTTGCCTTTAGGTGTTGAAGTTGACAGTCCACAAAAAGCAGTTATCTCCGCAGCTGTTTTAGGCATTGTAACAGCAATAGTCAGACCAATTTTGCGTTTGATATTTGTTGTACCCGATATCTTGACTTTTAACTTGTTATCGGGTGTTTTCACATTTATGATTGCGGTTGTTTGTTTTAGTATTGCTGCTTGGTTAGTAGAAGGTTTTCGCCTGCGCTTCGGAATTTGGAGTGCTGTGCTAGGGGCGTTTGCACTCACTATTATCAACAGCTTGATTTACAAAATATTAGGTATTTTCTAGCAAGAGAAGTCAAAAGTTTTTAGTTTACATGACTAAATGCTTTTTGTACAGACGCGATTAATCGCGTCTCTACTGACTACTCATTAACAGTTGGAGGCGCAACTGGCGTACTTGATTGTTGACGTTGTTCGCGCTTTTTGCGATCGGCTGATACCATATCAGCGATGACAATTAGTGCTTGCGTCATTTTGTCTAAGTTAGAACGGTATAAATCCAAATCCTTACTGAGTTTTTCATGAGACAAATGCAAGCCATCAGCAATTGTTTTCAGTGCTTCAGTACGTTGCTTTTCGTCTTTGACTAGTTCAGGATCTGAAATTTCCAGCAAAGAAAACAAACCGATCGCAAATAACCGACTGTATTTAAAGTTAGGATTGTTAGCGATCGCTTGCAATTGTGCTTGGAAGTCAGGATCTTGCTGTAAGTGATTAGTTTGACTCAGCCATGCCACTAAATCATTAGCTGGTAAGCTTTGAGCTACACTTTTTAAACGTTCAGCATCTTGTCTATAGCGTTGTGCTTCTTGCTCCACCGCTTGACATATAGCATTAAAAATCGATTCCTTATCCCCTTCGGGTTTATAACCTGCCATGAAGCGGTCAAAGGTAGTGACAACGCCCAAGGCATAAACGGAATTGTAGCTAAAATCTACATTGACTGACAGTAGGTGCATTTCTACCATCAATTCCTCTACTACCCGACGATAAATTGTATTAATCGGCCGGGTATGTAGGGCGTAGAAAGTTCGCTTTGTATCAGAGACAGTACGGACGTTATTCACAAAGAAAATGTTAAGGGCGACGTTATCTTATTGTGTACTTTAAAGGCTACTTTGCCAAGTTGGGCTTTCCGTATGCAATGGATATCCGCAATATGTCATGTAGGGTGTGTGACGCTGCCAAAGTATTGAGAACGTAATCATCACAGTTATAGCGTCACGCGCCAAACATCAATTGTGATGCTGACTCAGATATCCTGTAGGGTGTGTGACGCTGCCAAAGTATTGAGAACGTAGTCATCAGAGTTATAGCGTCACGCAACAAACATCAATTGTGATAGTTACCTCAGTCCTGAAGCACCTAATACTTTTCGGTGCGTTACGGCTTACGCCTAACACACCCTACATATATTACATATACTATACTAATATGCTAATTGCGTAAGTCTTCAGATAAAATGGTTATATTACGTCTAATGTCAATTAAAATCTTGCAAATACCTAGATATTTGTAGGGGCGGGTTCACCGAGATCAAAAGTTAATCATGAATGATGTTTGTTAACCCGCCCCTACCAAGTTTGATACACCCCACCCATAGGCTATTTATTGGATAGGCAATTTTCCTAATTCACATGAGGCGTATATTTTAATTTATTAATATGAAAAGAATAGAAGTTGAAAAAAGAACTATTTTAATAGGTTTAGCAGGTAGCCACGGCTATGGATTAAATCGTCCTGATTCTGACTGGGATTTTCGGGGTGTGTTTGTTGCTCCTAAAAGATATTATTTAGGATTTGACTGCGTTGAACAGAAAGATGCTGGTTGGGATGAGCGTGGGATTTTTCCTTTTATTGATGGTAACAAAGATACAGTTATCTATGAATTGAAGAAAGTTATTCAGTTATTAGCAGGGGCTAACCCCAATGTTTTAGAATTGCTATGGTTGCCTAGCTATCCTGTTTTAAATTCAGTCGGGCTACATTTAATTAAGCATAGAGAATTATTTTTGAGCAAAAAAGTTAAGCATACCTATTCTGGTTATGCTTTCGCTCAAATTAAAAAAATGGAGACTCATCGCAAGTGGTTATTACATCCACCGCAAAAGAAACCTCTACCATCGGATTTTGGAATAGAAAATGAAGAACCTTTGATTAAAGATGAGTTAAATGCTTTTTTAGAATACTTATATATTTTAATTCGAGGCAGAATTGAATTTTTAGAAGAAGCTGAACAATTATATAAATTACTGACGGCTGATATTGATTTTAAGGGTGTATTAAAGCAGCATACTTTGCCTAATGAAGCTTTGGATTACACCCAAAAATTAACTAATAGTCGTAGTGATTTTATTCGTTTGTTACAAAAAAGTCAAAGTTATCAGGTAGCCTTAAGAGAATGGAAGGCTTATATATCCTGGCAAGAAAATAGAAATCCTGCTAGAGCCGAAATGGAAAGGAAGTCAGGTTTTGACCTGAAACATGGAATGCACTGCATTAGATTATTACGCAGTGGGTTAGAAATTTTACAGACGGGTAAGGTAATTGTAGATAGAAGAGTAGCGGGTGATGCTGAGGATTTAAAAGCTATTCTCAAGGGTGAATATTCTTATGAACAAGTAATGCAAATGGCTGATGATTTAGTTGCTCAAATGGATGCAATTTATGAAACATCAACTTTACCCCATCACCCAAATTTAAAGGCAATTAATGATTTGTGTATGGAATTAGTAGAAATGCAAGGGTGGTAATTGGGCATGGAGCTAATCAATTCAAAATTCAAAATTCAAGAGTTTAACTCCCCCTGCCCCCTGCCCCCTGCCCCCTGCCCCCTGCCCCCTGCCCCCTTGCAGTCTTAATTATAAGTCTTTAACTTAATATGATATGACTTATAGAGTTTTAATAAGGTCGGCGAAACCATAGAAGCTGATGAGGAGTAATAATATTGCGGTGAGTTGGGTGAGTCTGGTTTGGGGGGAGGGTGCGATCGCCTCTCGTACTAAGATAGAAATAGCTGCACCTATTACCAAACTTAACCCTAATACTATATATGGTCTGTCTGGTACAATCATCGCAACGGCTAACATGGCGATCGCTAGCATCAACATCACTAACTCTACAAACCGAGGTGGGTTGTATTGACTAGCTAAAATGAAGCTGTTTAACCAAAAGTGCCAAAATCTCATTAATACTTATGAGTTGTGAGTTGTGAGTTATGAGTGAACAGTAATTACTACAGTTTTTTGTTACTGAGTCAGGAATGTTAATCAGAGGCAGGGGGCAGGGGGCAGGGGGAAGAGGGTAAAGCTCCTTTGCCCTTCTCTACGTTCCCTGCGGGACGTTTACGCGTAGCTTGCTTCTCCGTTCGCGGAGTGTCCCGCAGGGAAGGAGTACGCGGAGCGTGTCGTAGACAGAGGCTACGCCAACGGGTTCAGGAGTTGCTCATGGGGGAAACTCCCAATAACGCACTGCTTCACTTACTGTTCACTGTTCACTGTTCACTGAGGATAATTACCGAACACCTGTCTTGATTTGTCCTGTACCGTTTTTTTGCGTAGTATCATCTGGTAGTTCTACACCAAAGACACGAGCAAAGGCTTTTTCGACTTTGTAACCGGAATCAATTGATTCTAAGGGGTCTTTACGCAAACGGTGACGCAGACATAAGGTTATGACACGGCGGATATCATCAACTGTGACTTCTGTACGACCTTCTAAAGCGGCTAAGGCTTTGGCGGCGCGGTTGGTAACGATATCACCCCGTAAACCGTCTACATCTAATTCTGAACAAACTTCAGAAATTTTTACCCGCAAGTCATAATCAAGTTTGACTTGTGGTAATAGCTTTTGAGCGTTGACAATTTTTTCTTGGAGTGCTTGTTGTTCAGTTTTGTGATGTTCTAGAAATTCTGGGGGATTTTGGTCAAATTCTGACCTTTGTTCCACAATTTGCACTCTTAAAGCTGGTTCTTTAACGGTGTGAATTTCGGCGTGCATTCCAAACCGGTCAAGTAATTGGGGACGGAGTTCACCTTCTTCTGGGTTGCCAGAGCCTACCAGTACAAATCTTGCAGGGTGACGAATAGAAATTCCTTCCCGTTCTACGGTGTTCCAGCCACTAGCAGCAGAGTCGAGGAGTACGTCTACTAAGTGGTCATCGAGCAAGTTAACCTCATCTACATAGAGGATACCCCGATTGGCTTTAGCTAGCAGTCCTGGTTCAAAGGCTTTGACACCTTCAGATAAAGCCTTTTCGATGTCGATAGTGCCGCACACCCGGTCTTCTGTAGCTCCTAGAGGTAAGTCTACCATTTGAACTTTTTTCAGTTCTACGGGTAGTTCAACTCCTTGGCCTGTTTTTTGGCGGACTTCATCGCTCATCAGGTCGGGGTCGGTGGGGTCACTATTGAAGGGGTCATTGACAACCACAGGGATTTCTGGTAGAAGGTCAGCCAAAGCCCGGATAGTTGTAGTTTTACCTGTGCCGCGATCGCCCATAATCATTACACCACCGATTTTGGGATCAATCACGTTCAACAGTAGTGCCAGTTTCATTTCTTCCTGGCCTACAATTGCCGTAAATGGAAATACCACGCGACGCGCACTTGCCGTGGATTGAGCAGTTGGAGTCACTAAATTACCTTAATAATATCTTTCTTATTACAGTTCTTTATTGTGCCACAGTTAGGGGTTGGGGAGAGATTAAATCAAAGCGAAACTCTTATCGTAGAGAACCTCTCCCCTACAAGGAGAAGCCACTACGTTGGGGAGCGAGTTGCGTCGGCGGGTTTCCCGACTTGAGCAAACAGCATTGTTGTAAAATAGACAATAGAAGGATTCGGGGGGCCAGTTTACTGGTCGAAACGCCTATAGAAACTATTTTCGGAAATCTTCAGGGTTTAAAATCCAGTCAGCTGAAACAACTACAGCGACTGTACCACCAACGCATCCCAGGCGATCGCATCACTACGCCTGAATTTTCCCAGCGTTTGGCGGCTATTAGCACGGAAATTAACCTACCTGTATGTGCCTACATCAACCGTCGCGGACAAGTGATTCGTGTGGGCGTAGGCACTCCGCGTCAAACCCAAATTCCACCAATGGAATTACCCCGTTATGGCGCGGAACGTCTCAGTGGTATCCGTTGCATCGCTACCCATCTCAAGTCAGAACCGCCTAATGAAGCGGCACTGACGGCAATGGCTATGCAGCGTCTAGATGCTTTAGCAGTAATAAATATTACTGGAACAGGGTTTACAAGGCGCGGTGGTGGGGCTACAGGATATGTCAAAGAAGCCTATTTAGCCCACCTAGTCCCCCAAGATGCCCGCGTGTTAACTCCTAGCGTCACCTTTTCCGGGGCGAGCAATAGTAAATCTGCTAGTTGGAGTATCTCACCACCTTTAAATTTAGAGGATCTCGCACAGCAAGATTTTCTCGACTTGGTGGAAGGACTAGAAGCCGAGTTCCGTCGGGAATTTGTCGCCCAGGAAGTTGATGCTGACCACGATCGCGTGTTAATTGTGGGTGTGATGACTGATGAAATGTCACTTCAACAATTTCACGACACCGTGGCAGAATTGGCGCGCCTAGTAGATACGGCTGGCGGAGATGTATTACAGACAGTACAACAAAAGCGATCGCGCATTCATCCCCAAACCGTCATCGGTGAAGGTAAAGTTCAAGAAGTCGCCCTTACAGCCCAAACCTTGGGATGTAACCTCGTCGTCTTTGACCGCGACCTCTCACCCGCTCAAGTCCGTAACCTAGAAGCACAAATTGGTATCCGCGTAGTTGACCGCACTGAAGTCATCTTAGATATCTTTGCTCAACGCGCTCAATCCCGCGCTGGTAAATTACAAGTGGAACTAGCACAGTTAGAATATATGCTGCCCAGACTCACTGGTAGAGGACAGGCAATGTCTCGACTAGGGGGTGGTATCGGGACTCGTGGCCCTGGTGAAACTAAATTAGAAACCGAACGCCGCGCCATTCAAAGACGGATTTCCCGACTACAACAAGAAGTCAACCAATTACAAGCCCATCGTTCCCGGTTACGCCAACGCCGCCAACATCAAGAAGTTCCCTCAGTGGCATTAGTGGGTTATACTAACGCAGGCAAATCAACCTTATTAAATGCCCTCACCAACGCCGAAGTTTACACCGCCGACCAGTTATTTGCGACTCTCGACCCCACAACACGCCGTTTAGCGATTCCTGGGGCTGAAAATGGTGAAACCCAAGAAATTCTAATTACAGATACAGTAGGGTTTATCCACGAGTTACCCGCATCCCTCATGGATGCCTTCCGCGCCACCTTAGAAGAAGTCACAGAAGCAGATGCTTTATTACACTTAGTAGATTTATCCCATCCGGCTTGGTTAAGTCACATTCGAGCAGTACGGGAAATTCTCGCCCAAATGCCAGTCACCCCTGGCCCCGCGCTAGTAGCTTTTAACAAAATTGATCAAGTTGATAGCCAGACTCTAGCTTTAGCGCGGGAAGAGTTTCCCCTAGCGGTATTTATTTCTGCTAGTCAACGCTTAGGACTAGAAACCCTCCGCCATCGCCTAAGTCAGTTAATTCAATACGTCGTAGACTCTCGATAAAGCTATAAACCAAGCAGTAATATGATTTCTAAACTCAGTGCCATTACTGGGTTTTTTTCTAGAAATTTTAACTAAAATTTATGTTGAAATCTGTGATTACGCATTCAACTAATACGGACATTTATCACTATTTTTAACTGCTAAAAACCTAATAAACCATCTCTAACAATCAAAATTAATAAAAAATGTCATCAGAAGATTTCATTTTTTATTAATATCCTTCTTTCTTACCCCTAATTAGTGTTACCTCTTTAGTAAAAAGTTGATGAAGAAGACATACCAATATAGTCAACACACGTAAGTGTTTTACAGTTAATAAAATGGGATAA
>JBODRP010000057.1:0-21928 GCA_050633005.1 Trichormus sp. | reverse complement strand
GGCTACGATAGTTGGAGGGTTGCCTCCTGCCACAATCGCTCAGTGCCAGGTTTTTATTTTAGATAACAAAAGATAACAAAAAGTCCCTTGATATCATCTCAAGGGACTTTTTGTATTATCGTGATCTTTCTTTGTTTTTTTCTGAATCTATGCTGGATAAATCCTTAAACGTCGATTTGGTTCTTCTCCAAAACTATGGGATTTGAGTCGATAGTGTTCTACTAACTCATGTTGCATTTTCCGAACTTGAGGAGAGCGGGGTAACAATTCCACTGGTTGTCCTTTGGGAATGACTATTTGCTCAACGGCCAGTCTTGCTTCTTCTAGTGCATCAATCTCGTCGTCGGTGCTATTATGCAAAAACAGTTGCAGTTCTCGCTCATCAGTACTTTCCGGCTCATCGATATTGAGCAACCGCCGCAAACCACGAGTAATTTGAGGTATGGTACTAGATTTAATCATGTGGATTGGCACATGGCGAGCTTTAGCCATTTGCCTTAACTTCGCATGGTTTTTGACGTGCGATCGCAGTGCTAAAATAGCATCAGCACTATCAATATCTTTTGTTAATAAGACTGGTAAAGTTAGTACATTAATCACCTGTTCTAATTGATGGCGACTGACACCATATGGATAAATATGCAGTGGTAAGTCTTCACCATTAGGACCAGCCTGTCTGCTGGCACTAAAATCAAAGCTTTCAGAAGAATTGAACGATTCATCCAGCAAGCGGTCAAATTCACTAGGACTGGGAACTCGTTCCCGTTCTACAGGTAACGATGGCAATGCTAGCATTTGCCCTGATGACCGCCAGCCTGTAGATTGTCTTGCTGATGAGAAAGAGTCTTCAGATGTTATTGAGTGTCCACCACGACCGTTCACAACAGCTAGTGGGCGGGTAATTGCAACTTTACCTTGTTCGTCAACAGTTCTTGTTTGCGGGTTAGCTTGACGACCCCTGAGAAGATTATCAACTGTATCCGCAACGCTTTCGTGTACTACCCAACGTTGCCTTTCTAGCATTTCTACAGCGATTTCAAAGGTAGGAGGAGCTTTGCGTTCTAAAACCGTTTTTTGACTACCTCGTCGTCTGGCCTCATCATCTCCCAGTGTTACGGCTTGAATACCACCTACTAAGTCAGAAAGGGTGGGGTTTTTAATTAAGTTTTCTATCTGGTTGCCGTGGGCAGTACCCACTAATTGCACACCTCGTTCAGCAATGGTACGAGCCGCTAAAGCTTCTAGCTCCGTACCAATCTCATCAATGACAATGACTTCTGGCATATGGTTTTCTACTGCCTCAATCATGACTTGATGCTGAAGTTCTGGATGGGCTACTTGCATCCTTCTAGCACGACCAATCGCAGGGTGAGCTATATCGCCATCTCCAGCGATTTCATTGGATGTGTCGATAATAACTACACGTTTATTCAATTCATCTGCTAAAACACGCGCAATTTCTCTTAAAGCCGTGGTTTTACCTACACCTGGTCTTCCTAGCATGAGAATCGATTTACCAGTTTCTACCAAATCGCGGATCATGCCTATCGTACCAAATACAGCCCTACCCACACGGCAAGTTAAGCCTATAATCTTACCATTACGATTGCGGATAGCACTGATCCGATGCAAGGTTTGCTCAATTCCTGCTCGATTATCTCCGCCAAAGATTCCTACTCTGTGAATACAATCATCTATCTGTGCTTGAGTAACTGGAGCTTCGCTCAGATACTCGGCTTGATGAGGAAACCGAGCCTCTGGACGACGACCCAAATCCAAGACCACTTCTACTAAAGTATCTATTTTGGCATGATTCTCTAGTACTTGTTGCAAGTCTTGGGGCAAAATATCTAACAACTTTTGGAGATCGTCTGTTATCGTCATGCTTTCTATTGTGACGTTTTGAGAGATAAGGAACGAGCGATTATCGCTCTTGCTGTAACTTGATTTGGGAAACGAGAGAATATGCAAGCTCAACGGCTTGCCAGAGTAAATCGGGTTCTTGTTCTAGGCGGATACTTGCTTGAATATGATGATTCACCTCCTTGCTTTCTAACTGTTCAATAATGGGAGAAATTAATCGACGAGCGTAGCTACCATAAGCTACTCCAGCAATGTAGGGCTGATTTTTGATGGCTCGTTCACTACAGTTTAATAATCCCATTGCTTTTAACTTAGCAACTGTATATCTATTCGTGCCACCTGCTAACTGTACATATCCTGGTAAATTAGCCGCTAAAATTTTTTGACCTAATTTCACAGTTGCCAATGTAGTACCGTCTCCAATATCACCACTCATAGGACGGCCATCAGTTTGCCAAATTATTTCTTGACATTGGGGGGAAATCAAGTTGTAGATAGACTTAAGATATTCAACTATTCCTTCTTGATCGGGACAACTGATGGCGAATATTTTCAATTTTTCTGCCCAGGGTGAGATTACTTGCCATAATTTCTCAAATTCCGCTAAACGCCCTACTTTTGTGTGGATTTCTACTGCATCTACCCCCGTAGATATGACTAATGGTGCGATCGCTGATGGTGTTGATATATGAGATTCTGTATAAATTATATCATATGGACAAATGGGCAAACAACGACCGCACCCATAACACTTCTGAGATTCAACTCCTGAAAAATCATCCGCTCTACGATTAAATATAATTGCCTGTGCTGGACAAATCTTTTCACATGGTCTCAAGCAGTCTGGAGGACACTTGGCAGCATCAAATTCAGCTTTGCGAAAGTGAGGGTCTTCTCCATCGTTTAAACTGACCATTAACAGTGGAGAATTACCTGTGTATTCAAAGCCTCGCGCTTGGGCTTGAGACACTAGAGTTTTGGCTATTTGTAAAGCTTCTTGAACTGCTATGATGACTGCTGGATCAGCAGCCACATCTATACAGTCAGCACCTGCCAAAGTGTAGGCTAATGCTAAACTTCTGACTGTAGGTAGGTGCTGGAAACTAGCTCCACAAATGAGCTTGAACCAATAACCTCTTCTTAGGGATTGTAATGAGGGTAAGATATGAGTCACATTTCTATTATGCTTTTAAGTGACTAAAAATAGAAGTCTCAGACCAATAAAATTATCCACTTTTGATTTGATGGTATAATTTTTGACTCATGTGGAAACATTTACTAATTTGACTTAAGTGTATTTTAATGAATCAATTAAGCAAATATAAGGTAAAAGTATTGATTCAAATTTTATGTTTTATTCTGACAGTTTCTTGATATTACTTACCATTGGGGTAGTAATTCAAGAAAATCAATTATTGATTTTTGTTCTATAGCTTCAGAAAATAAATATCCTTGAGCAAAATCACAATTTAAATTTTTGAGTTGGATTAATTGTTCTTGGGTTTCTACTCCTTCTGCAATTACCTTCATACCCATAGATTCAGCAATGCTAATCATTGCAGGTACTAAACCCATGTTTATTTTATTTTCTTGCATAAGTTTGACAAAAGATTTATCAATTTTTAGGGCATCGAAAGGGAAATTATGTAAGTAACTTAAGGATGAATAGCCTGTTCCAAAGTCGTCCATAACAAGTTTGATTTTGCGTTGTTTAAGTGCTTGTAAAATCACCTTGATTTCTTCAGTATTTTCCATAATTACACTTTCGGTAATTTCTAATTCTAAACTACTAGGATTAACTTGAGTTTCATAGAGAATTTGGTCAATTTGCTCAATAAAGTTAGGTTGATAAAATAAACGCGCGCTTAAATTAACACTGATAGTCAGATTTTCTGGTGTCGCTGGGTGATTTTGCCAAATGCAAAGTTGTTGACAGGCTGACTGCAAGACCCATGTGTTAATAGGTTTAATTAACCCTGTTTCCTCAGCTACAGGGATAAACTCCGTGGGATAAATTAGACCTCGATGGGGATGTTGCCATCGTAAAAGAGCTTCAAATCCAGAAATTTTACCTGTAGATAAAGCAATAATTGGCTGATAATAAATCAGAAATTCCTGTCGTTCAATAGCTTTACGTAGGTCATTATCCATCTCTAATACATGGATAGCATCTTGATACATACATGGATCAAAAACATGATACCTCGCCCTTCCCAAAGCTTTAGCATGGTACATTGCTGTATCAGTATCCCGTAACAAATGTTCTGGTTTTTCATAATCCTTACTACCCCAATTGATACCAATACTGACATTCATAAAGACTTCATATCTTACCAGTTTAAAAGTAGTTGATAATTTTTGTAATATACATTCTGCTACTTTAACTGCTGTATTAATATCTGACAAATTTTCTAAAATAATCCCAAATTCATCACCGCCTAATCTTGCCAAGATATCACATGATTTTAGGCATAACTGAATGCGTCTAGCAATAGCTATCAGTAATTCATCTCCTACTAAATGTCCTAAAGAGTCATTGATAATTTTGAAGCGATCGCAATCCAAAAACATGACTGCAAAATGATAATTATAGTCCTCATTAGCACGATGTAAGGCTTGTTCTATATACTGAATAAATAAGGCTCTGTTTGGCAATCCAGTCAGTGAATCATGAAGTGCTATTTCCAATAATTTACTTTGCAAAGATTCACGTACAGTAATTTCTTTCTGTAATTTTATCAATGCCTTTTCTAACTCTAACGTGCGCTGTTTTACCCTTTGTTCTAACTCACAATTCAGTCTAATGATTTCTAATTGTGTTGTTCGTAACTTTATTTGATTTTCGACTCTTACTAAAACTTCTTCTAATTCAAAAGGCTTAGTAATATAATCTACTCCTCCTGTTTTAAACGCTTTCACTTTATCGAATACATCATCTAATGCACTAATAAAAATTATAGGAATATTCGCAGTGAGTTCCCAAGCTTTAAACCGTTGGCACACTTCATAACCATCTACTTCTGGCATCATAATGTCCAGTAAAATCAAATCTGGTAATACTGTTTGACAAGCAGTTAGTGCCATCTGCCAGTTTAAAGCTTTACGAACGTTATATCCGGCTCTAGTGAGAATTGATGACAACACTCGGAGGTTGTCTACCATGTCGTCAATTATTAAAATATCTTTTTTAGATGTCTCTAACCATTGGTAATTCATTCTGCATTTATTCCGCTCAGTTCCATGATTTCCTAAAAATAATATTTTGGCTAAATACTGAGGTTTTGATCTAAAGGAATTTCCTGTATTAAATTTAAAATGGCCTGATGAGTTTGATTGACAAAAATCAAGTGAGTCCCTTAATAAGTCTCTATGATTTTTACTTAGGTAATTTATCTTTTTAGATCATCTCACCCATATCAGCTACATTGAATTTCAGGGATAACACTAAATTACAATAGTAAGATATGTCAAGCAACTAGCTGCTACTAGTGTATAAAAATAACAAAAAAATTATATTTACTTAAGCTTGTAGAGCATATCTTTTGAGATTTAAACCTCAAGCTTGTTATAACACCATAACTTGCCATCTATCACCTCGAAATACACATTGTGTATCTTAATTAAGTGTTAAATTGCATTTTGACTGTTTTACATAAGATGGCTGCTCATCAAGAATGTCACCATTAGCACTAAAAGTCACTTACACAAAATGAGTGTATCATAAACTACATTCACATTTAATGTATAAAAAATTCTCCTCAAATTGCCAACAAGCTAGGAGGAATGCTTAAGGATTTTTAATTAATTAACGTCAGTTCGGATTAAGACGATTTTGCTGTTAGTTATACGAAAGAATAGGAGTTTTAGGCAACGATAGAATCATAGTTTGAGCTTATCCTGAACTCAGGTTAATTAGCAAAATATCCCCTGAATTTGTGATGAGAGTGAACAGAGGATGTCAGAATTATATATTTTGAGTTTTGATAATTGTTTAAGAAAAAATTTTGATTTAAGTGAGGTACAGATAATATTTTGAAACGCAGAGGGGAGGCAGCGCGTTGTGGAGATTTCCCCCGTTGTAGCGACTGCCGTCGCGCGGAGTAGAGCGCAGTGAAAATTTCTGGAGAAGGGTTTCCCTCCGTAGGCAACTTTTCAAGAGAGAGGGACACAGAGATTTTTGCCTCAACAGACTAAGAAACGCTATAAGCATAATGCAATATTTTTTACTTGTAATTCCCTGATCTGATATCTGATTGGTAAAGAAAATCTTAAGGAGACTCAACTCATTACTATGTCTAAGTTTCAGGGAATAAGTGCTGTATTAACTCAAATTCCTGAAACCCTTACAAGGTAAGTATTTTACTTTAGTTTACAAATTAGCTCTGAATGAGGTCTTTAGTTGACTGTAAAAAATATAAGTAAGTCGGTGCAATAAAACCAAACTATGTGAAGAAAAGTAAATAAGGCTCAAACTCTTTCTCACCCTTCTCTGCGAGAGGCTGCGCCAACGACTGCGCTCAGGGCAAGCCTACTCCCTGCCCCCTGCCTTATTCCAACAATAATTATTTACGCTGACCTACTTAATTTAGGCGGGGTGAAACATTAATTGGGTAATTTTTAGCTACATTTATGATAGTTAATCAATGATTATCATCAATTTCACCCCAACTGTTATGGGTGATTATTTATTGTGGATAAAGTGGTGATTTATCGATTTCTCCTACATTGTTGAGTGGCCAGAATCGGACTACAGCACGGCCGATAATATTTTTACGAGGAACTACACCCCAACAACGACTATCGTAGCTACTATTACGGTTATCACCTAGTACTAGATAGGAATCAGGAGGTATGGTTTGAGGCTTCGCTAAGAAAGGTGGTTGTTGTCCTGATGTACAAACATCAATAACTGTCTTCTGAGCAGAGTTAAGATATCTGTCTTCCTTGAGAGGTTGATTGTTGATATAGACTTTGCCGTTCTTGATAGCTACAGTTTCTCCAGGTAAGGCAATAATCCGCTTAATAAAAGCATCTTGATATTGTTCTTTTTGCAGTTCTTCTGTAGGCGAGAATACTACAATATCTCCCCGTTGTGGTTGGGAAAATTTGTACTTCAATTTATCAACAATAATCTTGTCTGCTTCCCATTGGTTGGGAGTGCCGTGGAGAGTTGGTTCCATAGAGCCAGAAGGAATCCAGCGTGCTTCAGCCACAAAGGTACGAATACCTAATGCTAGAACGATACTTAATACAACTGTTCTACCTAGCTCTGCGATCCAGGAATTATCGGGTTGTTGACTAGAGTTGTTGTCAGACACTTGATTTTGCATGAAATTATTGAAGTAAATAAAATTGCTGGTAATTAACTCGCTGAGGAATACTATATTTGTTAATTTTAATGGGAGAAACTTGATTAAGTAGTCATGATCATGAAGTTTTTTTATTGCCTATATTTGTATGGGTAGAGAAAAATTGAGAAAATCAGGACTGATTACCGCCAGTTGGCTTCATTTTTAGCTCCCTATGAGAAAATTGTTAATCCCATGTCTTTGCCCCAAACCATATTAATTCGGAACGCTCGGATCATCCTACCTAATGGTGAGTTTATGGTAGGAGATGTATTGACACGCGATCGCCAGATCGTTGAAGTTGCACCAGAAATTGCCACAACAACACCAGCAATAGTAATTGACGCGCAAGGCTTAACTTTGTTGCCAGGAGTAATTGACCCCCAGGTACATTTCCGCGAACCAGGGTTAGAACATAAGGAAGACTTATTTACTGCTAGTTGTGCCTGTGCTAAAGGTGGGGTGACATCTTTTTTAGAGATGCCTAACACTCGTCCTCTGACTACTACCCAGCAAGCTTTAGACGACAAATTACAACGTGCCTCAAATAAGTGCTTAGTTAATTATGGCTTTTTTATTGGGGCAACGGCAGACAATTTAGCAGATTTACTGACAGCATCCCCGACACCCGGAATTAAAATTTTCATGGGGTCAATGCACGGTCAGTTATTGGTTGATCAAGAAGCTGTGCTGGAATCTATATTTGCTCAAGGTGAGCGATTAATTGCGGTTCATGCCGAAGATCAAGCCAGAATCCAGCAACGCCGCCAAGAATTTGCCGGGATTCACGATCCGGCCATTCACTCCCAAATTCAAGATAATCAAGCGGCCTTGTTAGCAACGCAGTTGGCATTAAAACTTTCTAAAAAATATCAACGTCGGTTACATATTCTGCATATGTCCACGGCGGAGGAAGCAGAATTACTGCGTCAGGATAAACCCAGTTGGGTAACGGCGGAGGTGACACCACAACATTTAGTACTCAATACCAGTGCTTATCAAGAGATTGGGACTTTAGCACAGATGAATCCGCCATTGCGATCGCCCCACGATAATCAAGTATTGTGGCAAGCTTTGCGGGATGGGGTAATTGATTTTATTGCTACAGATCATGCCCCCCACACTTTAGCCGAAAAAGCCCAAGAATATCCCAATACACCCTCTGGAATGCCTGGGGTAGAAACCTCCTTAGCTGTGATGTTAACGGCAGCAATGGAGGGTAAATGTACTGTAGCCCAAGTGGTCAAATGGATGTCTACGGCTGTAGCACAAGCTTATGGTATCCCCAATAAAGGAGCGATCGCCCCTGGTTACGATGCCGATTTAGTCCTGGTAGACTTGAATACATATCGCCCCGTTCGCAGAGAGGAACTACTAACCAAGTGTGGTTGGAGTCCCTTTGAAGGGTGGAATCTTACAGGATGGGCTGTAACAACTATTGTCGGCGGCCAAATTGTCTATGACAAAGGTGAAGTGAATAGAGAAGTGCGCGGTCAAGCTTTAAGTTTCGTGTAGCAAATATTAGCTTGACTTTACGTATAGCATCAATTTGAACCATAGTGTTACTAGCTAAGGTTCTGACTAGTATGGTTTTGCTTGCTTTCCAATCAAACCCTAACTTACACAAGAAAAGGTAATTTGTTGAGATCAGAGTATTTACCCCATCTCAACAAAACATTTTTTTGTCTATGTCAGCAACCTCATGAAAAAATCAGCACAAACACTATTAAGGAGAACTCTTATGTCCTTCAAAATCTTGAGTTTGGATGGTGGCGGCATACGTGGAGTGATTACAGCACGCATTCTTCAAGAAGTTGAGCGACAAATTCAAGAGCGTAAAGGTCAATCTTTACACGAATATTTTGACTTGATTGCCGGCACTTCTACGGGGTCAATTTTAACAGCCGGGATTGCTGTAGGGAAAAAGAGTGATCGACTAATTCAACTATATAGAGACAGGGGTCAGCACATCTTCCCTCTAAAGAAAAAAGAACGCTACAAAAAATTCCCCAGTGTCATCCAACCGTTGCTAGAGGCTTTTTCTCCTCCTAAATATTCTCATCAAGGGCTGATAGAAGTCTTAACTGATGTGTTGGGCTACAAAAGAATCCAAGATATCACTAAACCCATCATTTTAATCTTGGCTTACGATACTCTTTACCGGAACACAACATTTTTTACTAATTGTCATCCAGATTTGGGGCCTAGATGGTATGACGAATGTTATTTGTGGCAGATATGTACTGCATCCGCATCCGCGCCTACATTTTTCCCACCTTATAAATTAGAACCAGTTGACAAAGAGAAATTTGGTAATTGGGTATTCCCTCACATTGATGGTGGAGTAGGGGCTAATAACCCAGCACTAGCAGCACTGAGTCTCGTATTGAGGCTGAGTCAATCCTCAATTTCACCAACAATTAAACAGCAATATAACTTGGAGGGTGTAGAGTTAAAAGACATTGCTATCCTTTCTATTGGTACAGGTCAGAGTGGCGAACCATTTGCGTTTGAGCAAGTCCATAGTTGGCGGGGGATAAACTGGGCCCAGCATCTCATCGATATATTTATGGAGCCAACATCAGAGGTGAGTAACACGATTTGCCGCCAAATCATGGGAGGATACAATTCACAACGATATTTACGTCTTCAGTTCGATTTAAATGAGAAATTTCAGTCTAAACAAGAGGAAACCTATAAAGATACCCGCAGTCTCTTGACAAGAGAGGAAAGAATCAATCGGTTTACCCAAACCCCAGTTAGTGAAGAAATGGATGATGCTAGAACTCACACTGTAGAAAAGTTTATATATGCTGCATCCGAATTTGTTGAGGAAGGGTGTACTTATTACAGTCGAAATGGTTGTGGGCCAAAAGTCAAGGATGCGATCGCCTCTTTTATTATCTCTAATTAGACTTTTTACGTAAAAAACTTTAGGCAAAATATTTATTGTGAAATTCTAGAGTATTTATACATCCCGTGTAAATACTAATTTTTTGATCTCAAATTACTGTAATTTTCATCTATCTTTAGTTAAATATAAGTATATCTTGTAAAAACATATAAGGTAAATCAGTTTATCTCATAAATTAACAATTAGTAACTTTACAGCTATAGATCGTCAATTCAGTTTGGGAATACTTAAGCACGAAGATAGCTGCGACTGCTAATACTGAAATTAAGGAATCATTAATTTCTCTGTATTAGCTTTTTTGAGTTCAACTATCCGGATGTTTTAGCAAATAACTGTAGAGAAAAGTAGGGTTAAGTAAACGGGTAAATTTCTGTGAAAAATATGTTTTATACATACAAAAATTTTATATGCACTTATGCTGTACCTGGTTAAAACTTATTTTATGTTCTCTGACTCCTGAGTGTGAGTAGGGATGTTGTAGGTAAAAACCTTAGCATTACTGAGTAAAACAAGACAATAAACAATGAATACAGATTCGTTGTTGTCAACTCCACACAAGGTTTACAGGGATTTTTAAGAAAGGGGCTAACAGTAACAACCGCAGTGCAGAAGATACAAAATTTTTACCAGTATTAACTGGTGAACTAAAGTCTTCTCAAAGTTTGATCAGCAATATTATCGACTCAAGGACAAATTTATGTCAGTTTTGCAGTTAGTCTCATTTACTTAAAAACCAGGTATTAAAAAAGTCTCACTGGTTGCTATATACCATCAGAAAAGCATTTCTGAAAAAAAGTGAGTTCAATTTTCGTCCATCTACTCCGAAGTAACAGCGATCATATGCAATTTAGCTGATTTCATTCCAAAAGTATGTAGATGGTAAATACATCAGATGTGTTAATCAACAATATTTCATTGATTTTTGAATAAAGAAGACGATTATGGTGACAAATTTTTTAGATGAGCGTGGTAGTGGTAGATAGAACGAGTCTGGACTTCTTCCTCGACTATCACTAAGTATTTTGTCGTTGGTTAATGTAATTAATTTGATTGGTAATTATGCTGTTAGTGCTGGTAAATCAAGAAAAATATTAATGTATTCGAGGGCGAATAGTGTATTTACCCTAATACAAGGTATTTAATCAGCAATCCTGACATTACTGAAGTATTGGCAGCTTTTTTACCAAAATTTAATCAAAACTTTTCACAAATTACTAATTAATTCGTTGATGGTGCAATTGACGGGTGTAATTTCAGCTTGACGAGTACCTTCTTCTCCATAAGTTAAATGCACTTCGAGATAACTGTTTGGTTTATAGGGTATTCTTTCTGGCCACTCAATCGCTACAATACCCAAATCCACCTCAACACCTTCCCAGTAGATATCTAGGTTTAACGCTGAAACCTCTTCTGGTTGTAAGCGGTATAAATCAAGATGATAAAGGGGTAAGCGTCCTTGCAAATACTCATTGATGATGGTAAATGTAGGACTAACAATTGGTTCAGTAATATCTAAACCTTGCCCAATTCCTTGTACTAAGGTAGTTTTACCTGCACCTAAATTACCTTCTAGTAAAATGACGCTCCCAGGAAGCAGAGTTTGCCCTAGATGAATACCTAAATTGAGGGTTGCTGCTGCATCTTTAAGTAAAATTCTCATAATTTTCAATAGTTATAAGTTAACAGGAAATAATCAGCTTTGTGAGTAGGCGATCGCTGATTTCCTATTTTCCATGATGCGCGCCACTGTACCACTTTAGGAGGACTTTGGCTAGCTTTTGGGGATTATGGCGCACGCAGCCAATTTCATCTTCATGGAGAACATTAGCTAAAACTATTCTGCGTCCTAGTTGAGATACAGCTTCCCTATCTAAAAACACCGGGTGAGAATTTTGTTGAGCATAACGGATAAGTGATTTAGCTGAGGGGGATTTTTTGTGGACTAGTACCGCATCAAATAATTGTTTTTGCCCACAAGCAGCATCAATAGACTGGATGTGATCAGCAACACTATATCCTTCAGTTTCACCTGGTTGGGTCATAATGTTGCAAATATAGATGCGGGGAACTTCAGCTTGAGCGATCGCATCGGCAATTTCTGTAACTAACAAGTTAGGAATTAAACTGGTATAAAGACTACCAGGGCCAATAATAATATAGTCAGCTTCTTTGATAGCTTTAATCGCTGCTGGTAAAGCTGGAGGGTTATCAGGAATGCAACCAATTTTCACAATCTTGCCACCGGCTTTGGGAATATTCGATTCCCCCTCAATGCGACGGCCATCAGCTAATTCTGCCCACAAACGCACATCACTTAAAGTAGCGGGTAAAACTTGTCCTCGTACTGCCAGCACTTTAGAACTAGCAGCCACCGCCCTTTCTAAATCACCAGTGATATCACTCATGGCTGTGAGAAATAAATTACCAAAACTATGGCCTGTTAATCCATCACCAGCCCGAAAACGGTATTGAAATAATTCTGTTAATAACTTTTCTTCATCTGCGAGGGCTGCTAGACAGTTACGAATATCTCCTGGTGGTAGAACTCCAAACTCTTGACGCAACCTACCAGAAGAACCACCATCATCAGCAACGGTGACAATAGCGGTAATGTTAGCACTATAGGTTTTTAATCCTCGCAGTAAAGTAGATAGTCCTGTACCGCCACCAATCACCACTATTTTTGGGCCACGGTACAATCGACGATGGGCTAAAAGGACATCAATCAGTTCTTCTTCTCCATCTGGCCTGAGTACCTCAGTAATTGAACCAACTGTGCGAGTTTGCCCCCACAACACCAACAGTAAACCGCAAAGTATGACTAGAGGGCCACTGACATAGTTGGGTAAGATGTTGGCGATCGCACTCAAAAAACCTTTAAGTAGTTCTAATATTAAAAAAATGGGGGTCAGCTTAATCCAAATCGCTAACCCCAAAATTGCCAGCAGTACACCCCCCACACTAATCAGCAACCAACGTTTAACCGACAGTCCGGGAGATAACCATTTGAACCACTGGTTCACCCGATGGGAAGTGCGACTGCGCGATTCTTTTTGCAGTCTGTGGAGGGCTTGTCTAAGAAAACCGATTGACATACCTGATTCGGAACAGTGGTACAAACAATAATTAACAGAAAATGTACACTAACTGGTTTTAACACCAAGTATGAAATTATGGAACTTTCCTGTTCCATTTAGATTAGAGGCAGATTGTCACAGTTGCCAAATAAATTGACTTGGTTGTGAAAACTTTTATGGAAAAGCGCATTTTAGGATTAGATCCAGGACTAGCAATTTTAGGATTTGGGGCAATTAACTGTACCAAAAGCCCAACTAGTATACACGATACAACAGTTAGTATCTCAGATTTTGGAGTCATCAGGACTTCAGCAGACACAGAGATGGGACAACGCCTTTGTACTTTATTCGATGATTTACATACCCTGATTGATCATTTGCAGCCAGATTTGGTAGCGATTGAGAAATTGTTCTTTTATCGTATGTCAAGTACTATCCTAGTAGCACAGGCTAGAGGCGTAATTATGTTAGCCTTGGCGCAACATCATCTACCCTATGTAGAATTTACCCCTGCTCAAATTAAACAAGCTTTGACTGGTTATGGCAATGCTGATAAATCTGAAGTGCAAGAAGCGGTAGCACGGGAGCTAGATTTAGAAGATATCCCCCAACCTGACGACGCAGCCGATGGTTTAGCTGTGGCTTTGACGGCTTGGTTTCAATTGTAGATTGAACATATTTTTCATGTAGGGGAGGCAAAAAGCGGTGTGGATTTTCCTCCCACTTTATTGCCGTTGTGTGACGCTCTTAAAGTATTTAAACGTAGTAATGAGACTGATAGCGTCACGCACCAACTATCAATTGTGACACTTGCGTAAGTCCTCGTAGTAAGTAATAAGTAATAAGTAATAAGTAGGACTTACGCAACTAGCATATTTTTGATGTAGGATGTGTGACGCTGCGAAAGTATGTGAACGTAGTCATGAGACTGATAGCGTCACGCATCAACAATCAATTGTGACACTTGCGTAAGTCCTGATAAGTAATAAGTAAATTTCGGCGTTGCATAAATGCGGGATGAAATCATAAAATTATACTTTTCAAGCTCTTGCTCTTTGCGCCTACTCTGCGAGAAGCCGCTTTGCGTCTTTGCGCCTTTGCGTGAGACAAAAATCATCCCCTCAATCAGCAACGCCTAAATTTCTTACTCATTACTTTTTTTAATCAGTTATCATACCTCATCAACATTGAATCTGCTGTAGATGTTGGTGTTGGGTTTCCTTTCGTCAAACGCCACTCCCCCCAAGCCGGGAAACCCGTCCAAGGCGGTGGCTTCCCAACCTACTGGCTGAATTAATTGCGAATTGGTTTTCTGTTATTGTATTTTATCAATCTGCCAGATTTTGATGGTTTGATCAGAACTGCCACTGGCGAGAATTTTACCATCGGGACTCAGGGCAATAGTATTAACTGTTTCTGAATGTCCGGTTAAGGTTTGTATGACTTCAAAGGTAGAAATACGCCAAATTTTGATGGTTGTGTCAGCACTGCTACTAAAGAGAATCTCTCCATCAGGGCTGACAGTTAAGGATGTGATTTCGTCGGTGTGTTCTGTTAAGGTGTAAAGCAGTTTACCTGTGATTAAGTGCCAAATTTTGATGGTGCTGTCAGTGCTACCACTAAAAAGTAATTGGCCATCAGGACTCATGGCGATCGCTTTTACATCTCCAGTATGACCGATAAGTGTACGTAAAGGATCGCCTGTTTGGGGATTCCACAGTCTGATTTTGGTGTCGGAACTGCCACTAGCAAGGATTTTACCATCGGGACTAATGGCGATCGCATGAACTGCGGATGTGTGCCAAAGGGTACAAATGCGATCGCCTTTTTGTAAGTTCCAGATTTTGATTTTATTGCTACCGCTTGCTAAAATCTGTCCATCTGGACTAATGACTACGACATTCACGGGTTTTTGATGTCCTAGGAGTGTATGCAGTAGTTTGCCTGTTTTTAAATCCCAAACTTTGACGTTGCTTCTAGGATGTTCGCAGCTACCGACAGCGACAAAATTACCATTGCGACTAATAGCGACGGATGAAACTTCGCCTAAATTTCCGGCTAGGGTGCGGATAAAGTTACCATTATTAATATCCCAGATATTGACATTTTGATCTGTACACCCACTAACTAAGACTTCACCCTCTGGACTAATAGCGACAGAGGAGACTTTACCGGAATGCCCTGTGAGGGTGTAACCTAGATGGGGAGCTTCTAAGGCGCGCTTGTGTTTGAGACGTGCGATCGCTAATAATAATTTCTCTACATCTAGAACACTGTCTATATCGTTGACGCTAAGAAAATATTCTTTTAACTTTTCTACATATTCCTCATCTTCAATGCGGATGGCTGATTGCATCGCCTCTAGAGGATTAGGAAAATCTTGCAGTGAGACTTGATGCAAATCTAACCAAGTATTTATGGAATAGTTTATCTGCTCTTGTGACCATGTGCGATCGGGTAAATGAGCTAAACTCTGCGCTAATTGTAAGGCTAATTCTGGTATCCAATAAAGCCGCTCTTTTTCTAAAGCTTCGTAAATTTGCTGATAGCTAGTGGCGATCGCTTGCACTGATTGTAAGTCAAAATTCTCTTTGAGTAAATTTGATAGTAACTCAGGCAATAAAGGGGGAACATCATGATGTACTAGATGATAGATATCTGCTACCCATGCAGCCACTAAACTATGACAGGTTGTTAATACTTGAGCAAGGTACTGGAAATCTTGATGATTAACTTGATATTTTAAACCTAATTTACTAATATCAATTCCTTGTGACTGCCACTTTTCGGCTTTTTCTAAAATCGCTAAATTAACTAAATTATCTTGACCAAATTTGTTGATTTCTGCAATATCTTCTCCCAATTCTAATAAATCATTACGGATTTTGCGCCATTCCCAGGCGCGATTTTTGGCAGATTGTTGCAAAATTTCTTTGTAAGGAATCCGGGAAATAGTTTTATAGTAATAATTGCTTTGTCCTAAACCCCAATACGCAATCCGAAAATTTAAATAATCTCCATCATGTTCGGTTTCTAAAATTAAAATCGGCTCTGTTTTTAATGTACCAAATAAAGCCTTAATGCTAGATTCACTATGAAACCGTTTACTATCCCAAGCACCCGCTAAAAATTCTGTTGGTCGAATGGGATGATGTAGGGAGTAGTGATTGTTGATAAACTCCCTTAATCCCTCAGCCAACATTGTTTCTATACCAGCATTTTCTTGATAATTTTGGTCAAATTCATCAAATTTAACTTGGGGTGGTGCTAAGAAAATTTTTAATGGTGTCCGACCATGATCTATATGAGATTCTAAAATTTGTGAAGGATATAATCTCAGAGGCCAATTATCAAGAATTTTATGAATTTCTGGTAAATTAAGAGCCGTATCCCTTTGTTGTTTAGCTACTTCTAATTGAGTTTCACGGTGATAAATTGCTAGTTGCTTTTGTAATAGTTTTTCTTTCTCAAATCCTGTATCTGCATTTTTCTTGGGTTTGGCTGTTTTGGCAATTTCAATAAATGCTTGAATTGCTTGAGGAACTGGGTATTTACTCTTGTCTAGGCTTCCTTCTGTTCTTTTTTGTATCAGAGTTACAACTACGGGTGCAAACTCTATCACTAATTGAATGAGTAACTTTAATCCTTGCTCCATAAGGAGAATCCTGTTATACCAATAACTTTCATGTTTTGCTGCTAATACCAGTACCGTTAAGGGGAAGTGAAAAGTCAAAAATCCTGTATTTTCAGGCTTTTAACGATTAAAAATGCTCTGTTTATTGATGCTGCGCTGTACTAGTATTAGCCAGCCCAGAGACATAGCCGATACTTTTCTTTACGCTTTGTATGATTATGACATCTATCTCAAGATATCTCTATATATGGCCTATCCTACTACTTGATGCAATAGTTTTGCAATAAAAGTTTTTTGCATAAAAATTTTGATTGATCAAAGAAAAAAGAGAAGGATAAAAAATTTGCTTTTTATCCTTCTCTTTTGCTAATTTGGTAAATTTTGGAAATGCCGAGAAATAGGAAGGGAAGGGAACACCAAAAAATAAATTATCCAAAATTGATGCTTGGGTAGGGTGCGTCAGTATGAAGAATATCTGATTATAGTTAGGTTATATTGCACTGACGCACCCTACAACTTGGATATTTTTTTATCTGGAAGTCCCTAAACACAGATGCACGGAAAATCTCAATTAAAATCGGAGGCCTAACTGCCCATTAACTCCCCGTACAGAATTATAACCAGCACCGATGAAAAAGCGATCGCCTGCACCTACTTGCACACCACCGGAAAGCGCAACGCCTTTGTCTTGAGAATAATATCCCACTCCCACATAAGGGGACACCACTGGCAAACTAATAAATCTCAACACATCTACCCCTGTCGCACCATCATCGGCTTTCCCTAACTCTACACCTAAGTTAAATGCTCTTGCTCCTACAGCATAGGTTGTATCCCCATCTTTAGCACCGACAGAAACCCAAGGCTGAGGAATGATTTGTGCTGTAGCTGAACTGGGAGCAAATAAGGCTAAACATCCTATGGATGTGATAATTGCTTTAGCAATAATTGCTGTTTTCATAGTTACTCCTCACTACCTAACAGGTGAATACAAGGGAGAGACTAACAAAAATGTTAAAAAGTTTCTCTCAGATGTATGTAAATCACAGCTAGTTCTAGAGGTAATTATTCGGTATTTATAGGGCAAAAAACGCCATTTTATCTAATTTTTCCCAAGGTAAATCTATATCATCTCTCCCTACATGACCATAAGCAGCTAACTTTCTATAAAATCCACCTTTCATTAAAGATGGTAAATGTCTTAAATTAAACTCTTTGAGAATACCAGCTAGGCGAAAATCAAAATATTTTTCTAACAAAATGGTAATTTCATCATCAGATATTTTACCTGTGCCGAAAGTTTCTACTTGCACACTTACAGGACGAGAAAGCCCTATAGAATAACTCAGTTGCACTTCACACTCATCTGCTAATTTAGCCGCAACTACATTTTTGGCAGCATAACGAGCCGCATAAGCTCCCACTCTATCTATTCTAATGGGGTCTTTACCGCTTAAAGCTGAACCACTATGTTTAGAATATTCACCATAGGTATCTATAGCGTTTTTTCTACCTGTTAAACCAGAATGCACCGCAGGCCCCCCAGTAATCAATGGGCCATCGGGATTAATAAAAATTCTCGTATTTTCATCTGGTTTAATATCTTCATGTTCAAAAACCGGAAAAATTACAGTTTCTCGAATATCATCTTGTAGTTGTTGGAGTTCTGGTTTTTTGCGTTTATTTTGACTGGCAATAACTGTAATACTATGGATTCTATAGGGACGACGGTTTCTATATTCCACCCCAACTTGGGTTTTACCATCAGGAGTGAGATAATCTAAAATGTTATTATTTCTCACTTCAGTCATTTTTCTGGCTAGTTTATGGGCTAACCAGATGGGCAAAGGCATAAATGTTGATGTTTGATTGCAAGCAAAACCAAACACTGTTGCTTGGTTTGTGACGGTAATTTTTTCTATTTCTGCATCTGATAATGTCTGCTCATTAAATAAGTGATATTGATCAGATGGCAATTCTGTTAAGCTGGTTAAAACACTACAAGTTTTACCATTAAATTCTTTGTGAGTATAGCCGACTTGATCAATAACTTGTCTAGCTATATTTGTAAAATCTACGTTAGTATTTGGTTCAAAGCGGGCAGCTAAAAATACAATACCTGTAGCTACAGCACATTCTGTAATTACTCTAGCGTAGGGGTCTTGTTGTAAAAAACGATCTACGATCGCATCACTAATTTGATCACACAGTTTATCAGGATGCCCCTCTGTTACTGATTCTGATGTAAACATGAAGTCTTTTTTCATAATTTACCTACTTTGGGCATATCAATTCAAAATTCAAAATTCAAAATTCAAAACTTGTACTGAGCTTGTCGTTGGCGCAGCCTCTCGTAGAGAAGTATTCAAGAGTTTTTTCCCCCTGCTCCCTGCTCCCTGCTCCCTGCGCCCAGTCGCCTGCCCCTTTTGTTCCTTCGTTCACTAATAAAGGCAGTACAGCACTTGCACCAATGACTACACCATCTACAAGATTAATTGGGGTGATTCTTAACAGATTTCTGAGTGGGGGAATGGCTATAGCTAAAACTTGAATACCGAAAGAACCTGCAATGGCTAGATTTAAATAAGGATTATTTGGTAATTTTTCTTTGCTGAAGATGCTGTGAGTTTCGGAACGGCTGCTAATTGTATGTAGCAGTTGGGCGGATGTCAAACTCATAAAGGCGATGGTGCTGGCTTGGGGTGTCATACCATATCTGATGAGGCTGTAACCATAGGCGGCTAGGGTACTGGCAGAAATCACCCCTGACTCAAAGGCAATTCTACCCAAGTCGGAATTTTTAATGATGGGTTCGTTGGGGTTACGGGGTGGTTGGCTTAATACTTCTGGTTCTGGGGCTTCTAAAGCTAGGGATAAGCCGGGGAAGATGTCTGTGACTAAATTT
This sequence comes from Trichormus sp., assembly GCA_050633005.1. Classification (GTDB taxonomy): domain Bacteria; phylum Cyanobacteriota; class Cyanobacteriia; order Cyanobacteriales; family Nostocaceae; genus Trichormus. The sequence goes on along the minus strand of JBODRP010000057.1, from coordinate 2,187 downwards.
AGCCAGAGTAATTGAATGGCGTTTAAAGGTTCGCCGATACCGACGGCTGTGGCGGTAGTCATCACCATGATTTCGCTGAGGTTGGTAGCCAGGAGGAAATGCACTGATTTACGAATGTTGTTGTAAATCGTCCTTCCCCGACTGACGGCGATAATCATGGTTTCGAGTCTATCGTCTTCTAAAACGATATCTGCAACCTCACGGGCGACATCTGTACCACCTTTACCCATTGCCACACCGACTTGGGCAGCTTTTAAGGCGGGTGCATCATTAATGCCATCACCTGTCATCGCTACTACTTTTCCTGCACCTTGCAAGGCTTGGACGATTTGCAGTTTATTGCTGGGGCTGATGCGGGCAAATACGTCTACTTTGTCGCTGAGGGCGGTTAAGGCTTCAGGGGTGAGGTTGTTAATGTTGGTGGAGTCGAGAATTTCTAATTGAGGATCACGGTTTAATTCTAATTCTTTAGCGATCGCATAAGCTGTAGGACTTTGATCACCGGTAATCATCACGGTGTCAATTCCGGCTTGATGGAAGTCGGCAATTAAGGCTTTTGCGCCTTTTCTAATGGGATCTGCCATCCCTACTAAACCTAACCAAATCAAGTTAGATTCATGGTTCTTACCGTTACCGTTACCGTTATGACATTCATCTAGATGGCTGTAAGCTATTCCCAAGACGCGCAAGGCTTTGCCAGCCATGCGATCATTTTCAATTTCTATCTGTCGCCGTTCTTCAGCGTCTAAAGGCACTAATTGACCATTTTTCACCCGTTTTTGGCATAGTTCCACTACCTCGGCAGGACTACCTTTAACTGCGACAAATTTTTGTTGTTCATGAGTCTGGTGAATGGTACTCATGATATTACGGTTTTCTGAGCGCAGATTTGTTTGTAATAAAGGATACTTATCTCTGAGGGCGATCGCATCCACTCCTGCCGCCATAGCCATGTAAATCAAGGCGTTTTCTGTGGCTGAACCTGTGACGCTGTATTCCCCATCTGCCGATTTGCTGACTTCACTTTCGTTACACAATACTGATACATGAATTAGCTTGAGTAGTTCATCATCGGCGTAGGGGTTGATATGATCTTCACCGTCGATAAAATCACCGTCCATAACTTGAACTTGGCGGGAATTAGCGTGAATTTCCACCACAGACATTCTGTTTTCGGTAATTGTCCCGGTTTTATCCATGCAAATTGTCTGTACAGATCCTAAAGCTTCCACAGCCGCAAGACTCCGCACCAAAACTTTATTTTTCCGCATCTCTAGGATGCCTAAAGCTAAGGTGGTGGTGGCAATGGTGGGTAAACCTTCAGGAACAGCCGCCACCGCTAGGGAGATGGAGGATTTAAGCATTTGTACTAAACCATACCCCCGCCAAACGCCCATCCCGAAGACGAGGCCGCAAACACCCATACTGATTAACACCAGTTGTCCGCCTACTTCGTCTAGTTGTCTGGTGAGGGGGGTTTCAGTGGCTTGGGCTTCACCTACTAACTGTTGAATTTTGCCCATTTCTGTGTATTTGCCGGTGGCCACTACCGCCGCCAAACCTTGACCATTGGTGATATAAGTCCCTTTATAGGCCATGTTGATGCGATCGCCTAATGGTACATCTTCACCGCTTAAATATGCTGTATCCTTATTCACGGGGATACTTTCACCAGTCAAAGCCGATTCATCAATACTTAAACTATCGATGGTAATTAATCGGGAATCAGCCGCTACATAATTGCCTGGTTTAAGAATTAAAATATCTCCTACAACTACATCTTCTATGGGTATTTCTTGAGGCTGACTATCTCTCAAAACCCAAGTTGATTTTTGCTGATGGTGTTTTAATGAATTAATAATTCTTTCTGATTGGCTTTCGGTGACATAACCAATGATGGCATTTAAACCTACCACCCCTAAAATTACCACAGCATCAACCAATCCCCCCGTAAAAATTGAGACTCCCGCCGCTACACCCAATAAAGCTACAGGTAATGATTGAAACTGTGCAATTATCATGCTCAAATTCGAGCGTGATTCTGTTTCTGCTAAAACATTTGCCCCATATTTACTTAAATTCTCGGCAGCCGATTTAGTTGATAGCCCTGATTCCTGGGAAGTGTTAAAGGCTTTGAGAACTTTATTTGTCGGCATCAAATGCCAATTGTCTGTTTTTTGTGCTTCG
>JBODRP010000056.1:0-21978 GCA_050633005.1 Trichormus sp. | reverse complement strand
AACCCGGTTTTTTAGGGCTTTTTAGGGCTTGTTGAGAATGGTGCAAGATATAAGAATCGGCAAAATCTGGACAAATTAAAGGTTTGATTTCAACTCATACTTTAGCTGAAACGTATTCTGTCATCACACGCTTACCGATTCAGCCGCGTATTAGTCCCCAACAGGCTATAACAAAGGTAATAAAATTTCAAATTCAGTACCCATGTTTGCTTGGGAACGGAAACTGAGATTACCCCCATGCCTGGCTGTGATAATGCGATAACTAACGGCTAAACTTGTTTCCTTATCGGCTCTTCTTTCTACAGAAAAACTTTCGAGTAATTGTTTTTGTAACTCATCAGACATTCCTATGCCATTATCTGCAATAGAAATAGAAACCCAACGGGAATCAGGGGACTCTGGTGTTTGTGGTGCTTGAGAAATCACCTTTGTAGTAATGACAATTTCTGCTCTTTTAATATTTTGGCTGGAGTCGGGTTGTAGTTGATATCGCACTGCTTCATCGAGCAAACTATCAACCGCATGGCTTAAAATATTCATTAATACTTGGTTTAATTGCCCGATGAAGCAAGGAACTGGCGGTAATTTACCATAATTTTTAACAATTTTAATTTCTCCTTTTAAACGGGTTTTAATTAAAATTACAATGCTATCTATACAGGTATGTAAATCTACAGGTTTAGGATAAATTGCATCAATATGACAAAAATTTTGTAAACTAGTGACAAGTTTTTTAAGCCTTTCTGCTCCACTGCGTGCGCTAGTTAATGCTTTAGATAAATCTTGTTCTAAATAATCAAATTCTATTTCTTCTTTAATGATATTTATTGCCTCACAATCGGCAGGCAAATGATTTTGATAAGCAGCTATAAGTTTAAGTAAATCTTGACTGTAGTTAGAGATATAAGTTAAGTTACCCCAGATAAAACCGACAGGATCTAAAATTTCATGTGCCACCCCATCTACTAACCTACCAAGGCTGGCCATCTTATCATTTTGAATCATTTGGGCTTGACTACGCTCATAGCGCACCTGAGTTTCAATACCACGAATTTGCCAAGCAGCAATATTGAGTTCATGGGTATCTAGTAATTTGTACGTATTGTCTGCGGTGTGAACTACTATTGGTTCTGCCAAAAATTCTGGCGATCGCTTCAGTATATGTTGCATCGCTGTTAAAATTGGCGTTGTCTCAGGTAGCTGTAAAATTGCTGTGCGTGCGTAACTGTAGAGAACATTTAAAGGTTGTTTGGTAAATAAATCCTCTCCGTAGGGACGAATTAAAAACTCCACCAGTCGCCGCCGAGAAATCATCCCTCGGAATTTACCCTGTTCTAGTAAAATCACCCCTGGGAGCAAGGGATATTGATCAAAATACTTTGCTACTTCTGCACCAGTACAGCTAAGTGCCACCGTAAAGGTGTACATTGGTAATTCTTGTAGGCTTGACTCTAAAGATAAATCACAGTCGCTACCCACAGATAAAATTGGTGGCGATATTTGGCAACAAAACTCTTTTGACACGCTAGACTCTCATTTTAACCAAAACTGACCAATAATCAGTTAAGATTTGACCTGTTACATTTACCACTAACAATCATGGCAGAAAGCAGCAGAAAACACCCTGATTTATTGGCTATTTAGCTATTTTAACTAGTGGCTTGATTAACTCCGAACCGTACTAGTCTCTAACCTCTATCTATGAACCTCGATAATGTTAGTGAAAATACTTAGATATAATTGACGATTAAGCATTTTTATAGTAGAAATTCAACCAACCCTAAAATTTTCTTGGCGGAGGCATGACGAAAAGCATGAATATTATTAACTTAGAATGATCCCCAAATATTTAAAGACGGTAAATTCTTTATGAACCAGCCCAAAAGATAACATGATCAAGCGTTATTGTACGGTAAGTATAAATATTAGGTAGTGAATTGACAAGCTAGTTAAGCAGTTGCTACGCAAAACTTGGAACTATTGTCCAGATGCAACAATCATCAACATAGTCAACACTAGTACATCTACTCAAATCCATACATCTGATTGATGACAAGCGATCGCCCTGATATTGAGAAACAACTGCCAACCTAATCTGAACTTACTGTTTTCAATATGTTGTATTGTACCTAAATGAGTTTGATCCCCATTCAGATAGAATGACTAGGCATAACTTCAAAAATTCAAACCGCTTTTGACTGCGACACCCATGAATCAACTGAACAATGGTTTCACTATATTTCTGAGTCTGCTAGTCGAGGCGATGCCTTTCTTGCTTCTAGGGGTTTTATTCTCTAGTTTGCTGTTGTTTTTTGTTGATGAGCGCAAACTAGTAGAAAAAATGCCCACAAACCCGCTATTGGGTGCTTTAGTTGGCAGCATGGTTGGCTTTTTGTTTCCGGTGTGTGAATGTGGCAATGTGCCAGTAGCCAGGCGATTGCTGATGCAAGGAGTACCCACATCTGTAGCAGTTGGTTTTTTACTAGCAGCACCAACAATCAACCCGATTGTGATTTGGGCAACGTGGACAGCATTTCGTGATCAGCCAGAAATCGTAGTTCTCAGAGTGGTATTTTCTTTATTAATTGCCACAATTATTGGCTTTGTGTTTAGTTTTCAACCTGACTTACAACCCATAGTCCAACCGGCGATCGCCCGTTATTTAAAATTTAATCCTCCCCCAAAACCAGAACCAAAACGCCGGGGCAAATATCAGCCAGGATCAAAAGGCAATAAAACACCAAATATCTTACGTTCTGGCACTTATATTTTAGGTGGGAGAGGAGGCATAACTGCACGGCTAGACGCTAACTTAGTCCCAGCCAGTGAACCCATCCTCAGCACCAATAAACCCACCGCCGATAAACTGCGCCTAGTGCTAGATAACAGCATCCAAGAATTGCGAGAATTGGGAGGCGTAATGGTTTTAGGAAGTGCGATCGCCGCCGCCATTCAAGTACTAGCCCCCCGTGAGTTAATTCTCAGTCTAGGTGCTGGCCCGATTACATCTATTTTGGTGATGTTAGTGCTAGCAGCCGTCGTCTCAATTTGTTCCACAGTCGATTCCTTTTTTGCCCTCTCCTTCGCCTCAACCTTCAGCACTGGTTCATTATTAGCATTTTTAGTATTCGGCCCCATGATTGACATCAAAAGTGTCGGCTTAATGTTATCAATGTTCAAGCCCAAAACCATCTTTTATCTATTTGCCTTAGCAGCCCAACTGACATTCTTATTCACCCTATTTATTAACCTCCACGTTATTTAATGGAGGCAAGGGGGCAGGGGGCAGGGGACAGGGGGCAGGGGACAGGGGGAGACAAGGTAGACAAGGGAAGGGGGAGTAAAACTCTTGAATTTTGAATTTTGAATTTTGAATTTTGAATTTTGAATTGGAGCGAAGCGACTTGACTAAATCTCCTACCCAAAACAAATTTCTTCCTTGGCTGGATGTCTTAGCAATTACAGCTTGGGGTGTGTTGATGTTGAGATATTGGCTCAATGGCAAGTTAAACCTGCTGATTCACCCCAATTTCTTTGGTTTAGTGGTTGCAGGTGGTATTGCTTTGATTGCCCTTGGTTTGTTGAAAGCACAAGAATTATGGACACGACGACGGCGACAGCGTGATGTTGCACCCAACCCGCAGCACATTAATTTCTTTGCTCCTGGTTGGGGTAGTAGTTTGTTATTATTTACAGCAATTTTAGGCTTAATTATCACACCCCAAGTATTTGCTAGTGATAAAGCACTCCAGAGAGGAGTAACAGATTTATTATCAACCGCTCGTGTTCAGCCCCAAGCCTTTCGAGTCACCATTCGTCCAGAAGAGCGATCGCTTGTAGACTGGGTACGTACACTCAGCGTTTACCCTGAACCAGATTCATATACAGGTCAAAAAGTCAAGGTGCAAGGATTTGTGATCCACCCACCAGACATGGGTAAAGAATACATATTTATAGCTAGATTTGTACTCACTTGCTGTGCTGCCGATGCCTATCCTATAGGATTACCCGTCAAACTCTCAAAAGGACAAGAAAGATATTCCCCTGACACCTGGCTAGAAATAGAAGGGCAAATGGTGACAGAAACCATCAACGATAAACGCCAACTTACCATAGCCGCTAATTCTTTAAAAAAGATTCCCCAACCAGAAAATCCCTATAGTTATTAAGGGGCAGGGAGCAGGGGAGCAGGGGAGCAGGGGAGCAGGGAGCAGGGGAGCAGGGAGCAGGGAGCAGGGGAGCAGGGAGCAGGGGGAGACAAGGTAGACAAGGGAGACAAGGGAGACAAGGGAGAAATATTTAACGCCATGCCCAATGCCCAATGCCCAATGCCCAATACTCAATACCCAATACTCAATACCCAATAATTAATAATGACTAAAAAAGATTATCTCCAACCACTAGATAGGGTAGCAATTGCCTGTATGCTGTTGCTGAGTTTGCTGATTGGATTACTCATCTTACAAGGCGATGTTGTCGCAGCACGGGTAAGAGATTTTACTTGGCAAAATCAGCAAATTGGGGCAGAAGATGTTTCTTTTACCCTCACTTTTAGCCGTCCAATGAATACAAAAAGTGTAGAGGATAATCTTAAGATTGAACCACCCCTAGCAGGTAAAATCAGTTGGGGGGGACGACGGATGGTTTATACTTTGTTGACACCTGCACCCTACGGCACGAATTATAAAGTGCAGTTGCAAGGAGCTAAAGATAAATTTGCTCAACCAGAAGATCAAGAGCGTGTTATAGAGCCTTTTGAGGGTCAATTTCGCACACGCGATCGCGTTATCTTGTACATAGGAACTGATCCAGAAAATAAAGGGCGTTTAGTTCTCTACAACTTAACTGAAGAACAAAAAACAGTCCTCACCCCCAAAGAGTTGATAGTGATGGACTTTAAACCATTTCCCAATGGTGAAAAAATTCTCTTCTCCGCACGCACTAGTAATAATCAAGACTTACTATCAGCCAAAATATATAGTGTAACCACTGGGGTTGCTGCTCAATCTGGTACTAAACCCCCAGCCCCAGGACTAATTGAGTTAGTTTTAGATAATAAAGACTATCAAAACCTGAAATTTGACTTGTCAGCAGATGGACAAACCATAGTTGTACAACGGGGCAATAGAAATAATCCCAGTGACTTTGGACTGTGGTTTATGCCAGCTAATCTTGCTCCAGGACAAAAACCTCAGCCTCAACGTCTACAAAGTCAGCCAGGGGGAGATTTTATTATTACTCCTGATAGTAAAGCTGTCGCTGTTGCTCAAGGACAAGGGGCAGCAATTTTACCACTCCAAGAAGATGCCACTAAACCCTTAGATTTTCTGCCCCAGTTTGGACTAGTGCAGGCATTTTCTGAAGATGGTTCTCAGGCAGCTATGGTCAAATTCAATACTGACTTTACAAAAGATTTATTTCTAGTTACCAATCAAGGCACTCAGAAACCTTTATTAAAAACTAAAGGCTCTATTCTCAGTTGTCAGTTTGACCCCTCCTCACCTACTCTTTACTGCTTATTAACACAACTTGTTTCACAAGAACAATACATAGAACAACCTTACTTAGTAGCGATTGATCTGAAAACTCAGCAGCAGAAACCATTGTTGGTATTGCCTGTAGAACAAAGAAACGTGCAAATGAGTTTAGCTCCCGATGGTTTAGCTTTGCTATTTGACCAAGTAGTTCCTGAAGCTAATTCTAATACAGCATCTGCTAATAATTTGAAAACTGATAATGGGGAAGCGATCGCTACTAGCAGTCTCTGGTTAATGCCCCTATTACCGATTTCTGATACTGGCATCAGCAGCATCAAACCAGAAAAACTTCCCCTAATTGGATTTCATCCCCGTTGGTTGCCATAAGTGAAATTGTATGACTGATAACTGCTTACTGATTTTATTCACGCTCAAATTTTAAATTTTTGACTTTTTTTATTGACTAGCCCAAGGATACTTTTGATAAATTATATACAGATACAGTGTTTCTCCAGCGTGTGAGTTCATACCAGGGGGCTGCTACCACAAAACTTTTGACCAAAGCCCACCCAGCTTAAACCTAAACATTTAAGTATCTGTACACTAACTCATACATTTGTAGCATTTAAACTCGAAATCCCCTTGATATCTCAGGTTGACGAGGGGTCAGTTCATAATGTTATAACGACATCAGTTATGTATGCAAAATGGGGAAATCTAAATAAATGATTGACTAATGATTGACTACTGAATTTAGGGGAAAAATAACTTGGCTGCAAAAGTAACCCCTAACAAGTTAATCAGTACTGCTGAATTATTGATACGTGGGTGGTTCAAGAGTGATGAATGAAGCTGACACCTTAAATAACAGGACTGTGATGGAATCTCTTAACTCTGCTGCTAATTCTCTACAACCAGAACAAACGATCTGTCCTTTTTACTCAGTTGTGCCTGCTGACAACACACCCGTTGCTAAATTACCACTCCTCAAACCCGCAGCAGATGAACAGCATCATCCTCAAAGCCCCGATTTTGCCCAAGACACCACCAATAACGAAGATTGGGTTGTAGAACCTGATAGTGAACAGCAAACAAAGGTTGCAGGCGAATTTCAAAAGCTACTGGTTTTAAGTGAAGAATTGCGTGCTGCCAATAATGATTTGTACCAGCAAGTAGAAAATCTCAAAGATGAGTTGGCTGAGTCAGAAAAAGCTTTGCAGTGGCAAAAAAGACGCTCTAGCGTTACTGAATCTATGCTCAATCAGCAAGCACAAGAACTTTCTGCTGCTCAAGAACAAATCCAATCACTGTTCCAACAGCTAGAGACTACATCTCAAACTGCACAGCGTCAAGAAATTCTCATTGAAAGTTATAAAGCACAATTACAAATTAGTCAACAACGCATTGCTCAGTTAGAAAGAGAATGCGCTTTATTACAAACTAACTATAGTGAACAATCTCAGCAGGTTTTGCAATCAGAAAACGCCTGTCGAGAGCTACGTACTAGATTAATGCGCCAGCAGCGTCAGACTCTGCAATTTAAGGCCGCACTGGAAAAATGTCTAGATACATCTATTCCTAATTATGATGCTGCTGATGCAGCTACTGATCCGCCTCAAAATCCAGTCATCCATAAATCAAGATTTGCCAGAAAAGCTCGCTCTTTGTTTCCTAACGCCCAACCCATTCAACCTTGGTCAGCAGAGCCAGAATCACCAACAGAAAATGCTGCTCAAGTTAAAAATGAACCTTCATTACCACCTCCCTTTAGTGGGGATTACGCTGTTCCTAATCCTTCCCCGATTTGGAACTGGCCACCCAAGCCAGAGACACCCCCTATCTCACAGCCATCTGTATCCAATGAAGTCACAGACAATCAACCTCCAATTAACCTAGAAGAGATTTCATCTGTCACTCCTTCATCAGAACTAGATGAGCAAATAGATAGTCTCATCCAGATGTTCTTTTCTTCCCAGCCTGGAACAACATCAACAACACAGCCAGCAGCAGATGCCCATCCAGATCCTCAACCCCCAGAAAATGAGGTCTGGGAAACCTGGGATTCAGATGTTCGGGAGGATGAAACACCAGAAACTTTAGCAGAACAAGCATCGGTGATATTGACAGATATCTCCCTCCCCAAAAATAACTCTGCAATATTGTCCTTTACTTTATCTCCTACAGAAGAACCCACTGAACAACCCGTATCTTCTGATTCAGAAGCATATCCTGTAAATTCAGTAGAATTACACACTGAGTCACCCCCGAAAATTTTGAATAACTTTGCTGATGAAGATACTCAATCACCTTCACCAGTTGTTTACCCCCAGCGTCCACCAAAGAAACGCAAGTCTTTGGCTGCGGTGGAACTGCCGAATTTTAAGCCCAATTCACAATGAAAAGGCGTGTTTATTGTTCCACTGGTGTGAATTTTAAAGGATACAATGGCTCAGATCCATTTAACTGCCAAATTCTCACTACTAAGGCAGCAGCTACGGTTAGCCAAATGCAAGAAAATGATAAAACCATTCCTGCTAGAGCATTAGTTTGCCAATAAACTGCTGTCACTACTAAAGCAGATAACCAAGGCCCCAAAATCACTACAGGTACAGCAGCACCTAATCTGCGTTCTACGGTAAAAATCGTATTCCACGTATCACCTACCGCTAAATGTACTACAAACAAAATGAAAGGTAACACTAAAAATTGGTGATTCATTTCCTGCCAAACTAATACAGAAGAAATTACCCGTAAAACGGCAATGATCATCCAAACTATGGGAAATACTAAAGGTGGAGGAGACCATCTTGGTCTGATTACTTGATCGTATGTCTGACGAGAACGGGTATTATCTAAAAGTGAAAAAATTCGTGAACGGATGCTGAAGAGAGTAAAAAACAATGCAGTCAAGAAGGTACTAAACCAACTGGGAAAGGAAGAATTATGATCAATTAACATAATTAATTTTTCCATTCCCAGCAATGCTAGAACCATAACTACTATTTGCAGGATAGTTCCTAGTTTATAAACTAACACCGCTTTAATATCTAGTTCTTGTGTAGTTGTTTTTGATCTATGAGCAGACTGGTGTTGATTCCCAGTTTTTACACCCATGACGATGTTAACAAACTGTTCTAGTATTCCACTATTATTGGATTGATTCATAATTAAGAGATGGTCAGCTTTTTATAACTAACAACAATCATTGATTATATAAGAATCATATTTGATTTTAGAGCCTATTTATAAAGTAAATATTAAGTAAGTTGTGTTACAGCTATGTAAGGATTTGAGGAGTTGATATCTAGCCGTAAAGGATAAATGTTATAAGGTGCGTTACGCGTTGCTTGAACGCACCCTACAATTTAAAATTTATTAACTAAAGGCTGTGAGCGAATTTCTATGTAGAACTCACAACCCTTTCCAGGTTCAGAAACACACTTAATTTTACCACCGTGTTCTTCCACAATAATCTTATAGCTAATAGATAAACCTAACCCAGTACCTTGTCCTGGTTGTTTGGTGGTAAAGAAAGGCTCAAAAATGCGCGATCGCACATTTTCTAGAATGCCACAACCATTGTCAGCAATCCTAATTAAGATAGCGATCGCTACTTTGTTGTTACCCTCTAACATCAAATGCTGACTACAAAACTAATACACCCTCATGAAAGTCATCATCTGTTCATTTAATTTATGAAAAAACTATAAAATATGCTGATACAACAACATATTGGTTCAAAATTATTAGATAATTTATTAGTAGGAGTGAATCAATAGTAAAAGGGAAAAGGTAAACTCATTGCTAAAAAATATTTCTCGGAATGAAAGATACCTCACAAGCCTAATTTAACTTGTCAGTTGAATATCTGAGCAATGATTGATTTTACCAATTCCCTAATACTTAATTGTTCAGGTAATTGTTACCTTTATTGACCAACTAATGCTGGCTCTAGGACTGATGCTTCTAAGATTTGGGTGTATAGTTGACTTAAATTATCTGCCACACCACCCCAACTAAACTTAGATTCGATGTGTTTTCTAGCAGCTAGACCTAATTCATCTCTCCATGTGGGATTCATCAAAATTCGATCAATACCAACAGCAAAAGCTGCTACATCTTTTGGTGGCACTAATAACCCAGTTTTCTCTGTAACTACTGTAAACTGAAGTCCGCCAACATCGCTAGCAATAACGGGTGTACCACTAGACATGGCTTCAATTGCTACTAGTCCAAAAGGTTCGTAATGGCTGGGAACAACACATACATCCGCCGCCGCGTAGTAAGTCGGTAAAATTTCTTGTCCCAGACGGCCGGGAAGAGTTGTAAAGTCACTCATACCCAATTCTTGCACAATCCCTTGAATGCGATCGCGCTCTCTACCGTCGCTAGCTCCTGGGGTACTACCACCACCAATAATTAGTTTGAGTTTACCACTGTCCCGCAACTGCGATTCATTCACTGCACGCACTAAAGTTTCTATACCTTTGCGCGGATCAAAACGTCCCACATATAATACAACTTTGGCATCTGGAGCAATTCCCAGTGCGGCTCTAGCAGCTTGTCTATCTATTGAGCCAAATTGTTGGATATCTGTACCACAAGGAATAACGTCAATATAACCTTTTGTAGAAACTAGCGATCGCATATGTTCCTGTTCTTGAGGACTTGTAGCCACAATTCTTTCAGCTGTTTCCAAGACTTGTCTTTCTACCGCTAAACGTTTAGTCGCAATTAAAGGAATTGTATCTATACTTTTATATTTGACTGCTCCTAAAGAGTGGTAGGTGTGAACTTGTTTACTTCCTTGGAGGGTTTTTAATTGCATTCCTACCCAACTAGACAGCCAGTAGTTTGTGTGTACAACTGGATATTTAATGTGATTTTCTCGTTGAAATTGTAGTAATTGCTGAACAAACTCTGGTAAATATTGAAAGCCATGATCTCGTGGTACAAATTCTTCTGGCCCTGCTGTTAAGCGAATTGTTCTACAGCGTGGACTATGTTGCACAATAGTCTCTTGTTCAGGACTGACTCTGCGGCTAAACATATCAACTTGCCATCCCAATTGAGCTAGGGATTTTCCTACTTCACGCACATAAACATTTTGCCCTCCAGCTTCCTCTTTGCCAATTTCAATCGCTGGATCTCCGTGGACAGAAATCAAAGCTATACGCTTTTCAGTGGTAGAGTTCATAGTTTGTGTGTTGCTGATGTGAATAAAGTTGTTGGCAGTTCCTCAAATCACTGATAGTGGATTTACTTGAATTATCTAGTAAATTTGAGTAATCTTTATTTTAATTTAATATGTCAAATATTTTTCTCTATCTATTGCCAAGATGATACTTTCTTTCCAGCTTTGATATTTAATTTGTTTATACATAATTAGCTATACTAAAATCTAATACCTGTGATAGATGAAGCTCTATTTAGCTACCGAAAAGCAGGCATATATCAACTTATTGTGAATATTAATGATTCAGTTTTTTTACTGAAAAATAAAGCTGGTTATGTGAATAGACATCCTATTTTTAGTAATCTTTATTCAAATAAGCTACCGTATTTACACTTATTTTTTACCTAAGTTTATCTGAATTTCTCAAGTAAATGCCTAAATATGCTGAATTATTAGAATTAATACTTAATAACGTTTTTACTTAAAAAGTTATCAATATTACTAAAATTGAAATATATTTTTTGTAGCTTATAATACAGATTTTCACGAAAATTTCTTAGCTAAATTATTTGTATTTAACTCTCAAGAAATGAATCAATTCAAAATTCAAAATACCCTACGGAGAACTCGGAGAGTAGTAAGCTACAAAATTCAAAATTAAAGACAGCCCCCACAAGGGGAAGCGAGTCTCGTGGGTGGGTTTCCTGGCTTGAGAGAACTGGCGTTCGCGTTTTATACCAATTCTCCAAAATAAAGCTACACATAGACAGCAGGGGGCAGGGGGCAGGGGAAGAATTATCTGTAGCCGGGATTTAGAGAAATGGTTTTAAACCTAACTTTTTCCGATAAAGGTGAAGATTGTTGCGGCTGTCTACGTACACCCCACACGTATCAATCGTTATCGCTTGGGGAGAGAACCACCTCTGGCTTAGATACCGCAAGGACTCTAGGCTAAGTGGACTCGTTGAACCAAGAATCCCCTGCCTTTTTCAGCAAGTGAGCGAAAGCGAAACTTGGTGAGGCAGGGGAGTGTCAAAACACAACTAGAAAGCCCTCCAGCCTGGATTTAAAACCTCAGCAGACTGAAGGGGTTATTAAATATCTATCCAAAATTAATGCTTTAATCAGATTTGATTCCAGTCGAGGAGTTTTTTTCTTGCCCTCACTCTGGTATGAGATTGATGACTCTGGAAGATTGGGAAAACTTTGATCAGTTAAGTACACGTAAGTCAATTAGGGTAGCTTACCGTAAGTATCGCCAGTTTTGGAACAATAGAGGTTAAGTCGATCTAGTTATGTTTCTAGACAAACCGAGCTAATCAAAACCTTTGAACCAAAAACAGCGATCGCCTACGGTGGGCAGCCCATAACACTCACAATTTTACCTATCATTAACCGTTCAACTAAACTTCCTCAAATCTACTCAAAGACTTAAGACGTTAGCTTCATCCCCACCTTACTTCGTTGTTCGCGTAGCGTCCGCACCAGAAGGTGGGGACTTCCGCACCATGTTAAAAATTAAAAATCAAAAAACTCTGACTTTTAATTTTTAATTATTCACTGCTTCCACTTAGTTTGTAGTTTGAGCAGCTAGCATTTGCTTGAGCTTCTCTAACTCAGCCGCCCAACGTGGATCGGGACGAACCGCATCTGAATCAGATGTGCTTGTAGTGGTTTCACGTCCACCACCACCGCGACGAGACTTCTTGCCACCTTTGTCACGGCGACTGCCTTCTTTGTTGGTTTTAGGAGTAGAATTACCGCTAGCAGCAGGTGTTGGGGCAGCTTGTTCGTCTCCTTCCTCACCTTTTGTTCGAGGTAAAGCTTTCTCTAACTTGATGGGGGTTTCTTTGAACATCTGACCGTTATATTTTTCGATAATTTGGTCAGCTTGTTCATCATTATTGACTGTTAGAAAACCAAAACCCCGACATTTGCCGGTTTTACGGTCTTTGATTAACTTAGTAGTCACAGCATCGCCTTCTGCTGCAAAAACAGCTTGCAGTTCTTGACGATCTATTTCTTCTTTTGGCAAATTGCCTATATATAGGCGAACGGACATGAACTATACCTCCAGAGTTGAATGAACATGGCAAGGCAAGAAAACAATGGCTTGGCATTGGCTTTTAAATGCTATTGACCAAGACTGCCATAAACCAATTTTTTTACTCCAAACTGTCAATCTATACAATACAGTTTTTTGTTGGGATCAAGCTTATTGAATCCAACAGCGCACACAACGCTCTGTTAGTACCACCTTAATTCTAAAAGTTGTAAATTTGCTTTTAACTGTCTCTTGCCATCAGCATTTTTTTTCAATGCCTTCGCCCGCAGAATTAAATACCATCCTTTACATTACCACGGTATTTTCTACGTAGCTAGTTCAGCATATACTTTTTTTGCAATAGTTTTACAGCATCGTAGCATAAAATACATATTTTCTCAAGAAGGAATAATGACATAGTACGAAACAAAAACCAGCCATTGGCTGGTTAATTCTCTGCTGTGTTGGGAGGATAAACATCAATAGATTGGCGTAGGCAGCTAAGGATAATTACCAAGCTTCAACGCTAAGTTATTTCAGTTATCAAGAATTTTGTAAATAAATGTAACATATAGAGCTAGGAATTGCAATATTTCTTTACATTTGGGCATGGGGCATGGGGAATTGGGAATAGTTGTTCAAATACTCAGTTGCAATCAGCGCAAAGCTTCAAAATTGAATTTCGTTGATTAACCTTTGAGAAAAATGTAAGCACCCCAAGCTTGGGCTAAAACAGCGATGACAGTAGACCAGATAGGATGAGGGCTATTGAGGGTTTTACCGTTTTGAATTTCCAGGGTGTGGATATCTATCCAAGGTGTTGCACCTCGACGCAACCAGCCCGTAACTGTCACTTGACGACCAATTAATTCTTGATGGTATATGGGTTGTCCTAACCAGGAAACATGGTGTAGTTTTACTAAACCTGTGCTGGACTGTAAAATTAAATCCTGTCCTAAAGCATTACTAATACCAGACCTGCCTAATAATTTACCGACAAAACGCACCTTAATACTATCGATAGGGATGCTGGAGGGATTAGCTAATAGATAAGGTAAGTGTTCCTCTGTGTGGATGCTATTTCCTTTAATGTCGGGAAAAAAGGAGTTCATCCTAACTACCATACCGATACTAAAACAGATGAGTAGACAACCTGTGATAAATGACCAATCTTCATAAATCCACTTGAGATTTAAAAATTTGAGTGCAAAGGCAGTTTGCCACAGCAGCCAAATCAAGCCTGCAAATAAAAAACCTAGGGGAATACCTAGGAATGGGGCAATTTGCAAGAGGAAAGACTGACGGGTGACGGTTAATGCTTGCTCACTGAGGGATTTTTGGCTAGCTAGATGTAATTCCGGGTCAATATGCCAGTATCTTGCGATTTGACATAGGCGTTCAATCCGATCGCCAATTAGTGGATGTGTGTTATTTAGTGCCAACCAACGGCGATAGGGATTAATATTATCCCACATCAACATTGATTCAAAGTTGAGATGACCCGCCACACTGCCTAAAGTAATACTTTGTTGATAACTAACCGGTAACAAAATATTTAAACTTTCTAATTGCCAACTAGTAGATTCTGATTTTTGGATATCAACAGCAATGCCAATGGTAATTTTGAGTAAGGCGCGGATTAAACCATTGGGATTACCTGTGATTTCGGCGGCGAGGCGATCGCTATAATAATGCCGCCAGCGTGAATATAGCAATGCCGTTCCAGTCAACACACACCATAATCCATAGATGAGACTAGAAACGATAGTAAACGGCCAATGCCATATCCCCTTGCCTATTGTGTTACCCCAGGCTGAAACTTGCTCATAGAGTTTGTAAATTGGTAGCGTTATCAGCAACATTACAGACATGAGGACAAAATCTTTGTAAGTTATTTGTCCCAATTGTGCTGCGTAAATAGTAGCAATTTCATCATCTGCTAGTTGTGCTAACAAACCTTGACTGACAACAATTCTGGCATTTCTAGGTAAATTACCATAGGTAAAAGCTAGGGGTGCAGCCGTGGGTAAAATTCGTAGTTGGGGCTGTGGCCAGTGGCGTTGTTGACAGTAACGATGTAACACACGGGGAGTTTCCCGACTATGGTTTTGTAAGACATCTTTAGATAGCTCACGCTGACCGTAGAATTGTGCTAACAGCGAATCTAATAACCAAGGCGATAGGGCGATCGCTACGAACAAAACAGCAAATAAAACTGGAGTAGGATCACGATAGAGCAACTGCACTGGCTGTAAATAAGGCAGTTTTACCAAAGTCCAGTTGATTGTACCCATAACGAACTCTAGCAGTTCTCGCAGCACCCAAAACAGTGCCATAAACGTGCCTGCTGCTAACAGTCGCAAGGGAATTAAACCTGCTTTTTGTAAAGGCTGCCAAACCTTGGCGCGTTTTGCTTGTCGCCAATAAACTCCAAATTCTTTAGTTTTGGGGTAATTTGTTGTACCAATCAAGGGGTTGCCAGCTAAATTATGCCCATTGTAGGGATTTTGAAGTAAATTAGGAGCATAATTAGGGTTGGGTTGGGCTTGTGTCTGTTGTGATGGCCGATTAACTGGAGTATTGTTGGTTTTTTTGGGCTTGTTTTTGCTTTTAGTCAAGTGAACAAGAGCCGTTTTTGCCCATTCTTGCACCTTGGGGTTTTGACTCTCTGTGAGAGTTTGACATATGGCGATCGCCTTACGGACTTCGCCGCAGCGCGCATAAGCCATCACCAACCCAACCCTAGCTTGTAAACTCACAGTCTCATTACCCTGATGACTGGCTAAAGGTTGTAGTTGAGCGATCGCAGTTTGATAATTTCCTTGTTTGAGGGCAACTAAACCAGCCTCCAAAGACGATTTAGCGTGTGAAGGCATAGAAATTCTGACACTCCATCTGTGTGATTTGATCCACGGTTATAGCAAAGCGCGAATCATCAGATGCCGTGTACATCAAGGCCAGTGGTTTCTAGGAAAGGGGGCAGGGGGCAGGGGGCAGGGGGCAGGGGGCAGGGGGCAGAATAACTCCGTACTCACTACTCACTACTCACTACTCACTACTCAGCACTCAGCACTCAACACTCAGCACTCAACACTCAGCACTCAGCACTCAGCACTAACTCACTCTTCAACTGCCTTTTGACTAGAAAACACTGGGGCGATCGCGCTGAGTTTTAACTCTGGATGATCTCCCTGTAACTGTTGACAGTTCCATTCATTGCGGAACAGTAAAACTGGGCGACCCATGTTGTCTTTGACTGTGGTGGTGTTAAAGATACGTCCCACCTTGTTCAAAGCTTCCCAGCCACCTTCTACCCACCGCGCAACGCTGTAGGGTAGTAGTTCCAATAGGGTTTCTACACCATACTCGTTTTGTAAGCGAAACTGCACCACTTCAAACTGTAACTGCCCCACGGCTGCCATAATGGGGTCACGTTTAGCTTCATCAACGGAATACATAATTTGTACTGCACCCTCTTCCCGCAATTCGGAGATGCCTTTTTGGAATTGCTTAAATTTGGAGGGGTTGGGATTGCGAAGAATCGCAAATAGTTCTGGTGAAAAATACGGAATCCCTTCATATTCCAGCTTCTGCCCCGTGTAAATTGTATCGCCGATCGCAAAAACACCTGGATTATTTAAACCGATTACATCACCTGGATAAGCTACATCAATTGATTCCCGTTCTTGAGCAAACAGTTTTTGCGGTCTGGATAACCGCACAACTTTGCCAGTTCGGGCATGATTCACTGTCATATCTTTTTCAAACTTACCAGTGCAGACCCGGACAAAAGCAACGCGATCGCGGTGTTTTGGATCCATGTTGGCTTGGAGTTTGAAAACGAAACCGGAAAACTCTGGATAAGTGGGGGGTACTTCACCGACGCTACTGATGTGGACACCTGGTTTAAGCGCGTAGTCGAGGAAGGATTTCAAAAATAACTCTACCCCAAAGTTAGTCATGGCACTACCAAAGAAAACTGGGGTCATTTTGCCTTGGTGTACCAAATCTAAATCTAATTCTGGGCCTACCCCTTCTAATAGTTCTAGATCATTTTTCAGTTGGTGATACAAATCTTGTTCTAGTAATTCCTCAATGCGCGGATCACCCAAGTTTACAATTGTATCACGGGCTTCCTTACTACCGTGGGAAGTGCGTTCAAACAAGTGAATTTGCTGCTGTTTCCTATCAAACACACCCTTAAAGCGATCGCCCATACCTATCGGCCAATTCACCGCATAAGTTTGCAAACCCAACTCTTGCTCAATCTCGTCCAGTAATTCCAATGGTTCTCTACCCGGACGATCTAATTTATTTACAAAAGTAAAGATTGGTAAACCACGTAATTTACAAACTTCAAATAACTTTCGAGTTTGAGGTTCAAGACCCTTAGCCGCATCAATCAGCATCACCGCATTATCAGCCGCCGCCAGAGTCCGATAAGTATCTTCACTAAAATCCTGGTGTCCAGGAGTATCCAGTAAATTAATTTGACAATTTTGATATTCAAACTGTAATACTGTAGATGTGATAGAAATGCCCCGTTGTTGTTCCATCGCCATCCAGTCAGAAGTCGCCTTACGCTGCGCCCTGCGAGCCTTCACAGCACCCGCCTCATGAATTGCCCCCCCGTAGAGCAGCAACTTTTCCGTCAGCGTAGTTTTCCCAGCATCAGGGTGAGAAATAATCGCAAAATTGCGACGCAGCTCAACTGCTTGACCCAGTTCTGCCTGAAGTTCAGTTGACATAAAACTATATTTACTTCCTTGTTACGTAACTTAATGCTTTTCTAGATTAGCGAGTCCCTTCATCTTAAAACAACCCACCTCACCACAAACAAATTAAACCGGACTCAAACAACTCTCCGCGTACCTCCGCGTTTACCTCCGCGCCCCTCTGCGTTAAAATTCCAGATCACCCAACATAAACTTTTAATAAAAATTATCATAAAACCTTCCCAAAAATTGAGAATTTAGAAGTAGATAATTGAAAGTTAGTTCATATCTCAATGACAATTTCCAATATTTGTCTAACCTCATGCTGAAAACAGACCGCCAATAATTTTAGATTTGAGATACTCAACCCAAAATCCAAAATCTAAAATTCTTCGTCTCCTGCCTCTTGTAAAATACAAAATTGCCCCACAGCTTGAGCAGGAGTAGGGCAAAGGACAGTTAAGCACTGTCTGTAGTCTGGCTGACAATAGCGGAGTTTTGTCCGGCTTTTGTGACGCTTTGTTTTGTGTCCATCATATTCGTATTTTTTCACAGAAATTTATGTTTCCCACCCATCGCCCCCGCCGTCTGCGTACCCATCCCCAACTGCGCCGGATGGTACGAGAAACCGTATTAACGACAAATGATTTAATCTATCCCTTGTTTGCTGTACCAGGTGAGGGCATTGCCAACGAAGTCAAATCCATGCCCGGAGTGTACCAACTTTCGATAGATAAAATTGTCGAAGAAGCCAAAGAAGTTTACGACTTAGGCATTCCTGCCATTATTTTATTTGGTATTCCTGCCGACAAAGACACCGATGCCACCGGTGCATGGCATGATTGCGGCATTGTGCAGAAAGCAGCCACAGCAGTAAAATCAGCCGTACCAGATTTGATTGTGATTGCTGATACTTGTTTATGTGAATATACCAGTCATGGACACTGCGGTTATTTGCAAGTGGGTGATTTGACAGGACGAGTTCTCAACGACCCCACTTTAGAACTGTTGAAAAAAACCGCCGTTTCCCAAGCTCAAGCCGGTGCTGATATTATCGCGCCTTCGGGAATGATGGATGGCTTTGTGCAAGCAATTCGCTCTGCTTTAGATGAAGCAGGATTCCAAGACACCCCCATTTTGTCTTATGCTGCTAAGTATGCTTCCGCTTACTATGGCCCATTTAGAGATGCAGCCGATTCAACACCCCAATTTGGCGACAGAAGAACCTATCAAATGGATCCTGGTAACGCACGGGAAGCGATTAAAGAAATTGAGCTAGACATTGCCGAAGGTGCAGATATGCTCATGGTCAAACCAGCCTTAGCATACATGGATATCATCTGGCGTGTGAAGGAAGCCTGTAACTTACCTGTGGCTGCTTACAACGTTTCTGGTGAATATTCAATGGTGAAAGCTGCGGCTTTAAATGGTTGGATTGATGAAGAGCGTGTAGTCATGGAAACCTTAACCAGTTTCAAACGTGCCGGCGCAGACTTGATATTAACCTACCACGCCAAAGATGCAGCTAGATGGTTGCGGTAAACTACGATTTATCCTTGTGAGAGACGTTGTAATGCAGCGTCTCTTAGTACAATTCGTAATTTGTAATTCGTAATTCGTAATTCGTAATTCGTAATTCGTAATTCGTAATTCGTAATACCCTACAGGAAGCAAGCTACGTAATTCGTAATTAATAGGACTTACGCAACTGGCATATTTTTTATGTAGGGTGTGTGACGCTGCGAAAGTATTGGAACGTAGTCATCAGACTTATAGCGTCACGCACCAACCATCAATTGTGACACTTGCGTAATTCGTAATTAAGTAGAACCGGGTAAATAATTAAAGGTTTGTAGTGAGAACTTTAGTTCTCAAATAAGGACTAAAGTCCTTACTACGAACTCAGTCCTAGGCGTAGGTTGGGTTGAGGCTTTGCGAAACCCAACGCCATAACCAATGTTGGGTTTCCTAACGTCAACCCAACCTACATTTAATGCAACATTTAAGGCTTGACACGCCAGTAGGGTGTGTTAGCGACAGCGTAACACACCTCCTAAAGCTACGGGTGCGTTACGGCTTACGCCTAACACTATGCTGAAAAATAACAACTGAGAAAATCTTGTGGTGTCATGATTTTAATTCCATTAAATTCTATTAACACCAATAAATCTAAATCACCAGTAATAATTACCTCAGCCTGTGCAGCTACAGCAGCAGCTAAAACTATAGTATCCTTTTGGTCACGTAATTGAGGAGCTGCTACAGAAATAATTGGACAAAATTGTAGTAAATCTTTTGTGGCATTTACTATCTCTTCTACTCTTAAATTTAAAGCCTGAATTTTAGACCGAAACTTTGGACGGCGTAAAGTAGTTTCTAACTCTAGAAATAAAGCATCAGAGGTAAATATAGTGATTTTCTGTTCTTGTGCTAATATCAAAATTTGATCTGGCACACCTCCCCAAAGTAAGGCGGAAACCCAAACATTTACATCAACTACAACCCTCATTTATCATTCCAAATTTCTTGTCTAACTTCCTTAACAATTTGGCTTATTTCTTCAAGTGTTGGTTGATGAGGATCTGAGCCAGCCTCTGCTACTCTTTGCCTTAATTCTTGTAGCGTCAATCGCTTATTTTTTTTCTTGAAAATAATTTCATCTTCTGTAACTGAGACTTCATACTCAGTAGAAGGCTGAAATTTTATCAGAACTTCTGGAGGAATTTCTAGTTTTCCGTCTGCCGTTACTTTAGCAATAATACCTTTATTCATAATTTGAATATTCCCGTCTGACATCCTTAACTATTTGGCTAATTTCTTCCATTGTGGGTTGATTAGGATCAGGTTCTAAAGTTTCTAATTCTTTGAGAAAATCATCTAAATTTACATTTGATTGAGGAATTTTTTCTAAAACAATAGAATTGCCTTGAATAATTACTCGGTATTCATCACCAGGTTGCAGTTGAGATTGAATCTCTGGTGGCAAAGTTATTTGTTTTTCGTCAGTCACTCTAATAATTGGATGTGTCTGCATAATGTTTACTATAGGAATGATATTTGATTTGTCAACATATACTTAGAAAGCTTTAGAAGGTGCGTTACTAACACACCCTACTGGCGTGGCAAGCCTAAAATGTTGCAAAAAAATTGTAGGTTGGGTTGACGTAAGGAAACCCAACACCAACATCTATATTGAGTTTCCGAGATCAATGTTGGGTTGCGCTCCGCTTAACCCAACCTACATTTAATGCACTTCAAAAAACAATTGCAACGCTTCAATCAAATTATTTCGAGCTTCTTCAATTGTGTCACCTTGACTAGCAATATCCAATTTGGGACACAGCGATACATAGCCATCTCCTTCACGTTCAATAATGCCAGTGAGTCGTTTTATTTGCTTCATTTAGGTATCTTAATTGGAGATATCTCAATTGTAAATCATTGCTCAATAGCTCCCCCTGCCCCCTGCCCCTTGCCCCCTGCCTCTTCTACTCCCTACCCCAAAACATCCGTTACCAAAACTGCAACCACGGATGAGTTCGCTAGTTATACCCAGTAGAATCAACATTAAAGTTTCAGCAATATCACTGGCGACAATTAAATATTTTACCAACAGAGGGAATTAATATCGGCAGGATAGGGCTGTAACTAATCACTGATTGAGGCTGTGAGGCTAAAGAATGGAGAGGAGTGTAAAGTCTCAAGAGCTATGTTGGTGCTGGCTAGCAAAAGTCACCCGCCACAGTTTAATTTTCTTGCTGAGTGCCGTTTTGCTGTCGGAGTCAGTGGGAGCAACCCAGAGAAATCAAAGGTTGCAGATAGCACAGCAACCAGAAAACGCACAACAAAATGCAACTCGCGCTGCTGCGGAAAAACTGACACAAGAGGGGTTGAAACTTTTTCGACAAGGGACAGCAGAATCACTGCGACAGGCGAGGGATAAATGGTTGGAAGCCTTAAAACTTTGGCAGCAAGTTGATGATAAAAAACAGCAAGCCTTTACCCTTCTTGGTATTGGACGTGTCTACGACTTATTAGGAGAAAAGCAAGAAGCACTCAAATACTACAACCAAGCCCTACCCCTATACCGGGCAGTGGGGGACAGGGGAGGGGAAGCCGCTACCCTCAACAATATTGGCTCTGTCTACGCCGATTTAGGAGAAAAGCAAGAGGCTGTCAAATACTACAGCCAAGCCTTACCCCTATACCGGGCAGTGGGGGACAGGAGAGGGGAAGCCACCACCCTCAATGGTATTGGCTTAGTCTACTCCGAATTAGGAGAAAAGCAAGAGGCACTAAAATATTACAACCAAGCCCTACCCCTAGACCGAGCAGTGGGGGACAGGAGAGGGGAAGCCACCACCCTCAACAATATTGGCAGTGTCTACTCCGATTTAGGAAAAAAGCAAGAAGCCCTCAAATACTACAACCAAGCCCTACCCCTCAGACGGGCAGTGGGAGACAGGGGAGGGGAAGCCACTACCCTCAACAATATTGGCATTGTCTACGCCGATTTAGGAGAAAAGCAAGAAGCACTCAAATACTACAACCAAGCCCTACCCCTAT
>JBODRP010000055.1:0-21981 GCA_050633005.1 Trichormus sp. | reverse complement strand
TGCCCTCTGCCTTCTGCCTTACCCCAACCAAGATCACCAAAAGTTGCCAAGAACCTTTTTAAGCTTAAAAAATGTTAGTAATCCTGAGATATTCAACGCAATCAGTAACAACTTCATGCAGATCAGCTATGATTCGATGGTTATGGTAAAACGTCCAGATAGTTTTTTTGCTTGTGGGTAATCAAGTCAAAACTCAACCGCGATCGCTTTTTGCTCGAATTATTTCTCAATTTCCCGCTTGGGCAGCTACTCCCCAAGGCTTATCATTGATTTTACGCAGTAAAATGGCGATGAAAATGGCGATCGCTGCCACCATCTCTTTCGTCATTGCCGAGAGGTTACAATCGCATTACCCATTTTACGCCGTGATTGCTGCCATTATTGTCATGTCATCTACCCACGGTAGTACCTTCAAACTGGGCATTGCGCGCTTGATTGGCACAGCTATTGGTGCGATTACTGGTGCAGTCTTTGTTACCACATTAGGCAGTAATTTTTGGTCACTGGGAATATGCGTATTTTTGACGATATTTCTAGCTTCCCATGATAAATTTCAGGAAGCTACTAAATTAGCGGGATATGTATCTGCGATCGTGATTTTGAGTTATGGTCAGTTACCTTGGCTATACGCTTGGCACAGATTTTTAGAAACGCTTTTGGGTATTGGTGTAGCTTTACTAGTAAATAATTTGATATTCCCTGCCCGTGCTACCAAAGAACTACGGCGTTGTCTGTCTCAAACCCTAGTCAATTTAGAGCAATTTTACACCCTAGTGATTAACTGTGCATTTACAGGCACATACGACCGTCCGGCGATAGATGTTCTCAAACTCACTATTATCACATCCCTGCGGACAGGACGAGAGCTATGGCAAGAAGTCAAACAGGGACAAACCAGCGAACCCCCAGGAACACAAATCAATGAAGCTTGGGAATTTCTCATTCGCAGGATTTGGGAACATATTTTAGCAATGGAACATACTGTACTAGCTAGACAGCAAGATACTTTCTGGCAAATGCTCTCACCGCAGATTAGCGAACTGGCAAAAGAAACTCAAAATGCCATGCTAACTTTAGCAATCGCCGTTAAATCCCCTCACACTCAAATATCCTTGCCAGAAATAGAAGTTGCCTTGAATCATGCCACAGAAAAAGTACACCAACTGCCAGTACTTCGTCAAATAGATCAAGAAATAGATGAATTACTGCGATTTTTCACCTTTTTTTACACAATGGAAGAAGTAGGGAGAAAACTACAAAGAATGGCAGGCATATTAAATGACACCTGACACCTGACAAATTTAACCCCCCTGTCTCCCTTGTCTCCCTTGTCTCCCCTGCCCCCATCCCCCATGCCCAGGGTGGTTTCATACAACCAGAGAAAAAAATAAACCTAGCTTTCAAAGCCTCTCCCCCACGGGGGGAGAGGTTTGGAGAGGGGTCAAAATCTCGGCTACAAAAAGAAAAATCTATAAGTTTTGATTTTTCTTTTTTCGTATGAAACCACCCTGCCTGCCCCATGCCCCATGCCCTTAATATATATATATATGCACAAACGCTATTTTCTCCAAACTAGTGCTGCATTAGTTAGCACAGCTTTACTACCGCCGATGCTTTTAAAGAGGTCAAAGATCATGGCAACATCTAATACAGAGTTTGAAATTAGTAAAACTGACGCAGAATGGCGTGCGATTTTATCGCCAGAACAGTTTCGCGTTTTACGTCAACATGGCACAGAACGCGCTTTTACTAGCCCATTAGATAAACAATATAGTGGGGGTACTTATGTATGTGCTGGCTGTGAACAGCCCTTGTTTAAATCTGATACTAAATTTAACAGTGGTACTGGCTGGCCTAGCTTTTTTGCGCCGATTGAAGGTGCAATTGCTACTACTGTAGATCGGTCTTTTTTTATGACGAGGGTGGAAGTACATTGTAGCCGTTGTGGTGGTCATCTTGGCCATGTTTTTGAAGATGGACCTGCACCCACAGGCCAGCGTTATTGCATGAATGGCGTAGCCCTGAAGTTCCTTCCTGCTTAAATCAACCGTCCTATCTAGGGAAGAATCAGTATACTATGTGTACTAGTTCTTCCCCTCGTTTGGATATTTCCACAAGCTTACACGCACTGCTCACCGCTTTGGGAAAGATTTAGGGACTTACAGATAAAAAAATATCCAAAATGTAGGGTGCGTCAGTCTAGGAAAACCTAACTATACCAAGAGATTATTCATACTGACGCACCCTACTAACTCGTTTATTTAGGATAATTTATGTTTTGGTGTTCCATTAATAAATTGCTTATATAACTTTATATAACTTTTTTTGTCATTTATCCCCTAAAAGTTCTCTAGTATGTCATAATGGGGCTTGAGACTTAATTCGGTTAACAGCTTTTGTTTTTAGTATTGACAGGCTTTTTGTTTTTGGTATTGACAAACTTTTCTCCGAAATCTAAATCTCTTCACACTCATGATTTGGGAGAAAACTTATGTCAGTTTATGTAGGAAATCTATCTTACGAAGTTACAGAAGAAAATTTAAACGCTGTGTTTGCAGAATACGGTTCTGTAAAGCGTGTTCAGTTACCTGTTGATCGTGAGACAGGTCGTTTACGCGGCTTTGGATTCGTAGAAATGGGTACAGAAGCTGAAGAAACAGCTGCTATCGATGCACTCAATGGTGCAGAATGGATGGGACGCGACCTCAAAGTTAATAAGGCTAAACCCAGAGAAGAAAGAGGCTCATTTGGTGGTGGTAATCGTGGTGGCTACGGTAGAAATAATCGCTACTAAGTTCACATACTGTCGCCATCTCTTGGCAAAAAATTAATTTGAGTTAGTAGAGGTTCAGGGGTATTTTCCTGAGCCTTTTTCTCATAGCATCAACTTCCTTGTCTACGTTCGTATAAGCGTCTCGCAGGGAAGGCGGGGGCTTAAAATCAAGAGCCAGAGACAGTCCCTGTTCCCCTAACTCTGTTCCCTCACACCTGCTATTGACTGGCTCTATAATTGATTAAAAACTGCTATAATGAGAGTAGACACTACTTGGTTAAGTTAAGTATAGTTATATATTTGACTTTCACTAAGTAAACTCCTTAATTAGTTTGAGGCTCACTTGAAAATTAAAGCATTAGATGTCAAAGTTGGCGATCGCATAGTTGCCTACTGTAATAATAAAATGCAAATCTGTAAAGTTAAAAGCATTTCAACTAGTGAGCAGATGAATATCACTCTTTCAGTATTTACATCGCAACATTATCGTGGTTGCCTAGTCTCAAGTGTAATTCGCTTTCGGGATGATGCCTTAGTTGATTTGGTAAGCTAAAAACTATCTAACTTCCGTCTTAATTGTCAAGGAAGAGGACAAGGGGCAGGGGGCAGGGGGCAGGGGAGAACTCCATAAATCTTTTTTCTAATGTTCATCAATAAATTTAGGGGTTTCCTTCTGACAAACGCCACTCGCCCCAAGGAGGGAAACCCTTTGACGGCGGTGGCTTGCCCAGCTACGATGTATCTGTTCAACAACGCTGTAATTGCGCCAACAAGATAACTATTTCATCTATTGCCTGCCGTAAGACACTTGCAGGCTGTTCAGATTGATTTACCATAATACTAAAAACCATAGGCTCATACTGAAGTGGATTTATATATCCTGACAGAGAAATTGCACCGCTTAATGTGCCTGTTTTGGCTTCAACAATTCCCTCGGCGGGGGTATTACGGAAACGGTTGCGTAAAGTGCCACTTTTGGCGGCTCTGGGTAAAGATGCACGATATAAATTAGCAAATGGACTTTTGGCTACTTTTTGCAAAGTTTGTACCAATGCTTCAGGCGTAATTAAATTGCGTCGGGATAAACCGGAGGCATCTACCAATTTATAACCTGTGGGGTCAACTCCCAACTGAGTTAAACTGTTTTTAATAACTTCCAAACCTATATCAGCAGAGTTTTTATTTGTTGGTTTGGTTTGTTCTAATCCTAAAGCTCTTAACAAAGCTTCTGCATAGAGATTATTACTATTTTGGTTAATTTGCATCACTAACTCAGATAAAGGTGGTGACTCCACAAATGCTACTTCCTGTTGATTATTTTTGCTATGAGCAACTAATGTTTGTCCTAAACTAATTTGTTCTGTGGCTAAAGCTAATCGGAAACGCCTTAAGAAATAATAATTAGGATCAATCACAGGCAAATTTACTACATACGGTTGAGAATTGGCTGATACTTGTCCTTCTACTCGTAGGATTCTACCTGTAAAATCCCGACTGATATTAATATAACTTGGTTGTTTTTCGGCAACTGTTACAGAACGATTAACTAATAACCAACGTTTAGCTTCATTATGATCATTCCACAGAATTTGGGTATTTTCACCAACAGTTTGAGGTTTGATTTGTAAGCCGAAAATATTTTCATTGAGAATAAAACTATTAACTGGCGCACCATAATCTGACTGTACATCTTCCCATTGCCAAGTGGAGTTAACAATATCTCCTTGAATATAACTATCGTCGGCAATTAACTGCTGAATTTGAGAGATACCCCGCTTTTTTAACTGTTTGGCAAGTAATTGTAATTGGGTATCAGTGAGGCTGGGATCTCCTCTACCAACAATGCTAAAAATACCGTTTTCCTGTTGATAAATTGAGGTGCGAAAGCGAAAGGTTACTCCTAGGTGTTTTAGAGCAGCAGCTGTAGTCAGGAGTTTGGTATTAGAAGCAGGAATAAAATATTTCTCACTATCTCGACTATAGAGAGTTTGTTGAGATGATAATGGTTGGACTAAAATTCCCCAACGCACTCGATTAAATAGGGGACGATTAACTATTGCATCTATTTTTGTGGCTATTTGAGCCGGGCAAATTGATGTGGTGGTATTTGATACTGAAGTTGGGGCTTGGGCTTTAACAAGCCGCGGAGTTACGCCAAT
This sequence comes from Trichormus sp., assembly GCA_050633005.1. GTDB lineage: Bacteria > Cyanobacteriota > Cyanobacteriia > Cyanobacteriales > Nostocaceae > Trichormus. Next base: position 17,049 of record JBODRP010000055.1, on the reverse strand, counting down.
ATTTGCACTAACTAACAGTGGGAGTAAGCCAATATGAAGTTTTTTTAACATCCTGGAGAGTTATAAACACTACTGGATGATGATAACTGATAACTGTTGAGTGTTAATAAAATTGTGACTATGAAGTGAGGATTTGTTGGATAGGAATTTGAATGATAAATTCTGCACCTACACCTGGTACAGATTTACAAGTTAATTTACCCCTATGCTGTTGAGTAATAATTTGATATCCTATAGATAAACCTAAGCCTGTACCTTTGCCGACTGGTTTAGTTGTAAAGAAGAGATCAAAAAGTTTTTGTATGTCGTCGTAATTAATACCGCAACCATTATCAATAATACGAATTTCTACCCAATTGGCATCGATTGTATTAGTATGAATATGAATTGTATAATGATGATTATCTTGAATATTTAATTGATTATTATTAATAGCTTTCTCTTCTAATGCGTCAATTGCATTATTGAGTAAATTCATGAATACTTGATTTAGTTGGCTAGGATAACACTCTACTAAAGGTAAGGGATTGTATTTTTGAATCACTTCTATAGCTGGACGTTGTGATGTAGGCTGCAAACGGCTCTGGAGAATCATTAAGGTACTTTCTATTCCTTCATGAATATTTACTGCTTTTAATTCTGCTTCATCTAGACGGGAAAAATTTCTGAGGGCTAGGATGATTTTTTGAATGCGCTCTGTACCTACTGTCATAGATTGCAGAATTTTGGTTAAGTCTTGAGTCATAAATGGGAGTTCTATTTCCTCAAGTCTGGTTTGAATTTCTAGTGGAGGGTGTGGATAATACTTTTGATAGATTTGTAATAATTCTAGTAACTCGTTAGTATATTCTTTAGTGTATTTGAGATTACCATGAATAAAGTTGATAGGATTATTAATTTCATGGGCTAATCCTGCAACAAGTTGTCCTAAGCTGGACATTTTTTCACTTTGAATTAACTGGGCTTGCATCTGTTGTAATTCAATTAATTTTTGTTGCAGATATTCATTTTTTGTTTCTTGTTTTTGTAGTAGTTCTTTGACAGTATTGATGAGTAGATTGAAAGACTCAGCTAAAAATTGTAACTCATCATTAGTGGTGACTGATGCTTGTAAATCAAAGTTTTTTTCCCAGGCAGATAAATGAGCAACTTTGGTGATTGCTTCTAAAGGGCGAGTAATTGTATGGCTGTTATATTTAGCTATAATAGAGGCGATCGCTAGGGAAAATACCATACTTGTAGCGATAATTAAAAAACGAATTATGTGGCTATTTTCAACAGCCTGTAATGCAACTGCATATTCTTGATGGGAATCATTAATCAAAACTTGTAATTCATCAGATAATTGTTCAAATTTAATTGCTGCATTGCTGTTAGTAAAGTGAACCAATAAATTTCTATATTTGGTAATTGTTGCTGGTGTTTGATGAGAGGTTTCTATCTGTTGGAGTAATGTTTCTAGTGATTGAGTATATTGCTCAATTACACCTTGATATTTTTGCAAGAAACGGGGATAAGCATGAGTGTGCATTTGATTATCACGGTGATCTTGAGACAGAGATAATTGCAATTCACGCCATTTTTGATTGACAATAGCTAAATGTAAGTTTAAATTGGTGCGTCCTTGGTGAAATTTTGCTGGCTCGGTAATTAAATAAATCAGCTTTTGTTCATGAATCCGAGACTGCAACATATTTACTTGCAATGCAGTCAGCCTCTCTACTTCTTCTTGCATATGTTCTTGTTCATGATCAGCAAATTGCTGATATATTTCACTAGTAAAAATACCAACTGTTGTGCCAATTACAGCCGTACCAATGGCGACAAAATAACCCAAGGTGATTTTTTGCGGAACTTTGAGGCTATTTTGCCATTGTTTGAAACCAATTTTCGATAGCACGGTATTGACTGAGGATTTTAAGGATTTTAGTGATTGGTATAATTTGTACATTAAATTCACTGTGGATTTGACTGTTGACTGTTAACAGTTAATGACGCTAACGAGTAGTTATGCAATTTAGCTGTGCATTAGCTGATGGTGATTTTGGTTAGTCAATCAGTTGTATTTAAAATTTCAGAAAAATACAATCCCTAAATGAATCAATTCAAAATTCAAAATACCCTACGGGAAGGCAAGCCTACAAAATTCAAAATTAAATACAGCCACCCAGAAGGGATGGGGTTTCTACCTGCCTTGAGAAACAAGGATTGTTGGAGAAAGTACGCTTTTGAACCTAGATTTTTCCGATAAAAATTCAGCCAAAATAGGAAAATTAGATCATAAATGAGGAGATATGGGGACATGATAGTCAGCCAAAACTTTTGGTTGTCCCCGCTTTTCTCCCTAACCCAACTAACTGATTATAGGTTAAACAATAATTCTGAGGAAATTCTGAGGAAATTTAAAATCTATAGGAGTCAGTACAATTAGCAATACCCTGCGGGAAGCAAGCTACGCAATTCACCAATTTTTCGGTGCGTTACGGCTTACGCCTAACACACCCTACATCTGAGGTTTTTTGTGTATTTTTAATTATTTATTATGGCAATTGTTACTTATTAAGTGGAATTACTAGTAATTTTGGTGTTTGCTGTTCTGATTTTTGTGGAAATTGCGTTTCAGGAATAGTTTTATTATTTTGGGCTAAGGTATTTTGTGGATCTATTTTTAAGGTAGCGTCAAAAGCAGCGATCGCATCTGATAATTTACCTAATTTTAATAGGGCTATTCCCTTACCTAGCAGAATATTAGGATCATTGGGGGTGATAATAAGTAGGTCGGCGTAAATAATTATTGTTGGAATAAGGCAGGGGGCAGGGGGCAGGCTTGTCCTGAGCGCAGTCGTTGGCGCAGCCTCTCGCAGAGAAGGGGGGCAGGGGGCAGGCTTGTCCTGAGCGCAGTTGTTGGCGCAGCCTCTCGCAGAGAAGGGGGGCAGGGGGCATGGGGCATTGGGGTAAAATGTACCTTGTCCCCCTCTACACCCCTACACCCCTACACCCCTACACCCCTACACCCCTACACCCCTGCCCCACTCTCTAAGTCTTTTCACCGACATAAATACCTAAAGAGCGCGCACTTTGTACTAAGTAGCCATCGGGATCTACGTGTAAGGGACTTTGCCCTATGGCTTCTGAGATGGGAACAGGGAGAACTTGCCCATGTTGCCAAGTTAGCATCTGACCAAATTGACCTTTGGCGACTAAATCAACTGCGGCTTTTCCAAAAACTGTCGCTGTTAGACGATCAAGTGCGGATGGTATGCCACCTCGCTGAATATGCCCTAATACGGAAACTCTCGTATCTATAATATTACCGCTACAAAGGGCAATCTGATCGGCAATGTATTGACCCTTACCGCATTTGGGAGAGGGGAGAGTTGGGCTTGGGGAGTCGGGATCAGGAACATCATTGGGATGATTGCACATATGTTCCATGCACAAATTTGCTCCTTCAGCGACTACAACGATCGCAAATTTACGCCGCCAGCGATCGCGCAATTCTGCTATATGTTGACATAATCCCTTAATTGTGTATTGAAGCTCTGGAATTAAAATTACATCTGCACCGCCAGCAATGCCCGAGTGCAGTGCTAAATGTCCGGCTGTGCGTCCCATGACTTCCACAATCATAACGCGATCGTGACTAGCGGCTGTAAAAGTGAGCCGATTTAAAGCATCGACAATCGTATTTACAGCCGTATCAAAGCCAATGGCTCGTTCAGTCAGGGCGACATCATTATCAATAGTTTTGGGGATAGCTACTAAATTCCAATTACCTTGGTTAGCCAGTTGATTGATAATACCTAAACTGCCATCACCACCAATGGCAATCAAGCCATCCAAAGCTAAGGCCTCATAACTAGCCAGCATCTCATCTACACGAGTGAGAGTATCGCCTTTATTAATTGTGCCTAAAATTGTCCCACCCATATTCAGTAAGGGGTCAATTCCGCGCAAATCCCAACCATGAAGATTGAGAGGGATCGTTTGACGCTCAAGTAACCCTTGAGTGGCATAGGGAATACCCAATACTTCCCAATCATAAGTAAGTGTTGCATGACTGACAACTGCCCGAATCACACAATTAAGTCCCGGACAGTCACCGCCGCTAGTCAGAATACCAATTCGTTTACCCATAGTAGATAATTCGTAATTCGTAATTCGTAATTCGTAATTAGGGCATGGGGCATTGGGCATTGGGCATTGGGCAATTCAATTTTGGATTTTGGATTTTCAATTTTGGATTGGATTTCAATCTAAAATCCAAAATCTAAAATCTAAAATTCTTTCCTTTGTCCCCCTTGTCCCCCCTGCCCCCCTGCTCCCCTGCCCCCTGCCCCCTGCCCCCTGCTCCCCTGCCCCTGCCTAACCGTGATAATGAGAAGGTTCGTAAACTCTGCCCCATTCTGGTTTGTAGGTTTGCAAGGCTCGCATATATTGAGCGCGTTCAAAGGCACTAGGGTTAGGACAGTTTTTCTGACTCATGCTACCTTGAAGCTGCTGTATAGATTCATATTCGTGTTTTTCCATCCATTGCCGCATTTCTTGTTCTATACATCGCAGATGATTAATTCCATGTCGTAATAACACTGAACATAGCATGGTAATATTAGCACCAGCCATGAGCATTTTTAAGACATCATGGGCGTTATGAATGCCACTGGTAGCGGCTAAGTCAGCATTGAGGCGACCATAAAGAATGGCAATCCAACGCAGAGGTAAACGCAGAGCTTGGGGGGTGCTTAAAAGTACATGAGGTTCTACCTCTAGGGTTTCCAGGTTAATATCTGGTTGGTAAAAGCGGTTAAACAAGACTAAGGCATCAGTCCCCGCATCATCTAAACGCTTGGCGATGTTTGCCATATTAGTAAAATAGGGGCTGAGTTTCACCGCTACAGGAATAGATACACTAGCTTTGACTGCCTTAAACATATTGATATAACTCTGTTCTATCTGTTCGCTAGTCAGTTCTGGATCAGTATGTACAGAGTAAATATTTAATTCCAATGCTGCTGCACCGGCTTGCTCAATCATTCTGGCGTAGTCAGTCCAGCCATCTAGTGAAGAACCGTTGAGGCTAGCGATAATGGGAATGTTTACCTTGTGTTTGACTTTGTAAATCAAGTCGAGATATTCGTCTGGGCCAAGACGAAAGTTTTCCGGTTCGGGAAAATAAGTTAAAGACTCAGGAAAACTTTCTGTGCCGTAGGTAAGATGGTGGTGTAGTTCGTAACTTTCCATGCTTAACTGTTCTTCAAACAGTGAAGGAAGTACGATCGCACCTGCACCAGCATCTTCCATCCACACAATGTTATCTACTTCTCCGGTGAGGGGGGATGCTGACGGCACAAGTGGCGATCGCAACTTCATACCCATATAAGTAGTTGTTAAGTCCATTGTTAATATCTTCCTTGCTGATGTAATCAAGTTAACATCTTGATCAGGTTAATGAATGGTATAAGTTTTACAATCTACACACCTAAGTCCCTAAATCCGTCAACTATTGGAACTGGATACAGTTTTCCCATTTAGTGTTGATGGATTATTACTAGTACTTGCAACTTGTCGTGCTGCTAAGTATTGGTACATTTGCCACCGGGTATTTACATCATTTTGCGCTTCTTGTAGCAATTGTTTAGCTACTTGTGGGTTAATTTTTGTTAACATCTTGAAGCGGTTTTCTAAATACATTGACTCTTCTACAGGTAGCCTTGGTGTACGTGAGTCAAGTTGTAGGGGATTTTTGCCTTGTTTCACGAGGTCGGGATGGTAGCGATACAATAACCATCTACCAGATTCAACCATTGCTTTTTGATTCTGCATGGCTGTAGTTAAGTTGATGCCGTGGGCAATACAATGACTGTAAGCAATAATCAATGAAGGGCCGGGATAAGCTTCCGCTTCTAAAAATGCTTTTAGGGTATGTTCATCTTTTGCGCCCATAGCCACACTCGCCACGTAAACATTACCGTAGGTCATGGCAATTAAACCCAAGTCTTTTTTAGTCGCAGGTTTACCACCAGCCGCAAATTTAGCTACAGCCCCCTTGGGTGTAGATTTAGACATTTGACCGCCAGTATTAGAATAAACCTCGGTGTCGAGAACTAAAATATTGACGTTGCGACCACTGGCGATGACGTGATCTAGTCCGCCAAAACCGATATCATAAGCCCAACCATCACCGCCGATAATCCAGACGCTCTTTTTGACTAAGTAATCAGCAATACTTAAGAGTTGTTGGGCTTGGGGATTATGGGTGCTAATTGCTGTTAACCGTTGTTTGAGAATTGTAATGCGATCGCGTTGTTCCCAAATTTCCGCTTCGTCTTTTTGGTGATTATTGAGGATATCGTCTACTAAGTTTGTACCTACTTCCGTAGCCAATTTTTGTAATAATTCTGAGGCGAATTGTGTTTGCTTATCAATAGAAACACGGAAACCCAAACCAAATTCGGCGTTATCTTCAAACAAACTATTAGACCACGCAGGCCCCCGTCCTTCGGCGTTGAATGTCCAAGGGGTGGTAGGTAAATTACCGCCATAAATCGAAGAACAGCCGGTGGCGTTGGCAACAATCATGCGATCGCCGAACAATTGTGTGGCTAACTTAATATAGGGTGTCTCACCACAACCAGCACAAGCCCCAGAAAATTCAAACAATGGTTCTTGCATCTGTTGCTGATTAATATGATTCAGCTTCAATTCCCGTCTATCAGGGTTCGGCAGACTTAAGAAGAAATCCCAATTTTCCCGTTCTGTTTCCCGTAAGGGTAGTTGCGGCTGCATATTGATGGCTTTTTTGCGAGGTTCAACCTTATTCTTCGCCGGACAAACATCAACGCAGATACCGCACCCTGTACAATCTTCGGCTGCTACTTGAATAGTAAATTTCAAATCATGCCAATCATGATCTTTAGCATTGGCACTCTTAAAGGTGGGCGGTGCATTCTCTAATTGTTGTGGTTCGTAAACCTTACTCCGAATCACACTATGGGGGCAAACCATCACACATTTACCGCATTGAATGCACACATTGGTATCCCACACCGGGATTTCTTGGGCAATGTTGCGTTTTTCCCATTTCGCCGTTCCCGTGGGAAATGTGCCATCCACAGGTAAAGCACTCACAGGTAACTCATCCCCCCCACGAGCAATGATTTTACCTAGAACATCGCGGACGAATTTTGGGGCATCGTCGGGCATGGGGGATAGTTCTTCCTCAGTTCCGACTCCCCAGTCCCCAGTTTCCAATTCATATAAATTATCCAAGGTGCTATCTACAGCTTGGATATTCATTTGTACGATTTGCTCGCCTTTTTTACCGTAGGTTTTGCGGATGGATTTTTTAATTTCCTCGATGGCTTCTGTTCTTGGCAATACACCAGACAAGGCAAAAAAACAGACTTGCATGACTGTATTAATTCTGCCAGCCATCCCAGCTTCACGGGCTACTTTGTAGGCGTTAATGCCATAAACTTTTAGCTGTTTCTCTTGAATTTGGGCTTTGATGGTATCTGGTAACTGCTGCCAAACTTGTTCTTTGTCGTAGGGAGTATTTAATAAGAATGTACCTCCTGGTACGATGTCTTTCAGAATGGAGAATTTTTCTAAAAATTCCCACTGATGGCAAGCAATAAAGTTGGCTTTGGTGATGAGGTATGTAGAACGGATGGGTTGAGAACCAAAGCGCAGGTGAGAAACGGTGACAGAACCGGATTTTTTCGAGTCGTAAACAAAGTAGCCTTGGGCATGATTATCGGTTTCTTCGCCAATAATTTTAATTGAGTTTTTATTCGCGCCCACCGTGCCATCTGCACCCAAACCGTAAAAGATGGCTCTGACTATATTCTCAGGTTCAATGCTGAAATCAGAGTCATAATCTAAGCTAGTGTGGGTAACATCGTCGTTAATGCCGATAGTGAAATGATTTTTTGGTGTAGCTTGGGCTAAGTTATCAAAAATTCCCTTCACCATTGCCGGTGTAAATTCTTTGGAAGATAAGCCATAACGACCACCGATAATTTTAGGTAGGGATGAGGAAGTATTTTCTTCCCCTACAGCCCTAAATTCATGCAATGCTGTAATGATATCTTGATATAAAGGCTCACCAGATGCACCGGGTTCTTTGGTACGGTCTAAAACGGCGATGCTGCGGGTGGTAGGTGGTAAGAGAGCGAGAAATCTTTGGTTATCAAAGGGACGATATAACCGTACTTTAATTACACCAACTTTTTCCCCTTGGGTGTTGAGATAATCTACAGTTTCATGAACTGTCTCACAACCAGAACCCATGAGAACTATGACACGTTCCGCTTTGGGATCGCCGTGATATTCAAATAGTTGATATTGTCTCCCAGTCATTTGGGCAAATTCGTCCATAACTTTCTGGGCGATGTCTGGACAAGCTAAATAATAAGGATTGACAGTTTCTCTAGCTTGGAAATAGACATCGGGGTTTTGGGCTGTACCACGTAATACCGGTTTATCGGGAGTGAGGGCGCGTGAACGATGGGCAATAACTAATTCATTGGGAATAAATGCTTGTAAGTCGGCTTCTGTTAATATTTCAAGTTTATTCACTTCGTGGGAGGTACGAAAACCGTCAAAGAAGTGGAGGAAAGGTATACGTGATTCTAAGGATATTTTTGTAGAAATTAAAGCAAAATCATGGGCTTCTTGGACAGAAGCAGCGCACAACATCCCAAAGCCAGTGCCACGGCAAGCCATCACATCGCTGTGATCGCCAAAAATTGACAGGCCTTGAGCCGCTAGCGATCGCGCCGCAATATGAAATACTGTAGGTGTGAGTTCCCCAGCAATCTTATACATATTTGGGATCATCAGCAATAATCCCTGGGATGCGGTAAATGTTGTTGTCAGTGAGCCAGTTTGCAAAGCCCCATGAACTGCACCAGCAACTCCCCCTTCACTCTGCATCTCTACTATGCTGGGTACTGTACCCCAAATGTTGGCTCGATTTTCACTAGCCCAAGCATCCGCCCATTCTCCCATCGGTGACGAAGGCGTAATTGGATAAATGGCAATGACTTCATTGAGCCGATAGACAACATGAGCCACAGCCTCATTACCGTCTATAGTTGCAAAGTTTCTCTTGTTCATTTGATCTTCCTTAGCAATTAGCGTGTAGGGATGTAGGCGTAAAGACATTTTCCTGCCCTCCTAGCGTGATTTATCACATGACGAGTCGGGAGTAGGGAGTTTTGGTACATTCCACTTTGAAGTTAAGAGGAAAATTTGAGGAACTTGTGAGGAGATGTTTTTTAGAACACTAAAAAATAGATATATTTTCTTCCCCTACACCCCTACACCCCCACACCCCTACACCCCCACACCCCCACACCCCCACACCCCCACACCCCCACACCCCCACACCCCTGTGTTCTCATACATTCTTGCCTCTTAAAAAAAATTTGCGTTTTTAGTCATTTCCTCACAAGTTCCTCAAATTGTTGCCATAAGTTTAAAAGTGTAGAAAATGCCAGCAGTAATTGGACAACCTCAAGAGCTTGCTTCATACTCACACTGGTTATAAATACTTCCGCAAACATCTATCGCTTGTCCTGCCTAAGACAAGGTCTTGTTTAAAAAGAAGTAATTTTTGTAGTCAAAAAGTTGTAGAAGTTAGCTATGAGCATCCAACACCGCTATTGGGTTCATCGAAAAGCGATGCTGGCTTTACTTATCTACTAGATTTAATCTCAAAATTTCATACTTTATCGCATTTACTACCGATATCTTCAATGTTGACTCAGAATCATTTAAAGACAATTTTTTTAGCAATGTGCCATTTTTTTAATCAACCACTTCTGAATACGGAAACAGTTTTTAACCCTATCCAATTTTGGCACATCTACCGAAATCGTCAGAGGTTAGAGGAGTGTTGGAATTATGACTTAATTCAGTGGTTCGAGAGATGTTGGAATGTTAATGACAATGTAGTTATCTGATAACTGGTTGTCTTGAGAAAGTATTTCACCAACCAGCGATGATATCAACTCAGTTTAAAACAAATTTAAAAGGAGCAACATTTATGTCTACCTCTAAAAACTTAGTACAAAACATTCAAAACCTCGGTCAACAAGTAATTAACTACTTATCAGGTGGAGTTTCTCGAATTTTTGGTGTAAGAGACGATGACTACCCCGCAACAGGAGTTCAACCTTTTGAGGGTGATATACCAGAAAAACAAGATTTTTAACCTGAAAAAATCTTTCCCTTACACCGCTAAACACCTTTTTTAAGTCGTTCTAACTTGAAAAATAAAACTATGTTAGGTGTGAGTTCGTAGTAAGGACTTTAGTCCTTTTTTAAGAACTAAAGTTCTGACTACAAACCTTTAATTATTAACCCTCCAAATTTTAGATTTTAAATTTTGGATTGCCGGATTGAATCTAAAATCTAAAATCCAAAATCTAAAATTGATTAACCCTGTTCTACTTATGAGAGTTATCTGCAAAATTGATGACTCACTATTAGCAAGGTGGTGATATGGATATCATCAGAAAAATTAACCATGAATTATCTGTCGCAGGGCAAATTACCCTAGAGCAATTTCCCCAACTTCTTGCTGATGGTTATAAGTCTATACTTAACCTGCGATCGCCTGATGAAAAAGGCTGGCTCGATGATGAAAAAGACAAGCTAGAATTATTAGGATTTCGTTATCTGAATTTACCTACTAAAGTCGATGAAATTAATTGCAAAACTACACTCAAAGTTCTGCAAATCATCAACGAACTACCCAAACCGGCTCTGATTCATTGTGATAACTCTATCCGTTCAGCCGTAATAGCATTATTGTATATTGCTACTAAACAGGGTATCACCTTTGAAAAAGCTGTCGAATTAACAACTAACTTAGGATTAATATAATTCTATTTGTCGATTTTCCTCAAATATTTAATATTTTTTTTATACCCAATTATTCCTTGATGGTATAACCCCCTAAATTCATTTATGGGGATTTGAATTTTGTAGACGCAAGCCTTCCCGTAGCGTCTCCTAGAGAAGTGTATTAGATGTAGGTTGGGTTGAGGAACGAAACCCAACATAAATATCGAAAACTTAATATAGATGCTGGTGTTGGGTTTCCTCGCGTCAACCCAACCTACAATTTTTTTGCAACATTTAAGGCTTGCCACGCCAGTAGGGTGTGTTAGGCGTAAGCCGTAACGCACCGAAAGCTTTGGGCGGTGTCGTACTCTCGCTGCTAAGGCAACGGCAATACACACGGCGTTAATGATATTGATTTAATAGTGATTTTTAGTGGTTTAATAGTAATCATGACTCTTTTCTAAGCGATTAGGAATTTAGCTGACTCTCAGGATAAATGTAGATTTGGAGTGACCTCAAATTTGACCATTGGCAGCTTGAGGATAGATGCAATTCCTTAATTTATTAATTAAGTTGATTGGTTTATTCCAGGGCTGTAACTAAGTCGTGAGCATCTACAGTGAATATAGAATTATTTATCCAACGAGCAGAAGCACTACATAAACAGTTAGCAGATTTATACCAAACTGCTAGCGTTTTACCGTGGATTCCACCAGATTTACTACCACAAGCTTTTAAGGAACTCTATAGTAACTCTAAGATGGTGCAGTTAGCGGCAGAAGAACTTTATCAACAAAATGAGCAACTTTTACAGACAAGAAATCATTTAGAAACAGAACGCCTGCATTATTACAATTTATTTGAATTTGCACCAGATGCCTATATCGTTACTAGTTCAGAAGGCATTATTCAAGAAGCTAACCTAGCGGCTGCTAAATTGCTGAATACTTCTCAGCACAACTTAGTCACTCAACCGATGATTAACTTCATCCGTATCGAAGAACGAGAAAGTTTTCGCAACGAACTAAATCAACTATTTGAATCAGATCGCAGTAAAGAGTTAGTATTGCGTTTACAGCCAGATAATGGTGAACCTTTTGATGCTGCTTTGACAGTAGCAGTAGTTCGGAATCAACATGGTAAACCAACATCTTTAGATTGGTTATTACGTCCTGTTAGTCAACAAAATGACAAGGACTTAGACTTAATTAATCCTGAACAATATCTGAGGCAAGATCGCCCAGTATATACATATCAAAAAGGTGAGGATATTCCCCTGAATCCTTTAATTATTTACTATATTTGTCAAGGTTTAGTCAAATTAAATACTTTCTGTGAAACAGGAGAGGAAATCTTAGTAGGTTTAGCAACACCACAAATGATATTTGGTTCTAGTATGACATCTTTACCTGTTTATCAAGCTACAGCTATATCAGATGTTGAGTTGGTATCTATTCATGTAACTGAAATAAATTTGAATCCTATACTTAGCCAAATTCTGTCACCAAAAATTAATCAAAGACTGAAGCAAACTGAATCATTATTAGTTACTTTTGGCAAGCGCAGAGTAGAAGATAGATTATATCATCTCTTACAGTTTTTAAAACAAGAAATTGGTGAATCAGTACCACAAGGAACTCGTTTAAATGTTCGCTTCACTCACGAAGAAATTGCTAACGCCTGTGGTACTACTAGAGTCACAATTACAAGATTAATGGGCAAATTGCAACAACAAGGATTAATCCGTTTTGATGATAAAAAACACATGATATTGGGAGACAGTTGACAGTAGACAGTTGACTGATTTAACTCCCTTGTCCCCCTTGTCTCCCTTGTCTCCCTGTTCCCTACCCTAATATTCCTCAATTTTGAATTTTGAATTTTGAATTTTGAATTGATATGCCCCCTGCCCCCAATTTCCTAACTAAAAATGTATGGTGAATTAATTGCCGCTACACGACCAGCATCGACTAAAGTTTGATATACTATCGCTGCTACCTCTGCCCGTGTAGCATCACGGGTAGGATTCAGTAGTTTGATATTGGGGTAGTTAACGATAATTTTCTTTTCTATAGCTTTAGCTACCTGACCTTTACCATAATCAGGAATTTTAGCAGCATCGTCAAAAACTCTGATGGCGTTGGCAACATTGTTAGATAACCCTAATCCTAGTCCATTGACTAAGGAAACTATCACTTGTACACGCTGAATATTTTGGTTGGGTTTGAATGTTCCATCTGGATATCCAGATAAAAATAAACCTTGATATGCCTGCACAATAACTTTGAATCCCCAGAAGTTTTCGGGTACATCTTTAAATCTAATCACAGCCCGGTTTGGTGGTGGGTTGAAAGCTTTCACTAATAAGGCTGCATATTGTCCCCGTGTCATTGTTGCATCAGGTTTAAATGTTCCATCGGGAAAACCGCTAATTATTCCGCGTTGGACTAATTCTCGAATAAATGGTGCTGCCCAATGATTACCAATATCCTTTAAGTTTATAGGCGTTGGTGTCGGTGTTGGGGTAGGTGTTGGTGTTGGGCTAGGTGTTGGTGTCGGTGTTGGGGTTGGGATGGGTGTTGGTGTCGGTGTCGGTGTTGGGGTTGGGGTAGGTTTTGGTGTCGGTGTCGGTGTTGGGGTTGGGGTAGGTTTTGGTGTTGGTGTTGGTGTCGGTGTTGGGGTAGGTGTTGGTGTTGGGATAGGTATGGGTATTGGGATAGGTGTTGGTGTTGGTGTTGGGTTAGGTGTTGGGGTAGGTGTGGGTGTGGGTACTGGTTCAGGTTCGGGTATAGGTTCAGGTTCAGGTTCGGGTGTTGGTGTTGGGTTAGGTGTTGGGTTAGGTGTTGGGTTAGGTGTTGGGTTAGGTGTTGGTGTTGGTGTTGGGTTAGGTGTTGGTGTTGGTGTTGGGTTAGGTGTTGGGTTAGGTGTTGGGGTAATAACTTGAATATCTACAAACTCTATATTCCCTGCAACCTTAGTTTGATTTATTTGATTACCAACAGACACTAACTTATTAGCACTAGCGTTTTGGATATCAAACTTAGCGTTATTGCGTAGGATGTTACCACCTGGAGTATTGGTATTGCCAAGATCAGGTAGGGCGTTGACAATAACAGTTAAACCATCGTCAGTATTGTTTTCAATGAGATTATTACGCAATACGGGACGAGCAGTACCGGAGACGACTATCCCAGAACGGTTTTCGTAGATTTTGTTATCTATCAGTGTTGGTGATGCAGTGTCACTAATAGCAATACCAAAACCTGTTTTAAAACAGGCATTACCTTGAATTTTACCTTGGGAATTTCTAGCGATCGCAATTCCGTTGGCAGCATTTTCGGTAAATACGTTATCAATAACTACTGGTTTAGCATCACCTGTAGCAAATACACCCTCGCGCTTACAATTAATCAAGGTGCAATTAGCAATGGTGGGGGTAGTTGATTCTGCCCAGACACCGCTACCACGACTAGCGGGATTAGTAACACTCACCCCTCGCAGTTCCGCCCCATCTAACATCACAAAGGTAACATTTTGACGGGCAAAAGTCCGACTTAAGTAATTTCCACTACCTTCTATTAATATATTGCTGCCTTTGTTGGCTTCATTACCGATAACTTTGACATTAAAGGGGATGGTGAGGGGGAACACTTCACCGTTATCAGCTTTGTAATTGCCATCCGCTAATTGAATGGTGGTATTGGGTGAAGCGAGTTTGAGGGCTTGGGTAATTGTTTTGCAAGGTGCTTGTTGGCTACCGGGGTTGGTGTCGCTGCCTATAACTGGATTTACGTAAAGGTTTTGAGTCATATTTATACTGTAGAAAAATACATAGCCATACTAACGCTAACTGTGACAATAGCTAGCGATCGCTAACATTTGCAACATAGACTACTAAATCGACACCACATATTCCAGAAAGGTGTTAACCAATCCCCTATTTTGAATTGATTTGTCCCTAGTCATTCGCTAGGCTATTGATATAATGTATGTTCTTATTTCTCTGGCGTGCTATGGATTTTGACAGTAAACCCACTGCCCAGACTGCTACAGTACGTAAGCCATTAGTACTATTACGCGATACTGAAGCGTTAATACGTCGCCCTACAGTCGCTACCCTCGCCCCTATTTTGCCGCCAAAGTTAAGTCATAGCCTGCAAATAGCCTCAAATGTAGCTGATGACTCCCTACAGGAACTTGCAGAAATTGACTTAGCCACAATTAGCGATATAGAATTACAACCCGCAAGAATCCTAGTCGGTTTAAGCTTTATTGGATTTGGGGCGTTGATGATTTTGATATTGTTACTCTATTGCAATACATTGCACCCGGAAATGAGTAGCATTGAGCAAATACACCAATATTGGTATCAATATATTTGGTTTGTCTGCTTGGGTGTGACAGGAATGTTTCTTCTAGGGCGTGAAGCTATGCGCTCTCATCAATTCAAAATGCAAAAATCGCAAAAACCCTAAATAGTAAATCTTTTTAATTTTTCACCTCAACTAATTGCCCAACAATTTACTGCATATCTAAATTCGCTCAATTTTTTCATATATACTTTAAATTTTATTAAGTTTTTTAAATAAAAATAGATAGAAATAAAAATTCTAATATTGTGTTTATACACAATCAATACTTTTAGAAATGAGTTGTTGCACAATGATTAATTATATTGGTATGATATTTGCAACTAATTGCTTGCACCTAGATTAAAAAATAAGTTTCTTGAAAATAAGTAGGGCAATAATAATTTAAGTTTGTAGTAAGGACTTTAGTCCTTATTTTAAGAATAAATGTTTTGTAGGGTAGTAAATTTACATGAAGCATGATGCTTTTATTTTTCCCCCAGGCTCAAAGCTTTCTTTCTTAAAGAATTTTGACCCAGCATATCATGATGGATATCATGACAAAGCTGAATCTGTGCAGAAATTGCATGAGAACATTCAAAAATTAGCAGCTTATCAAGATGTGCTTTATGCTCAAAACACCTATTCATTGCTAATTATCTTTCAAGCAATGGATGCGGCTGGTAAAGATAGCACTATTAAACACGTTATGTCTGGTGTGAATCCCCAGGGTTTTCAAGTGTTTAGTTTTAAAGCACCCAGTGACGAAGAATTAGATCATGATTATCTCTGGCGAACCACAAAATCATTACCAGAAAGGGGCAGGATTGGGATATTTAACCGCTCATATTATGAAGAAGTATTAGTGGTGCGCGTGCATCCACAAATTCTTTACAAGCAGCAATTACCCCATATTAGCAAAGGCAATGAGATATGGAAACAGCGTTTTCAGGAAATTAATAATTTTGAAAAATATTTGGTGAATAATGGGATTATAGTATTGAAATTTTTTCTCAATGTCTCCAAAAAAGAACAGAAAAAACGGTTTTTAGAAAGAATTGAGTTTCCTGAGAAGAATTGGAAGTTTTCTGTTAATGATGTCAAAGAGCGGGCTTTTTGGGATGATTATATGGCGGCTTATGAGGCGGTGTTTCAGCATACGAGTACAGATTATGCTCCTTGGTATATTATCCCAGCCGATCGCAAATGGTTTACTCGTCTAGTCGTGGCTGATATTATCTGTAAAAAGCTACAAGAACTAAATCTAAAATATCCTACTGTCAGTGAGGCACATCAACAAGAATTAATGCAGGCTAAATATATTTTAGAGCAAGAAGAATAACAATGAACAGGGTGTAGGGGTGTAAGGGTATAGGGGTGTAGGGGTGGATGAAACAATGATTTTCTGGTTAGTTTTAGAGTCCTTACTCACTGCTAGATTAAAAACCTACACTTGTGAGGGGTAGGGTGTGGGGTGTAGTGAAACTCATATTTAAAACTAGGGGCTTGGTCATCAGTTAAGATTTATGAATTTATGTATGGAGATTTTACTTTTTTTATCTTAAATGTGGAGTAAAGCGGCGTGGCTTCTACAGAAAAAGATCCTGAATTTGAAAATCTACTGATTTATTTACGCAAAAGTCGGGGTTTTGACTTTACAGGCTACAAGCGTTCAACTTTAATACGCCGTGTACGCAAGAGAATGCAATTATTGAATGTAGAAGCTTTTGGAGATTATTTAGATTATCTAGAAGTTGATCCAGAGGAATTTAATCACCTTTTCAATACTATTTTAATCAATGTTACCAACTTCTTTCGAGATATTGCACCTTGGGAAGCTTTAGTT
>JBODRP010000054.1:0-22051 GCA_050633005.1 Trichormus sp. | reverse complement strand
ACTAGCTGCTCAGTTAACAGAATATGCCCATCGTGGGGACGTTTTAGTGTTGGGATTGCCTCGTGGTGGTGTACCAGTCGCCTATGAAGTGGCTCAGGTATTGGATGCACCTTTAGATGTCTGCTTAGTACGTAAACTTGGCGTACCAGAACATAAAGAATTAGCGATGGGTGCAATTTCCACTGGCGGAGTGCGGATAATTAATGAAAATGTTGTGGATTGCTTGAGTATTCCCCAACAAACCATAGATGCTGTAGCAGCGAGAGAAACCCTAGAATTACAGCGTCGAAATCGGGTTTATCGGGGCGATCGCCCGCTACTAAATGTTAGAAATCATACAATCATTTTAGTGGATGATGGTATTGCTACGGGCGCAACCATCAAAGCTGCGATCGCTACTATCAAACACCAACAACCACGAGAGTTAGTTTTGGCAATTCCTGTAGCTGGGGTATCCACCTGCGAAGAATTAGCCTCAGAAGTGAATAAGGTTGTCTGTGTGATGATGCCAGAAAATTTATATGCCATTGGTATGTGGTATGAGAATTTTGCACAAACCACTGATGCAGAGGTATGTGAATTAGTTTCAAGACAAAAACAACTGATTGCGAATGAATCTTAAGAAATATGGGGTTTAGGGGTGTCATCAAATAAGTAATGAGTAATGAGTAATGAGTAATGAGTAATGAGTAATGAGTAATGAGTAATGAGTATGTGTAGGGTGTGTTAGGGGTAAGCCTTAACGCACCACAGGATTTGGTGCTAGGTGTTGTACTCTCGCTGCTAACACAACGGCAATATTGCAGGAGGAAAATCCACACTGCAATTTGCCTCCCCTACGTATCTGTTCAATAATCAAGTACGATTCCTATAGCAAACCTTCTGTACTCTAGGAGTAATTTATAACTTTTGTTAGATGAATCACTAGCATTTTATATCTAACTTTGAATTGTGGTGATGGCGGCTAAATTATTTATTTTTTGATGTTCCCTAAAGCTGCCACATAAGCAAATATTCACATCCAATTCATGGAGTATTTAATGATGGCGAGTTTATTTAATAAAGCAATAAATAATATCAAGGTTTTAGCTCAAAAATTTGCAGTTAAGCGTTTGTTTACGATTGTGTTAATTGGCTTTTTGGTGCTAACAACAGGCTCAAATTATAACATTAACTCTGGGCGGAGTCAGGATAATTTTACTAGAAAGTTAGACAAAGTTGTACATCAGGATGATGCTGATAGGCCAAAAACTACGGGAGAATGGAATCAAGAAGCTCGTCAAACAGAAGATGCGCCTGGTGAAAGAGCTAAAAGGATCGCTAAAGAATCTGGCGAGGCTTTAAAACAATGGGGTTCTGTGTACACAGATACAGCCAAAAGAAGTGCTAATGAGCTGCAAAACAATCAGTAAGGGGTCAAAATACTATTTACTGGTGAGTGTTGATAACTTCCCGGACTAGAGATGCTAATTTATCAGCACTGTCAGGAACTGCGATCGCCTTGGCATTTTCTGCCATTTTAGTTAATTCATGTGGCGATCGCAATAAATCTAAAACTTGGGTTTGTAATAATTCTGCTGTTAATTGTGACTGTTTAAAACTCAACGCTGCACCTGCTTGAGTAAACACCTCGGCGTTGTAAGATTGATGGTCTTCGGCTGCAAAGGGATAGGGAATTAAAATCGCTGGCGTACCACACACAGCTAATTCTGTTAAGCTACCTGCACCGGAACGACTAATAGCTAAACTAGCGCGTTGCAACAGTGCCGCCATATTGTCATAAAAAGGTAATTCTATATACTGGGGATGCTGTAAACTACCCACATCGGCATCCCGATCGCCTGTTAAATGTACTACATAAGCACCAGCATCAAACCATGCTGACGCAGACTCGCGCACCAATTTATTTACCGCGACTGCGCCTTGGCTACCGCCGAACACCACAATTAAAGGAACATTTTCAGGAATAGCTAAATCTAGTTTTAAACTAGCTGCATCTAAAAATTGAGAACGCACTGGAGTACCTACGCAGACATTGGTGGCACGGGGTAAGTACTTAGTAGCCACATCAAATCCCAAGGCGACGACGGTACACCAAGGGCCAAAAAAACGCGTTACCTTACCGGGTAAAGCGTTAGATTCGTGAAAAACTACAGGTAAACCCAAAGAACGTGCCGCAATGACGGCTGGCCCTGCAATGTAACCTCCAGTGGTGAACACTCCTTGAAAATTACCTTGTTTCAGGAGTCGCCGCACCTGGAAAACAGCACTAATAAGTTTACCCAAAGTTAGTAAAGAAGCAATGCCTAACCCTTGCTGAAACCCTTCAACTGCAATAGTATGCAAAGAATACTGTTGAGGTACAAGCTGGGTTTCTAACCGATTGGGGACACCTAGCCATTCAATCTCATATTCTGGGAGTTTTTGCGCCAATGCGATCGCCGGAAACAAGTGTCCACCAGTTCCACTGGCAGCTATTAGTAATTTTATGGGTGCGTTTGTCATTCAAACTCTACCGTTTAGCTCCTAGCTTAATTAACATAAAACAATTTCCTGATCTTCTCTACTCCAATCAGTAAAATCTTACCCATGACTAAGACTATTTTATTCTTGCTAAAACGCCAAAACAAGCTATTCACAAGCATTGCTTTGATTTTATCTCTATGCTCACTGGGTTTAGTTCATAGTTGGCAGCAGGTTGAAGCTGTGGAAATCGCCCAAAGTAATAATACTCAAAATGCCCCAGCTTCAGTCAAGAATCTGTTAGTGCAAATTGACGCAGCCGCTAGTAAAGGTGATGTCAAAGGAGTTTTGCAATACTACAGCCCTCTTTTCAGCCACGGAGATGGGTTAAACCGTCAAACAATGGAAAAAGCTTTAGTGACATTTTGGAAACGCCACCCCGATGTACGCTACAGCACACAACTCGAATCTTGGAAGACTCAAGGCAATTCCATCATTGTGGAAACGGTAACTAAAATCACAGGTTCACCCTCACCCAAAAGTAATAATTTGGCACTGGAAACCACCATTAAATCTCGGCAACGGATTACAGGTGGTAAAATCATGCGTCAGGATATTCTCTCCGAACGTACCTTACTAACTTCCGGTAGCAAGCCACCCCAAGTAGATGTGAAATTGCCACCACAAGTTAAAGTCGGTCAGCAGTATAATTTTGATGCGATCGTCCAAGAACCCTTGGGTGAAGATTTACTCTTGGGAACAGCCCTAGAAGAACCAATTCAAGCCGCAAAGTATCTGAACCCCACCACTGTAGATTTAAAACCACTCAATGCTGGTGGTTTATTCAAAGTTGGACGCGCCCCCTCTACACCTGGTAATCGCTGGATTTCTGCCGTGATTTTACGGGGTAGTGGAATGACAATAGTTACTCAGCGTTTGCAGGTAGTGAGAAAATAAATCAAACCTAACCCCCAACCCCTTCCCTTGTAGGGAAGGGGAGCAAGAATCAAAACCTCTAGCCTGTAAGGAGAGGGGTTTAAATCAAAACTGGCACATAGCGTTAATTACAAATTATGTAGCTTGCTCTACTGCGTAACGCTCCGCGAACTCGCTTTGCGAGTATTACGTAAAACCTGCGGCATAGCTGCGCTTAGAGCGTAGCGGGGCGCAACCCATTACGAATTACGAATTACGAATTACGAATTACGAATTACAATGATTTCCCTGAAAAATCAAATTGTGTTAATTACTGGTGCAAGTAGTGGTATTGGTGCTGCTTGTGCCAAGGTGTTTGCTGATGCGGGTGCAAAACTAATTTTAGCAGCGCGGCGGTTAGAAAGATTACAGCAACTTGTAGAGACGCTCAATATCCAGCCGCAAGAGGTTCATTTAATACAGTTAGATGTGCGCGATCGCTCTGCTGTAGAATCTGCTATATCTAGCCTCCCCCCACATTGGTCAGATGTAGATATTCTGATTAATAATGCTGGCTTAAGTCGCGGTTTAGATAAGCTGCATGAGGGCGATTTCCAAGACTGGGAGGAAATGATTGATACTAATATCAAGGGTTTATTATATCTCACCCGTTATATTGTTCCGGGAATGGTAGATCGTGTCCGTGGTCATGTGGTAAATATTGGTTCAATTGCTGGACATCAAACTTATCCCGGTGGTAATGTCTACTGTTCTACTAAAGCGGCTGTCAAGGCAATTTCTGAAGGTTTAAAACAAGACCTCATCGGTACTCCAGTCCGTGTAACTTCCGTTGATCCTGGTATGGTGGAAACAGAATTTAGTGATGTGCGTTTTCATGGTGATCAAGAACGGGCGAAAAAAGTTTATCAGGGACTTAAACCCCTAACACCCGATGATGTGGCGGATGTGGTTTTATTTTGTACAACGCGATCGCCTCATGTAAATATAAATGAAGTTATACTCATGCCCGTAGATCAAGCTAGTGCCACTCTAGTTAATCGGCAAGTATAAAATTTAACTTTATTAAAATATTTCACTAGTAAAACTATGCAGAATACAGCCAACGCCGAAAAACCCAGGGTAACAGCACTCACCGCCATTAATACTGCAAAAGTTCTGACAATTTTGTGTTTACTGGCTTTTGCTGTGGTATTTGGTATTCGAGACTTACGACAAATTATTTATCTATGTTTGCACATTGGTTACTGTGTGTGGTGGCTAGTGGAACAATGGCTATATCCCCAAAGGCGCAACTTATTTAATGAGCCTGTAGGAATTTTTCAGTTTATCTTTGGCCTGTTATTTGTGGGAGTTTTCTACGCTTTACCAGGATACTTAGCATTTACTAACCCTATACCCCTATCTATAACCGAGACAGCGATCGCATTACCACTATACACTTTTGGTAGTCTGATCAATGGGACTGCGGATGTGCAGAAGCTAACAGCCAAGGAATATGGAGTAGGACTAGTTAGGGATAATATCTGGAGATTTTCCCGGAATATCAATTACTTTGGTGATTTGTTGCGGTATTTCAGCTTTAGTGTCGTAGCGGGTTCGCCTTGGGCTTATTTAGTTCCTGGAACTGTTGCTGTTCTCTATCTGCAACGCATTGCCCAAAAAGAAAAGTCAATGTCTGCTAAATACACAGATTATGCTGATTATCAACAATCTACCTCGCGGTTAATTCCATTTATTTGGTGATATTTTCTGCACACCATAACGCGTCACGAAAAGTTAAATTATATATAGAATAGCGAAGAATGGCGATCGCTAAATTTTCCTGCACTAACTTGTAGCCAACATTGGTTAATCGGGCATTTTATTTTAGTTTGGCAAATTTTCCCCCAGATTTAAACAAATTTTATACTTATAGAGCCAGTGTGATTCAAGCCACATAGTAACAGTGTGTTTGCTGAGAGTAATTTAATATCAAAATTTTCC
This sequence comes from Trichormus sp., assembly GCA_050633005.1. Lineage (GTDB taxonomy): Bacteria > Cyanobacteriota > Cyanobacteriia > Cyanobacteriales > Nostocaceae > Trichormus. The sequence goes on along the minus strand of JBODRP010000054.1, from coordinate 16,669 downwards.
AAACTAACCAATCAATTCCTAGGTTCTACTGCTAATCTGATAAATGCTTATCTGGGTCAGATGCAATTCAAAAAAAGTTGCAATTCTCACATCTGCCTTTGACATGAGCTGAATGGTCACAGTGTCAGATATTTGATCTGGTTAGATATATGAAGAAACCTTCTAAAAATTAGGAGTCGATGACATGAGAAAAGTAGAAGCAATTATCCGTCCATTTAAGCTAGACGAAGTGAAAATTGCCTTAGTCAACGCTGGTATTGTGGGTATGACAGTTTCTGAAGTTCGCGGCTTTGGACGGCAGAAAGGACAAACAGAACGCTATCGTGGTTCTGAGTACACCGTTGAATTTCTGCAAAAACTCAAAGTAGAAATTGTCGTTGAGGATAACCAAGTTGACATGGTGGTTGACAAAATTATCTCAGCTGCTCGCACTGGGGAAATCGGTGATGGTAAGATTTTTATTTCACCAGTAGAGCAAGTGGTTCGGATTCGCACTGGCGAAAAAAATACAGAAGCCGTGTAGGCTGTTAGCCATTAGGTGAACCCTTATACAGCCTAGAACTTAAGTTCTAGGCTAATAACTAAAGTCCACTCAAGTGGACTAAATGAAATTTCTCTTTGAGTCCTCTTTAGAGGACTTACGCTATCAGACTCGGAATTGATTCCCAGGCGGGATATATACACTACGCCAAAACTTTTGTGTACACCGTAGCCTTGTAGGAGAGGGGCTAGGGGTAGGGTGTTGACTTTGATCAGATTTCCCTATTTTTTATTCATACAGTTTTGGTGTCATCATCGGTGAACCAAATTCAATAAGTAATGGGTAATAAGTAATAAGTAATAAGTAGGGCTTGCTAAAAAAGTCTTCTAGTAGCGGTAGGGAACAGGGTTGGGGGAACAGGGAACAGAATCATCCATACTTTTTGTGGCTTTTTATCCCAAAATCAATCTGAAATGCAAGGTTTTAGAACCTAATACCCTTATTTGCTTGCACATTTTTCTAAGGCAATAACCCCAAAGCATTGATAAAAGAACGTTTTACCATTATTCAGCAGATCATAAGTAATGGGTATTTACTCATTACTCATTACTTATTACTCATTACTTAAAGAAGGAGGGTATGACTAGGAATGAGATGATGAATCAATTACAGTCGGAATTTGAATCAGAAATTTTGTCCCTCCATTGGGTGAAGAAATGCACTCAATATTTCCACCATGTTTCTCTATAATTTGGTAACTAATTGACATCCCTAAACCCGTACCTGAACCAACAGATTTAGTAGTAAAAAATGGGTCGAATATTTTTTGTCTGACTTCTTCCGTCATGCCACAACCATTGTCAGCTATCTCAATCATCACTTGCTGATTATCTAAAAGTTGAGTGTGAATATAAATTTGTGGTTGTGATGAATTTTCTAAGGCATCAATGGCATTAGCAAGGATGTTAATAAATACTTGATTCAGTTGTCCAGGGTAGCAATCAATTTCTGGTAATTTACCATATTCTTTAATAACTTGAATCTGTGTCGTTGGATTGTTTAAGCGGTTTTGCAATAGTAACAAGGTACTCTCAATGCCTTCATGAATATCTACTGCTTTCATTTCCGCTTCATCTAGTCGTGAGAAATTACGTAACGACAGGACAATTTCCCGAATCCGCTTTGCTCCAATTTTGATTGAGGATAAGATGTTTTGAAAGTCTGATTGCACAAAATTAATATCAATATCTTGCGTATATTTTTCGACTTCGGGGACTGGATGAGGATAGTTTTTTTGATAAAGGGAAATTAATTTCCATAAATCTTGAGAATATTCTTGAATAAAATGAATATTACCGTAAATAAAATTAATGGGATTATTAATTTCATGGGCAACACCACCAACTAGTTGCCCCAGGGAAGACATTTTTTCGGTTTGAATTAATTGTGCTTGTGTATTTGCTAATTCCTTGAGGGCTATTTCTAGTTTAATTGCTTGCTCTTGGGCTTTATTGGCAGTAGCTAGAGACTTTATCATTGCGTCTTTGAGTTGTTCTGTACGCTCTTCAACTCTGATTTCTAACTCAGCTTTAATTTTTAAAAGAGCCGCTTCTGCGGTTTTGCGTTCTATAATTTCATTCTTTAATTGACTGTTCGCCGCCTCCAGTTGTGCGGGACTCGGTAAGGCTAAGGCTTGGGGAATAATCGGAACTAAAATAATAGCTGTATAAACTGAAATGAAAGCAGTGATGGCTTTAATTAAACCAGATAGCCAATACGTTGGATGCCATAGCGTCCAGATTTCCATGACATGAGTTGTAGCACAGGAGACAATGAAACCTCCAAATAAAAGGAGTATCCATTTAAAGGGTAAATCTTGCCGCTTGTCAACGAAATAAAAAAGAATGATGGGAATTGAGTAATAGGCAAGGGCAATTAGAGAATCTGAGAGGATATGCAACCACACCAAACCAGGTTTCCAAAGGTAACAATGTCCGTGGGGAATAAATAAACCTTCGGAAAAAAAGTTATGCAATAATTCTAACATGAAAAAATGCGTGTACTGTTTAAGCCATGACATACACGACAAATATACGCATATTGTCCCAGAGTTGCGTAGAGAGAAAACACTTAACGCAGTAATTCTTGTACTTGGTGCTGAGTCCAGAGCTTTCTATATAAACCTTCTCCTTGCAAGAGTTCTAAATGATTACCTACTTGCACAATTTTGCCTTTATCCATTACAAAAATCTGGTCAGCCCCAGCCGCCGCCGAAAGTTGATGTGTGATAAAAACTACTGTCTTGCGTCTAGTACCACTAGAAAGATGATTAAGTATTTGAGTAGCAGTTTGATTATCCACACTAGAAAGGGCATCATCCAAAATTAAAACGGGTGCATTAACTAGCATGGCTCTAGCTAAAGCTGTACGTTGTCTTTGTCCACCAGAGAGAGTAATCCCCCTCTCCCCAACGATGGTTTCGTATTGTTGGGCAAAATTCATGATTTCTGGGTGAATTTGTGATGACTTAGCCACAGACTCAACATATTGTTGATCAATGCTAGGGTCGCCGTAGCGGATATTATTTTTGATGGTAGTGCTGAATAAAAAGCTATCTTGAGGAACGTAGGCGATCGCATTCCGTAAATCTGCTAAAGCTATTTGGGTAATATCCACCCCATCTAAAAATAACTGCCCTGGTGCAATGTCCAACAATCTTGGTAAAGCATTGGCTAAAGTGGACTTACCCGAACCAATTGCACCGACGATTGCTACTGTCTCTCCAGGCTTAATTGTAAAATTGAGATGATCTAAAGCAGGTTGATTAGTACCGGGATAAGTAAAACTGAGATTTTTGGCGGTTAATTCCCCTTTTACTTCTGCTATGGGCAGATAAACCGCATCTTCGCTATCTTTAATTTTTGCTTGCACGCTGAGTATAGCTTCCAAACGGTCTATACTAACTTCTCCCCGTTGGTAGGCGGTAATAGTAAACCCTAATAAAGCTGTCGGGAATACTAAACGCTCAACATAGATTAATAATGCCAAAAAGTCACCAACAGCCAGATTTCCCTCAATAATTTGGTTTGTTCCCAACCAAATAATTACCAGGGAACTCAAACCAGCTAAACCACCAATTAGGGGAAACAAAGTATTGCGACTTTTGGCCAGTTCCAAGTTAGCCGCCAATAGCTGTTGGTTTTTTTGGGCAAAAGCTCGACGCTCATTGTTTTCTTGGGCATAGATTTTAATTAAAGCTATGCCGCTCATATCTTCTTGAATTAACTCACTGATCTCAGAAATTTGTTCTTGGACTTTGGCTTGTTGTTGGCGTAAACGATTGCTAAACAAATGGACTAATGCAAACATCAAAGGATAAACTGCGATCGCTGCCAAGGTGAGATTAACGTTAATGGCAAGCATGGCGGGGAGTGTCAAGGCATAAGCAAATACCGTATTAGCTAAACTTAGCACCGCAAAACCTAACAACCGTCTCACATTATCTACATCACTAGTAGCTCTACTAATTAAGTCACCAATCGTATTAGTGGCAAAATAAGCAGGCTCTAGATGCAGTAAATGTTCAAAAATCCTTTGTTTGAGGTCAAATTCGACTTCTCGTCCTACACCAAATATCCACAGCCGCGAAGCCATGCGAATCAGCCACATAGCGGCACTCAGTAAGATAATTACTACTACATAACGTAGTATTTCTTGCCAAATCACATTACTAGCAATTTGGTCAACACAAGCACGAATCAACCAAGGAATATAAACACCTAGTCCATTAACAGACAACAAAGCCAAAATACCCAATGTCGCCTCTCGCCAATGGGGACGTAGATAAGCACCAAGTTTAGTAATCCGTCGAGATTGTTGCATGGAAGGGGGACTGGGGACTAATCAATTCAAAATTCAAAATTCAAAATTCAAAATTTTTCGTGTTAGCATCACCCAGTAAAGAATTATTGGGGATTGGAACACACTTTGCGCTAGCTACAGACTATACACTACCTCTACTACTTAGCATTATTTACCCTGGGGGATTTTACTACGGTTGGAGTTGAAATCTCCTACCTCTACAGACATCAGATTTTGATGTGCAAGTAAAACCCCCATGATAAAAACTAATTACGAACTACGTAAAGCCTACGACATAGCTGCCCTTAGAGCGGAGCGGGGCGGGAGCATCGTTACGAATTACGAATTATGAATTACGAATTATTTTCCGCCCTACGACCACGTAAGAATGTGTAAATCTGAGTTAGATAACTATCCCAGACTCGAGTTGTGAGTTGCAGTGTTTCTGCACTGGGTACAAAGTCTTCTAATCTTAAACCTCGTTGTCTAATTTCTTGAGGATTCTGTAACAGGTAAGGAGGGATTTTAGTTTCCCAGTATTTGAAGGCTAAAGTTGTCTGATTAATTGCTGTATTCGGCAAGATAACATCCCCAAGTACATCTGTAACTTGTATAGCGTTAGTGGGAGTCCCCAAGGCTACAACGGTTTGAGATTCAGATGATAGTAGCTCATAGGTGGGAATAATTGCTCCTTGGGTAGCTAAGGGCGCTCTAATCAAAAAGTAGGCGATCGCTGGCGTACTTGATAAAAGTAAAATTGTCAGTGACCAACCCACTAAATATCCTCCTGGTTTATCAATTCCACCCCCTTTGATTTTCTGCGCGGCAAAAATCAGCATCAACACTGAAGCTCCCAAGGGTTTGAGCGGAAATGATACTAGTCTCCACAAAGATGCTACAGCTGGTTCATTGGGGTTGATAAATGATAAGGCGATCACAATCATCAAGATCACAAATACTAATCGCCCCACAAAAGTACCGGAAGGATAAAATTTCTGAAACACAGTGTATCCGATAGTACCAATCAGTAACCACAGCAGTACCCGGCTTAAAAGTTCAAACATAGATTTACACTCAAATCTCCTTTTGCGGTGAGCCTAGAGGTTTCATAAAGTGGATTCATTTTATTGTCAACTGTAATTTGACTTAAAATACCCCAACCCTCACACCAAAGACTACCGTCGTAGTGATTTTAGTGCAATTTTTTGACACTGCGTCTAATATTTATAATTTTCCTGATTAGTTATCTGCTACACCAGCGAATTAGTTAAATTAATTGAGTAGTTGTGACTCAGAAGGAAAAACTATGTCGCCTGGAAAGCCCAGTATTTTGGTAACGGGGGGAGCAGGGTATATCGGTTCACACACCGTATTTGCTCTCAAGCAAGCAGGTTATGACGTGGTAATACTAGATAACTTGGTTTATGGGCATCGTGACTTGGTAGAAAAGGTCTTACAAGTCGAATTGATTGTTGGTGATACTAGCGATCGCGCCCTGTTAGATAATTTATTTAAAACCCGTAATTTTGCTGCCGTTATGCACTTTTCTGCCTATGCTTATGTAGGCGAATCAGTGACAGACCCCGCTAAATATTACCGCAATAATGTTTTAGGTACGCTGGTTCTGTTAGAAGCAATGTTAGCGGCATCTATTAGGAATTTTGTCTTTTCTTCAACTTGTGCCACCTATGGTATACCGGATATTGTGCCGATTCCTGAAAACCACCCCCAAAATCCCATTAATCCCTACGGTGCGACAAAATTAATGGTAGAGCGGATTTTAACGGATTTTGATCAGGCTTACGGTTTAAAATCAGTCCGTTTTCGTTATTTTAATGCGGCTGGCGCACATCCTGATGGTTTATTAGGTGAAGATCACAACCCCGAAACCCATTTAATTCCTTTGGTACTACTGACAGCATTAGGTAAACGCCAATCCATCTCCATTTTTGGCACAGATTACCCCACCCCGGATGGTACTTGTATTCGGGACTATATTCACGTCAGCGACTTAGCTGATGCCCATATTTTAGGGCTGGAGTATTTATTACAAGGTGGAGATAGCGAATTTTTTAATTTAGGTAATGGCCAAGGCTTCTCAGTCAGAGAAGTCATAGCCGCCGCCGCACAGGTGACAGGATTAAATATACCAATTACAGAATGCGATCGCCGCCCCGGAGATCCCCCCAGTTTAATCGGTAGCGGCGAAAAAGCCAGAAAAATCCTCGGCTGGCAACCCCAATACCCAAACATCCAAGATATTGTCAACCACGCCTGGCAATGGCATTTAAAGCGGCATAAATAAGCGGGCATGGGGCATGGGGCATGGGGCATTGGGCATTGGGCATTGGGCATGGGGCATTGGGGTAAATATTTCTTCCTTGTCTCCCCCTACACCCCTACACCCCTACACCCCTACACCCCTACACCCCTACACCCCTACACCCCCACACCCCTACCCCCCTTCTGCTAACGTCAAAATTTCCACACCATCTTCTGTAACAGCTATAGTATGTTCAAATTGTGCGGATAATTTGCGATCGCGGGTGACGGCTGTCCAACCATCACTGAGCATTTCTACTTCATACGTGCCTTCGTTAATCATTGGCTCAATGGTAAATACCATTCCTGGGCGTAAACGTTTTCCTTTGTCTCTTGTGCCGTAGTGGGGAATATCCGGCGCAGTGTGGAAAATATGGCTGATACCATGTCCAACAAAATCACGCACCACAGAAAAGCCTTGTGCTTCGGCATACTCTTGAATAGCCGCACCAATATCACCAATGCGCGCTCCTGGTTTGACTTCGGCAATCCCTAAGTACAGGCACTTTTCGGTGACTTCCACGAGTTTCTGGGCTGTTGGGGAAGAACTCCCCACAATGAAAGTTTTTGATGTATCACCGTGGTAGCCATCAACAATTGGTGTGACATCAATGTTAATAATGTCACCCTCCTTCAAAACTTGTTTAGCGTTGGGAATGCCATGACAGATGACTTCATTGACGCTAGTACAAATTGACTTGGGAAAGCCTTTGTAATTTAGGGGCGCGCTTTTTGCTCCGTGCGCCTGTGTCCAGCGTTCGGCTTCGTCATTCAATTCAAGGGTAGTGACTCCTGGCTTGACAAATTTTTCTAAATGCTGTAATAGTTTAGCTGCCAAGCGTCCCGCCTGCCGCATTTTCTCTATTTCTCTTTGGGATAAGATGACAATTATCTCAGTTTTCATGAACTTTTATCTGTCACAAATACGGTTAAACCTGTCTGTGCGGCTCTTTTTGCAGCATCGGCAACTTTTAGAGTATACAAGCTTTGCTCTGGGGTGACGTACAAAGGTGTGCCATGAAATAAATGATCTAACACCATAGTTGTATCTTTGGCAAATAAACCCCGGCGAGTTCCTACCTCTATGGGTGTAGTTTCCCCAGCTTGGATGAAAAATCCTGTATCCCCATCAAAAATTAACGCCCCATTTTCCCCATGCACTTCAAACTTTCGTTCACGCTGCCACAAGCTTTCACCTTTACCATAAATCACTTGTGCTAATAAACCACTGTCAAAGCACATTTGTGTCATGCAGAAACAGGTTTGGTAATAGTCTGATTCTGGTACTGTTTGCCAATACCGTTGATGAGAGTTAACTGAAAATACTTCTCCAAATAAATCAATCAGACGATGCAGCCGTGAAAGTGCGCCGATGAGAGGAAACCCAAACATTTCGTGATTATACGTCCATTTTTGGGGTGCAGGATTTTGGGGATTGATCGTGCTGTAGCGGACGTAAAATAAATGTCCGACTCGCTCTAGGTTCTGCTTTAAGGCTTGATGCAGTCCGCCTAAAAGTTCAATATGTTCGACGTGGAGTAATTTTTGGCGCACTTGGGCTAAAGCTACTAATTCCTGAGCTACCGTCACATCCACAGCTAGGGGATATTCTACCACTACGTGTTTGTTTGCCAACAGTGCTGCACGGGCGATCGCTCCATGATCACGGTTAATTGTGGAGATCACGACTAAATCTATATCTTCTCGTTCTACCAATTCTTGCCAAGATGCAATTGCTTCACTCTGGTAGTCTTGGGCAAAGGTTTGGGTTCTTACTAACGTATTTCCCGCAACTGCCACTAAATCTGAACGTTGATCTTGCACTAGAGCCTCTGCCCGTAGTTTTGCTGCATATCCAGTGCCAACTAAGCCTACACGCACTATTGCTTATCCCAAAGCTGCCTTTGCATTATAGCTAAGTGTTGGATATTGGGGGCATATAGCGTTTACTGATAGTCAAGATATGCAGCTTCTAAAAGTATAAATAAAACTTATTATTATCTACTAACTAAATCTCATTACTAATCGCGGTGGATTTCTTGTTACATACTTTAATTTTTCTCGTAGTATCAGAATTGAAGCAAATTTGAAATAACGGCATCATCTCTTGGATCAGCCGCAGATATTGCTTTGGGATAAATTAAACACTGCCGTTCTTAAAGAGAGGATTAATCAAATGGCAACCTACAAAGTTACACTGGTTACACCTGATGGTACAAGCACCATTGAAGTACCCGATGATGAATACATTTTAGATATTGCTGAAGAGCAAGGTCTTGATCTGCCCTACTCCTGCCGTGCTGGTGCTTGTTCTACCTGTGCTGGTAAATTGGTTAGTGGTACAGTAGACCAATCCGATCAATCTTTCTTGGATGACGATCAAATCCAAGCTGGATATGTACTCACCTGTGTTGCATATCCTACTTCTGATGTCACCATCGAAACTCACAAAGAAGAAGAACTCTACTAAGAGTGGCATAAATTAATCTTGGCAAGGGGTCAGAATATCATTCAGAATAGCCTGCGGGCAGGCTATGGGCATAAAATAACTCCATCCCCAAAAGGATAGAGTTAATAGTAGATGGAAAGCTTGTTGGTAAGATGACTCAGATGCAGTTTCTGGTCGCAGACGATTATTCTGAATCCTGACTCCTTACATTAATATTAAAATTCAAATGTTGATCGTTGACTGTGAACCATCGCAATCAGTGACCATAATGAAACATTTTTTACTTGTAAGTTCCTTTCCTTTGTCAACATTCCCTGATTTTTAGAATTTAATTTGCTCAGTGAGCGGTTTAGTTTCTGTTCCAGGATAGTAAAATTGTAAAATTCTCTGACTTGACCAACCTAATTTAGCTAAATTTTGCGCTCCTGTCTGACTTAATCCTACTCCATGTCCTAAGCCACCACCAATAAAGGCGTATCCCCACAGTTCTTTTTCACCTTTATTTAGTGGCACTATATAAAACAATGTACTTCTAGGCGCAGCAAATGCACTACGCACTTCATCTTTGTGCAGGGTAAAAGTGCCAATATCTGTTTTTACCGCTAGTTTCAGAATCCTGCCGCTTGGACTGCGTTCGGTTATGGACATGGCCTCGATTTTTTGGAATTTGGCATAGGGATTCTTTTTCGCCCGCAAGAATTTCTGTAGGTCTTGAGTAATTTGCTCTATTGGTGTTTCTTTATACCAGCGAAATACATTCCATTGGCTTTCATTAAATCCTTGTTTGAGACTAATAAATTTCTGAAAGTTCTTTTCGTCCGCAAGACTCTGTTTAGACAAGTCCCATAATTTTGTCGGTGTATCCACAACTGGACGCAAATAAGGACGATTTTCACCGTTCCAAACATCGCTAAAGTAAGCTGTTACACCCCCAGTAGTGGAAGAGTAGAGGGCATCTACTAGCTCATTGTTATAAGTTAATACTTTACCTCTAGTAGCGGCGATCGCCTGATCGGTTTTAGTGCTTGTTCCTGTCAGTCCATAATAAACTTGACAGTGTGTATTAGCACATAGCTCATAATCATCTATGGTAAATCTACGTAAGTTTCTCAAGGCGTAAGTGCGAGCGATAATTGCTTGGGCTTCTAGGGCGGCTGTTGGTGCGTTTGTACCAATTTCGTGGGGAACAACACCACGCAAATAAATTTCTAACGGAACTTGATTGACTAGAGTGTATGTACCATAGGCGTTGGGCTGAAAATTAATTTTGCCTGCATAAACACGAGTTGTGTCTAGTTTTTCTCCTTGTTTGACTCGGATCAAGTTTTTAGTTGTGCTAATCTCTACATTTTTAGGGCTGTAACGTTTGTCATTGATGATCCAATTCACCTGGGGAATTGTCGGGGATACCTGAGTGTTAATAAATGCTAACTGATTACCCGTAGCTTGTACGCTCTTGAACAACAAACGACGCAACAAAGGTGTATTATAAACCTCCCGCTTTGCCCACACCTGCCAACGATCTGGCTGGGCTATCTCTACCGCAATTCCTTGCGATCGCCATTTGTTAGCACTATCTTCCGCCGTTTCGTAGGTGCTGTATGTGCCTAAAACTAACACCTCTCCAATCGCTGGGCTAGCTAAAGGCTGCATAACTGTTTCCAGCTGCACAGGCTTGGAGGTAATCAGAGTCTTTGGTTTGTCCCCTTCTTGAAACCTCAGTTGTAAGCGATCATCTTTGGTGGGTTCTAGTTGCAGTTTGGCTGTAGTTTCTGCACCAAATCGCTGTACGATCCCAATTCTCAAGTTTAAATCCTTAACTTTGTCTTCAGTACCTGATGCACCCGTCAATCCCAACAAACTCAAAGTCATCAGCACAGTTAAGGAAAAACGCCAAAATGAATATTTTTTGGCTCTCCGATTCTTGGTATCGCTGCTAGGCAGCAGTTTTCGCACTTGCTTAGTGGCGTGGTGGTTGTGTCGCATGAGCCTTTTGCTCTCCGAAAGAGTTGCGAAACGAAGTCATAACGAGTATGATTTATTTAAAGGTTACGAAACAGAATTTAGTGGGTGAACTCCTCATGGTTAGGATACAAGAAATTCCATTAAATCAAATTCACAGGCCATTGCCCCGTAGCAACGATGCCAACAAAGTGCAAGCCTTAATGGCATCGATAGCAGCGATTGGACAGCAAGAACCCATTGATGTCCTAGAGGTAGATGGACAATATTATGGCTTTTCTGGTTGCCATCGGTATGAAGCCTGCCAACGTTTAGGTAAACAAACCATTTTAGCTAGAGTTCGGAAAGCTCCACTTAGTGTTCTCAAGATGCACTTGGCATAAGTAGGGGCTGAGGAGCAGGGAGCAGGGAGAAAAGGCGAACTCCTCCCTCTTGCACCCTGCCCCCTGCCCCAATTACTCTTATCCCCATGCCTAATACTTCAATACCCCAATACATCATTACTCAATTAGGAGAAAATTCATGTCATCTGAAGCAACAATTAAAAATATAAATATCGGTATTGATGATGCCAACAGAGCTAAGATTGCCGAAGGCTTATCTCGGATGTTAGCTGATACCTACACACTGTATCTAAAAACCCATAACTTCCATTGGAATGTGACAGGGCCAATGTTCCAAACATTGCACCTGATGTTTGAGACTCAGTATACAGAATTAGCTTTGGCAGTGGATTTAATTGCCGAGAGAATCAGAGCATTAGGTTATCCCGCACCAGGAACTTATAGTGAATATGCCAAACTCAGTTCCATTCCTGAAACGTCTGGTGTACCTAAAGCCACTGATATGATTCGTTTATTAGTGGAAGGACAAGAAGCAGTAGTGAGAACTGCGCGATCAATTTTTCCTGTGGTTGATGAAGTCAACGACGAACCCACCGCCGATTTATTAACTCAACGGATGCAAGTGCATGAAAAAACTGCTTGGATGTTGAGAAGTTTGCTGGAAGAATAGGGATTGGGGACTCTTACAGCAGGGGGGCAGGGAGCAGGGAGAAATAGGGAAATTTTTCTCCCACTGCTCCCTGCACCCTGCACCAATTCGTCTTTTATGCCCCATACCCAAATATGTCTAATTGCGATCGCACTTCTCAGTTACAAAACTTAATGCAAGCAGTAGGTATTTCTAGTTTTAGAGCCTTAAGTCGTGCTGCTGGTGTTTCGGAGCGGCAGATATTGCGATTACGGCAGGGGAAACTAGAACAAATGCGACTAGAGGTACTACTGAAATTATCCCAAGTACTAGAAATTAGCTTGAGTCAATTAGTAGAAACTTTTACCGTCTTGAGTGCCAAACCCCAAACCCCAAGCCCCAAGCTTCAAGAATTTGCCGATTTAAAACAAGAATACGAGCGATCGCAATTACAACTACAACAACAGCGAGAAATATTGTTACAAGAGTTCCAGCAGTCGAGTTTACAACTGCTGGAATCTTTGTTATTGCAATGGCCGACAGCTGCCCAAAAAGCCCAAGAGAATCCCGAACTAGCAGCAGTCAAAATCTTGCCCTTAGTACAAAAACCTTTAGAAAAATTATTACAAGCCTGGGGAGTGGAAGCGATCGCACCCGTAGGCGCAGAATTACCTTACAATCCCCAACTACACCAATTATTAGAAGGAACTGCACAACCAGGAGAAATAGTCAAAATCCGCTACACTGGCTATCTCCAAGGCGACAAGTTACTATATCGAGCTAAAGTCAGTCCTATTTAGTTAGGGACTTACCGATGAGAAATTGAAGATATTGGGAATATTAAGAGATAATGGTGTATCTAACTTTGAGTGTCAGTAGTTGTCATCCTGATTTCCGGGGCTGCAAAGATGGAAAAGGACAAAAACCAACATTCCCTTACCAAACCTGTAGAAATTGCTAGGAATGGGCAAAATTTACACCATAAGGAGGATTTATCTATAGTATTTTGACTTCAGATCAATTTTGAGTTTTGATAATGTTTAGGGATGAAAAAAGTTGATGAACTTTTGACTGACTTTTCCAAAGTTTTATCGAGATATTATCATTTTGGTGCAAGAGATACAAAATTTGCTAGTGAGACTAAGTTATGTTCATATCTCTTACTTATACCAATTAGCCAAAAGGAGGCTAGAAATGCAGAGAATAGAAACAGATCATAAATCTCCGTTTATTAATTACCCAGTAAATAAAATATCCTACCTACAATTAATCTTTTGAAATTGGTATATCAGCAATGTGCCTTCAAATACAATTAATCAATCATAAGTTATATTTTCAACTAATGAGAGATTGCTTATGAGTGAATTTACTACTTTAGTAGTACTAATCTCTTCTCAAGAAATATAGCTTATGACTATATAATATTGGCAAATTTGGAATACTCTCCGACAGCAATTTGGTTAAAAATACAATGAATCAGGAAGTAAAAGTTATTAAGCTCTCTGGAATTATCAATACTGCAAACTCTCTAGAATTAAGAGAGAAAATCACTCACATTGTAGACAGTGGCACTAAAATTGTTTTAGTAGATTGCCAAGAAGTCACTTTTATGGATAGTTCGGCTTTGGGGTCTTTGGTATTAGCTTTTAAGACCTTGAGAGCCGCAGGAACGAAGCTATTTCTTTGCTCAATTAATGAACAAGTAAGAATTTTATTTGAATTGACTGGTATGGATAAAGTATTTGAAATTTTTCAGAATCAAGATGACTTTAATCAAGCTATTTTATCGAGAAACTAGTCAAATTTGACTTGCAAAATGGATAAATCATCTTCAAAAGTCTCCTTGCAGTTTAAAGCAGTGAGGTAGTTCAAGACATAATCGAGTTGATACTCAGCAGTACGATGGACACTAGTGAGAATATGCACAAAAGCATCTAGATTCCAGAGTGTGCCATCTGGTTTGGTGATTTCGTAAGCACCATCACTAAAAATATAAAGACTACTGAATTGTTTAACATTGCAGGAGGCATCAATATATTCTGCTTCTGGAAACATCCCAACTGGCATACCAGGAGTTCTCAACAGTTGAACTTCATTGCTAGTTGGAGATGTTCCAGATATTAGTATAGCTGGTGGGTGTCCAGCACTTGCATAAGTTAACTGTCGTGTGACTCGGTTATAAACTCCATACCAAATAGTGAAGTATTTATCATTTTGATAGTTCATTTGAAAGGTTTCATTCAAGGCTTTAAGTACATCACTAGGTTGATAGTAATTCAGACTTTTGAGAGCGCGGGAACGCAAAATATTCAGTACAGAAATGGAGGGAAGAGTGGCTTTGAGTCCATGTCCAGCCGTGTCTAGTAGATAGATAGCGATCGCATCATGATCTAGCCAGTAATAATCAAAACAATCACCTCCAAGTTGTCGAGATGGAATGAATCGAGAATTAATGGTAAAAGGTTGAGTCATGGGTTCAGGTAGAAGCGATCGCACATATTCGGCGGCTTCGGTTAGCTCTCCTTCTAAGAGTAACTTTTGCGTTCGCAAATCCTGACTCAACTGATGCAATCTCAATCCGGCTCTTACCCTGGCTTGCAACTCATTTTGTTCAATTGGTTTAGTGATAAAATCATCAGCACCAGCATCCAAACCTTTCACACGATCCGCTACAGAATCTAAGGATGTTAATAAGATAAAAAAGGTAGTAGATAGATTAGGATCAGTCTTAATTCGATTACACACTTCTAACCCATTCAATCCAGGCATAATCCAATCACAAATAATTAATGCTGGACGGTGAGCTAGTACTTGAGCAATTCCCTCTTCACCATTATTAACAACAATTACCTCATAACCCTGTTTTTGTAAAATTCTTTTCAGCAGTATTTGGATAGAGGGATCATCATCAATGACAAGTATTTTAAACATCGGGTTTGGGGACAAGATTAATTAACAGTTCGTTATTACCAATAAGCATAAAAATATTATCAAAATTAATAGTTGAGTATTATCACTATAAATGTTGACTGTTGACTAATTTAAAATCCTCCGCTTCCTTATCTCCCCAATCCCCAATCCCCAATCCCCAATCCCCAAGGGAGCAACGCGAAAAAGGAGATCATCGTCTAGTGAGCAGGGGGAGCAGGGGGAGCAGGGGGAGTAAAAAGAACAAATTAGTAATTTTAGCTACTTAAATAGTCAAAAATATACTTAATTTCTTTCTCTCCCCCTGCCTCCCCTGCCTCCCCTGCCTCCCCTGCTTACCTACCTCACTTTCATCGCATTGCTCACATCCCCAATCCTCAATATCTACGGAGGTGAGAGAGGATTCAACCATAACAGTAAGGAGCGTTTTAGCTCATTTAAATCACGATATACTTCTTGTCTAAACCACTGTCCCACAGCATCTAAGGGGGTAAAGAATGCTCCCGTTTGCCATTTGATGTCTTGGCCTAAAGGTGTGGTGTGTGTTCCTGGTAAGATTTGGGCTGTCACCATTTCAGGAAAGCGTGCTTGTAAGATTTTAGTTAACGGGACTGATTGATCAAGGGTATCGTTATTAAATTTGATCAATAAGTTACGGCGGACGTTATAAGCTTCTTGGACGATTTTGTTAGTTTCTAAGGGTGAGGGAGTAAATTCAATCATTAAAGTCGAATTTAACTGTTCCACTAAGGGAATAGCATCTTTGGCAGCGTAGTTATTGAAAGATATTAAAATATTGCCTGCCCGTTCTACTGGAAATAGACTACCGATGAGCAAGTGGAGTTTGCAACCCATACTATGTCCAAGTCCATAGGTGGGGAGGTAGAGTTTGCGTAGTCTACCAGAGTCATGTAATCGTTCTATGGTGCGATCAAAATTCAGGAGTACAGTTTTGGCGATCGCAATATGATCTAATGTATTCACAAAAGGCGTAGCAATAATCACATATCCTTTAGCTGCTAGTTGTTCTAGTAGCCATTGGTAAGTTAAGTGGGGTGCAGTAGCTACAAATGCACCTCCTAAGAAATGAATGATACCGATAGGATTTGGGGGAATCAGTACCCAGTTACCTCTAATTTCTTTCCAATCCATGCCAGCGATCGCTTGATTCACATTTCTTTATGTTAGACCCTGGATTGCTCATTAGACACCTAGCGAAGAAGAAAGTGGGAATGGGATTTTACGCATAATCAATCAAGCCGAGTTAACAACGCTAAGTATTTTGAGCCAGAAAGACCTCAGTATATTTGATTTGTTCATAAAAAAAGCTGATAACTTCATATTTTTTAAACAAAAAAAATAGAAATCACACTGTGGGTTTAAAGCTTACTTTAATACCAGTATTAGATATGAGATTCTAGAAAATTATTGATATTTTTAGAGTTTTCATTTCTTTTTTTAGGTAACTAGGAATACATATGCCTTTAGATAATTCTGGCAATACACTAATTACAGCAAGAAGAATCAACCCTACAGCTACAAGACAAACATTTACAGATTTTGTGGGTGGAAGTGATTTAAACGATTTTTACAGTTTTAGTCTTAGTAGTCGTAGCAGTCTCAACTTGAGCCTTGGTGGTTTAAATACAACTGCAGATGTACAACTGATTCGAGATGCAAACTTCAATGGGATT
>JBODRP010000053.1:0-22262 GCA_050633005.1 Trichormus sp. | reverse complement strand
ATGCCCCATGCCCAATGCCCCATGCCCAATGCCCCATGCCCAATGCCCCATGCCCCATGCCCCATGCCCCATTTTCACCCACACTAGGAGGTGAATCTGATGTTAAAAATCAGCCGCAAACCCAACAAGTACAACCGGAACAGGAAAATTCCACTGCCTTTGTCTATGTGTCTGTCACCAACTTCTATCAAAAGTCTCTTATGGTGGCTACTCTTGTTAGGGATAGTGACGATCTTTATGTTCCTGGGTTTAGGAAGCCTCTATACCGAAACAGTTATTGCTGCTGTCGAGCAACAAGAAACGGCAACAGCAGAAATTCTCTATCGCTCACAAACAAAATTAGCTGATGAGTCAGGAAAAGTTTGGCAAGTTGTCCTATTTAAGCAAGTTTATCCCGGTCAAGCACAAACTGTAAATCTGCGCCTAGTAGGTTTTCCTGGTTCTGCGGAACTTATTCATCCCCAACCCTTAAAAATCTCCACAGCCACAGGTAAAGTCTTCAGTGCTGCCGATGTATTCTTAGATGAAGCCCCAGCCCCAACCATTGGCCAGTATGACTTTCAAGATATCTTGCCCCAACTACCACCAGCACCCCTAACCTTGAGCATACCCTTACCTGGCGATCGCTCCATCAAGATCGATGTCCCCCAACGCATCGTCGAAGAATGGCAGACACTCCTAATACCAATTCAAAATTCAAAATTCAAAATTCAAAATTAAGAAATCCATAATTCGCAATGGTTTTTGTTTTGGGTTTGGATCTGGTTCAAAATTTTACTGAATTGGTATAAGTCGCGCATGGGGCAGGGGGAAAATTTTTGCACAGCCAACACTCTCAAATTAGGTAGCTTGCTTCCGCGTAGCGGTATTAGAAATTACGAATTACGAATTACGACTTACGAATTATTATGTCTCGCTTGAAATTAGCAACAGTATGGTTAGGTGGCTGCTCTGGCTGTCATATGTCCTTTTTGGATTTAGACGAATGGCTGATTGATTTAGCCGCCCAGGCAGATGTAGTTTTTAGCCCTTTTGCAGATATTAAAACATATCCAGAGGGTGTAGATGTAGTATTGGTGGAAGGTGCGATCGCTAATGAAGAACACTTAGAAACCATCCAAATTGTCAGGGAACGTTCTCAAGTATTAATTTCCTTTGGTGACTGTGCTGTAACTGGTAATGTTACAAGTTTACGTAATCCTTTAGGTAGTGCTGAACCAGTTCTGGAACGTTCTTACATCCAAACGTCTGATCTTTATCCTCAAATTCCCCACGAACCAGGTATTGTACCCCCTTTACTAGATCAAGTAACTCCCGTACACGCTCTAGTACCCGTTGATATTTATTTACCTGGTTGTCCACCCTCCGCCACACGCATTCGCGCCGCCTTAGAACCACTACTAAAGGGAGAAAAACCCCATCTAGAAGGACGTGAGTTTATTAAGTTTGGGTAATGGGTAATGGGGCATGGGGCATGGGGCATGGGGCATGGGTAGACAAGGTAGACAAGGTAGACAAGGCAGACAAGGCAGACAAGGTAAAATTTATTTCCCCCACACCCCTACACCCCTACACCCCTATACCCCTATACCCCTATACCCCTATACCCCCACACCCCTACACCCCCACACCCCTACACCCCTACACCCCCACACCCCTACACCCCTAGAAATATTCCAACCAGGGTAATTATGTTAAAAGCAGCAGACGTAATGACGAAAGATGTGGCGACTATTCGCAGTTCTGCCACTGTATCCGAAGCGGTTAAGTTAATGCGTGCTAGAGACTGGCGGGCTTTAATTGTAGATCGTCGCCACGAACAAGATGCTTATGGCATTATTAGCGAGAGCGATATTGTCTATAAAGTCATTGCTTATGGTAAAGACCCTGGTAAAGTCAGAGTCTATGAGGTCATGACTAAACCTTGCATTGCTATCAATCCAGACCTTGGTTTAGAGTATGTAGCTCGACTATTCGCTGATTATCATCTCCACAGAGCGCCGGTTATCCAAGGTAATTTATTGGGAATAATTTCCCTGACTGATATTCTCGCCCACAGTAATTTTCTGGAACTACCACGCACAATTGTTCTAGAGCAACAGTTACAAGAAGAAATTCAACAAGCTCGTACTATTTGTAATCAAAAAGGTATCCGTTCCGAAGAATGTGCTGCCGCTTGGGATGTCGTCGAAGAATTGCAATCAGAAATAGCTCATCAAAGAGCCGAAAAAATTCAGAAAACCGCCTTTGAAGATTACTGTGACGAATACCCAGAAGCACTAGAGGCACGATTATATGACCTTTAGGAGTTGATGGTTGATTCTCGGAATTTTAGATTTTAAATTTTGGATTTTGGATTGAATCTAAAATCTAAAATCTAAAATTGGTTGAATGTTGAGTGTTTACGGCTCAATACGGTTCAGATATAGAGACGTGATCTACTTCCTCTACTTTCCCAGTTTGCAACTTCTAGAAATGTTCTAATTTTGAATTTTGAATTTTGAATTTTGAATTGAATCACCTATGTCTAAAAGAATTGTCATTGATCCTGTTACCCGCATTGAAGGCCACGCGAAAATTAGTATTTTCTTAGACGATACCGGACAAGTTAGCGATGCTCGGTTTCATGTGACAGAGTTTCGTGGCTTTGAAAAGTTTTGTGAAGGTCGCCCAATGTGGGAAATGCCTGGAATTACAGCCCGTGTCTGTGGTATTTGTCCAGTTAGTCACTTGTTGGCATCAGCAAAAGCAGGCGATCGCATTTTAGCAGTTACTATCCCCCCAGTTGCAGCTAAACTCCGTCGTCTGATGAATTGGGGGCAAATTATCCAATCCCATGCTCTGAGTTTCTTTCACCTCACCGCCCCAGATTTATTATTGGGTATGGATAGTGACCCAGCAAAACGCAACGTATTTGGTTTAATTGCCGCCGAACCAGAATTAGCTCGTGGTGGGATTCGTCTACGCCAATTTGGACAGGAAATTATTGAATTATTGGGAGGGGCAAAAATTCACCCGGCTTGGGCTGTTCCGGGAGGAGTCAGAGAACCCCTGACATCTGAAGCACGCACCCACATTCAGCAGCGCATCCCGGAAGCAAAAGCCACTACTCTCAATGCTTTGGAGAAATTCAAGGGATTACTGGCACAATATCAAAAAGAAGTACAAACCTTTGGCAACTTCCCTAGTTTGTTTATGGGTTTAGTCACCTCTGAGGGTTTATGGGAAACCTACGACGGTCAGATCCGATTTGTTGATAGTAACGGTAATATCATTGCTGATCAACTCGACCCCACACGCTATCAAGAATTTATTGGGGAAGCAGTCCAACCAGATTCTTATTTAAAATCACCATATTATCGCCCTTTGGGTTATCCAGATCACAATGGTCATAGTGGAATGTATCGGGTAGGGCCACTAGCACGGTTAAATATTTGTAATTCTATTGGTACACCTCTAGCGGACAAAGAATTACAGGAATTTCGCCAACACGCTCAAGGTAAAGTCACATCATCATTTTTCTATCACTATGCCCGTTTAATTGAGATTCTGGCTTGTATTGAATACGTGGAAATCTTTCTTGATCACCCAGATATACTATCAAATAGATTACGTGCAGAAGCCGGTGTCAATCAACTAGAGGGCGTTGGTGTGAGTGAAGCACCACGAGGCACATTATTTCATCATTATCAAGTTGATGAAAATGGCTTATTGCAAAAAGTTAATTTAATCATTGCCACTGGTCAAAATAATCTGGCGATGAATCGTACTGTTGCCCAAATTGCCAGACATTTTATTCAAGGTACAGAAATTCCTGAAGGAATGCTCAATCGTGTTGAAGCTGGTATTCGAGCTTTTGACCCTTGTTTAAGTTGTTCCACCCACGCCGCCGGACAAATGCCATTACAAATTCAACTAGTCGCCGCCGATGGTAGTATCCTTGATCAAGTTTGCCGTCATTAAGATTCTACTAATGGTTAACCGTCAACTATCAACTGTCAACAGTCATATCAGATATTTCTCACCCATAGCAAAATGTAGGGTGCGTCAGTGCGATAGAACCCAACTATAGGCAGAAATTATTCATACTGACGCACCCTACTAAACGGTCAACTGTCAACAGCCATATCAGATATTTCTCACCCATAGTAGATGTAAATGATACTCTGTTCCTATACTGTATTAAGAACTGTTGCGTAAACTAGGAACATATATGCCATTATTAATGGAAGCCGCAAATTCAATTGCTACGGGTGGGCCTCATTTTCCCCTAGCTTTTACATTAGTCTATGTAGTTGGCTTTATTGCTGCTGTCACTATTGGTTCTATTGCTTGGTACAACTCCAAGCGTCCTGCTGGTTGGGAAAGCAAAGCGCGTCCTGATTTTGTGCCTAAAATTGAAAAAGAAGAAACTCCGGGTCTGGGTGAACCGAAGTCATAATTAGTCATTAGTCATTAGTCATTAGTCAATTAAGTCTAGGCTAAAGACTTTTGACTATAGTTAGTTTTGAACTTCAACCCAACGCCGATAAAGCTTCTGTATTTTTTTGAGTAATGTGGTGTGTGCTGATTGATGGGATTCGCTCATCTGGGTTAACTCTTGCAATTTGGTCAAGAGTCTGGCTTCTTCCATCGCAACTTCACCATCACTATAAATGAGACCACTAATAGCCTCAATTAAATTTTCGCAGTCTTCGTTAGTTGGGCGATCGCCTAAATATTCTTTTACCCATGTATAACATTCGTTAGGTTGTACAGGCACTAATTCATATAGCCAAGGTTTAATCTCAGGATCTGTGGCTAAACCTTTGGCCTGAGCGATTTCACGGAGATATTGCCGTTCTTCTGGTTGAATCCTGCCATCAATCCATGCAGCTCCAATCAGAATCTTAACCAAGTTTTTGACGTTTCCATCAGTTATCATTGCTGCCGCTCCATATTTACTAACATTTGCTAACAAATACTTCTTGCTTCACCCTAGAAGTGTCGGCACTATCTAGTCCACAAGCTGTCACGGTCGAACTGACCGCCATCCTCACACCACTAGCTACAACTTTGGCAACCAAAGCAACGCAGTGACTCAAATTAATTGCCGCATTCAAATCTCTGTCACATTCAAAACCACAGTGTCCACACTTGAAAACACGCTCTTGAAGTGACAGAGACTCTTTTTTTGTTCCACAGTGGGAACAGGTTTTACTGCTGGGATAAAACCTATCTACAACTACTAACTGACTCCCGTAGAGTTGAGTTTTGTACTCCAACTGACGACGCAACTCATAAAAGCCCATGTCAGCTATTGCTTTGGCTAGCTTCCGATTTGCTAACATTCCAGATACATTTAAATCCTCAACTACTATCACGCCGTGGTTCTTGGCTAAATACGTAGTGAGTTTGTGCAATGTGTCTTTGCGAATATTGGCTATGCGTTGATGTAACTTAGCAATTTTGATTTGTGCTTTGTTCCAGTTAGCTGAACCATATTGTTTATGACGATTGAGCCACTGGAGTCTGGATAGTTTCACCTTTAGTCTACGGTAGGATTTTGCCCCCTCAAATACCTCCCCAGTGGAAAGGGTAGCCAGTGATTTAATGCCTAGGTCAACACCTACAACATCAATTGTTTTAGGTGTATCCGTTGGTTCTACTTCCATCCGAAATGAGATATACCAACTCTTAGCACTGCGGCTAATGGTGACTGACTTTGGTTGGACTTGCGGCAAGTCTTCATAGGTTTTCAGTACCCCTAGCCTGGGAAGTTGTATTTTGCGTGTCCCGCAGATTTTAATAGTTCCGTCTAACTCAAATGAGTCACCCTTGCCTTTTTTCTTAAATCTGGGAACACTCGAAACTTTCTTGAAGCATCTATCCCACGCTGTCCGCAAGTCACGTAAAGCATACTGCGGCGCGCACTTTGACACTTCAAAATACCAAGGATGTTCAGGCTTTACTAGTGCTACTAACCATTTATGTAAGTCAATTGCGGTAGGGAATTTAATTTTCTCCTCTGGCTGAGTTTTGTTATGGTTAAGTATTTGTTTGGTTAATGCTAATCCCCAATTCCACGCGTGACGCGCTACGCCACAGTGTTTTAGCAAGTCTGTGCGTTGCTGATTGTTGAGTTTGAGTTGTGTTTTAAATCCTAGTAACATTCGCATTATGATATGGCACATTACCAGACATTGAAAGATGAATGATAGCTGACCATCAGGATTCCACTGTTGATTAACCTCCTCTGGGAGATTCAGGCTTTCATAAAATGGTACAATCCCTGATCGTATTCACCCGGAATCGTTGGTTTTTCTTAAGCGCACCATGAAAAATCCATCCATGTCCTGATGATGAGGCCAAACTTTTAACCAACCTGGGGATGTGATATCAGTCAAATCAGGTAAATTAACCCGCAAGTTTTCAATTTGCCAGTTGGGATGTGTTGCTAAAAATTCAGTAATCACAGCTTCATTTTCGGACGGGTGTAAGGTGCAAGTAGCGTAAACTAGTACTCCGCCGGGCTTGACAAATTTTGATGTTTCTGCTACGAGTTCTTTTTGTAGTGTGGAGAGTTCGCCTACCGAGGTGGGTGTTTGTCGCCAACGCGCGTCAGCATGACGATGTAGAGTCCCTAAACCAGAACAAGGGGCATCTAATAACACTCGGTCGGCGGTATGCTCAAACTGTGGTAAATTGCGACTATCGCCAGTATAAATTTCAATGGAGTGTAAACCCAAGCGTTGGGCATTTTCTTTGAGTTTACGCAACCGGGAGGCAGTGCGATCGCAAGCTAAAATTTTACCTTGATCCTGCATTAACTCAGCTATGTGGGTTGTTTTCCCCCCTGGTGCAGCACAAGCATCAATGATTACTTCCCCAGGTTGAGGATCAAGTATATGACTCACCAATTGCGCGCTAGCATCCTGAACCACCCACCAACCTTGACTAAAACCAGGGAGATTTTGAATACCTCCACTATTACTAATTAATCGCAAAGCTTGGGGTAAATGAGCTATTCTCCTCACTAAAATACCTGCTGATATTAATGCTGTTTCTACTTCCTCAATAGAAGTACGCAAAGGATTAATTCGCAAATCAATTGTCGGTGTTTGGTTCATCCACTCACACAGTCTTTCCGTCTCCTCTATACCCAATTGTTCTAGCCAAACTGCAATTATCCAGTCAGGAAAGCTGTGTAAAATTCCTAAACGCTCCACTGGATTTTCTGGTAATTCCAAGGGATCTGATGATTTTTCAGCTAAACGAACGTATTGACGTAACAAACCGTTGACAAATCCCGTCAGTCCAGCCAAACCATTTTCCTTAGCCAGTTGTACCGTAGTATTGACAGCCGCCGATACAGGGATGCGTTCTTGATAGCGCAGTTGATACAGTCCTAAATGTAAAATACTGCGGAGTTCACTTGGCTGTTGAGAGGATTTCTTTTTGGCGAGTTGGTCAATTAAAGAGTCAAGAGTGCGTTGTCTTCTAACGCTGCCATATACTAATTCTGTCACCAAACGGCGGTCAATATCAGACAATTTAACTTTTCGTAGCAGTCTATCTAATGCAACATCAGCATATGCTCCTTTATGCACATCTCGCAGAGTTAAAAAAGCTATTTGACGGGGATTTGTCACGTAGTTGCACTCCGATTCACAATTTTGACTGGGTCGTTATTCCCTGTTCCCCTAACCCTTTTTCCTCTTAATATTAAGTAGGCTGTGTTAGGTTTGGGAGTGTAAGCAAATGATATCTAGCCGTAAGACACCAGTATCTTAATTATTGTCTGGTTTACTCTATCAACAGGCAGGATTAATCCCTATAGTGTAAAACCAGACGATACGCCCTAGCTGACGGATATAGCGTTTGCTAGTCTGCTGAGGTACAAATCTCTGCGTAACTCTGCGCTTTACTCCGCGCTCCTCTGCGTTTGAAAATATTATCTGTACCTCACTTAACTGGGAATTGCTATAATTATCTAGGCTGGCAATCCAAAATCCAAAATCCAAAATTGGTATTAGATGTTAATTTGTCAGGTGTGTCAGTATGAAGATTTTTGTTGTGTAATTAGGTTTTTTGCACTGACGCACCCTACATGAAAGCTACTAAATACTATCTAATAGAGAATTTTTAAAATCTACCGCACTCTTGAAATAAATTTCCGGCTTTTCTACTAATCCCAAATCAATCACTTTTGCTAAATTCTTGGGGATACTTGCATTGCGTTGCAGAATCGGTACAGGATCATTTTGCAACACAGCTAAAAACGGATCGCCTGTAAAATTGCGCGGAAACTCTCCTGTTAACATATTATAGAGAGATGCAGCAGTAGCCCAAACATCAACTTCTGGTTGTACATATTTAAAATTAAGTAGCTGTTGACGAGGGATAAAAGCAGGCGTTCCAGCCTTAGAACCTGTGAGAGTTTGTCCACTTAAACCTGCTAAATCAAACGCTTTAGCTAAACCATAATCGCCTATTTTGGCGGTAATTTTACCATCAATATAATTAAGTAAAATATTACCCGGTTTTAAATCGCGGTGGACTAAACCCCTACCTTTACCAAAACCACCATCACTTAATTTCACATAAGGAATTTCTGCATTGTGACTTTATATCTAACAAACAGTGATAGCGAGAAATGGTTTTATGGTCTGCATCATTTGGTAGTTGAATATTTGCTTCTGGGCTTCTACCCATTATACAGGTAGCACGGGAATCGAAGGTATATTGTCTTCCTAAAAGTTTACCTTTAATTATAGTAAGGGTAATTTGGGCAGGCATGGGATGTTTTTAAATTAGATGTTAAGTTTAAGTTGATGTGTAAGTAGAACGTTGGAAATAATTAAAGGTTTCGAGTAAGAGCCTATTTATAAAGTAAATATTAAGTAGGGTGTGTTACGGCAGTGTGATGATTTGAGTATGAGCGAAATTATAAATTGCCGTAACGCACCATAATCATGCGGTGCGTTGCGCGTTGCTTTAACGCACCCTACAATTTAAGCTTTACTTTATAAAGTATCTCTAAGGACTAAAGTCCTTACTACAAACTGAAATAAATGATTAATTCGACTCTAACCAATGAACTAAATCTGTTAGATTGCTGAAGTCTAATAAAGCTTCGCTCAGATTTTCTAGTTGGTTTAAAGAAAGAGATTGGATACGTTGTTGTATTTCTGGCGATAGTTCACCTAATCGTCTTTTGAGTTGTTTCAAAATAATTCCTAATTCTCCTTCTTGGATTCCACGCTCGTAACCAATGCGCTCTGCTGAGGTAATATATCTCATAGTCCTCTCCTGCTCTAATTGTTGAACTTCTGAACACAATTGATTTTCTAATGCTTTTGGTAAGATCATAACCCAATCGATAAATCGATAGAGGTTACGAATATCTTGTTCTTGCAAACCTAAATCATATAATCTACGAATCAAGCTGAATTTCCAGATTTTGCGTTCTTGGGGTGATGAGCGTGTTTGCTGGGTTTTTAAATGCGCCATCACTACTGTTGCAAAGGGATTAGTGCTATTTTCTAACTCAACCCAGCGATTTTCATAATCTAACAGTTTCACTATGCCAAATTCAAAATTTAGGCGCGTTTGGGGATAATTGTAACTGTAATTATTTGGTCGCCATTGGCGGTTGGTGTCGCATAATATTGCTAAACTAATGGCTGGTTTTTCAAATCTGTCGAAGATGCGAAAGTTGTAAGTAAACATTCTTTTACTGAAGTCATCTTCTTTTTGGGCTTGAATTTCTACGTGGATTAATAACCAGAGTTCTTCACCTTGGATTTGCCAAACTTTCACTAATTGATCAGCATAGCGTTTACCTTGTTCGGCTTCACGGGCAATTTGTTGAAATTCGGTGTTGAGAAATTCGTAAGGGCGTTCCCAGTTAATTAATGCTGCTGTCTCTGGGAAAAAGAATTGCATAGCTTGGGGGAAATATGCTTCGAGGATTTCTTTCCACGGGCTGTCAAAATCTGCGCGTTCATTAGTATCTGTCATGAATTGATGGTAGATGACTTTATTAGAATAAATCTGCGTATAACTTCTTTAGTAGCATCGTCAATAGTCATTTTTGAGCTACCAACATAGCATTGATATGGGTAAAAATTCTGTCTAGTTCTCCAATTTCCTCTAATTCGATAACTTCTTCTGTGGTCAATAAATCAGCTTTTTTACGTTCCAGAAGTTCTTCCATGCGTGCTTGCAGTGCGTCGTTAAATTTGAACAGATGGAAATGATCTAATTTTTCTACTTGAATACTACCAAGTAATGATGAAGGTCTGGCAATAACGGTTGTCATGGTTTACCAATAACAGTTTTTAGAGTTATTACTAATTTTAAATAAATTTATCTTGCATCATGGACTTAGGTGTTGGGTTGACGCAAGGAAACCCAACCTACTGGCGCGTCTAGTCTAATTTATCGGGTTGAGTCATTAATTATCATGATTGAATTTTGGTTTTTCAATCTAATGAACCCAACATTTTAAGCTTGTCGCGCTAATATACCTAGTAAAAATTATAAGTATTGAGACGAGAGAAGAGAAGTCGCCCCACTCACGAACCAAAACCCCCACTTATTCATTTTGTGAAAAATTTCATAAGGAAGATGCCCTTGTGGTGCTTTTATCTCAAAAGTAATATTTTTGTAGTCCAACCAACCTCCTCTTTTCGACCAGATTCCTCCTTCCCGCCATCCTACCTTGTCGCCAAAGGCACGCCAAATTTTCTCATCGTAGTTTCTCGTTCCGCCTAAACTTTGGTAGATGCGCTTTTGAACAGAGAAACCAAACCGCCCATTGCTGTATTTTACCCACAACTGGTCAATAGTGCGGAGGTCTTCACAGGGAAAATTATCAATGTCTTCTACTCGTAACGAACCTTCCTTTTCCCGCTTCATCACCGCTACCATTACCCTTGCTGTTTCTCTATCGGCTTCTTTCCACTTCCCAGCAGCAAGTAAGTCACGCAGTTGGCTGTAGTCCATCCCGACAGATGACTTTAATTGTACTTCTGCCCGATCGCCACTACTAACCAAACCTAAATTTTTCCGAAATTCTAAGACTGTGGGAGTACGTTCTTGCGGTTCTAACTCCATTCCCTTGAGAATCGCATCATTCACCCTGTCGCTAATCTGGGAATTATAACTCCGTGGCGCTGGTAATGGTTCATCATCATACTTACGATTGAGTGCAGGTACGGGGTGTTCTTCTTCTTCGTTTTTGAGTCCATCAGCTGTAAGCAGATAATATAAAGTTGCAGCTAAGGCGTAAACATCTGTATGAGTACCAAAATTACCTTTGCGTCTATATTGTTCAATGGGTGCGTAACCTTGGGTGAAGGAGTTAGTCATGCTTTGGGTGGCAAGATTTCGGGTTAAACCAAAGTCAATGAGGACTGCTTCTTGTTTATGCTGTCTGAGGATAATATTTTGAGGTTTAATATCTCGGTGTAGGTGTCCCTTTTGATGAATCAATTCTAAGGCTTGACCGATTTGATCTATATATAACAATGCTTCTGTTTCTGATAATTGTCCTTTATCTTGGACGTATTGAAATAAAGTTACCCCATCTATATATTCCATCACCACGCCCAAGAGTTCACCTTCTTGGATGACTTCATGAACTTTGAGAATATGGGGATGGTCAAAACCTTTAATAGTCAAGGCTTCGTTAATAAATTTAATCTGTTGTTCAGCAAAGTCACTCCTGAGTTGCATTTGCTGATTTAGGGTTTTGATGGCGTATAGTTTGCCTGCGCTGGGTTCTAAGGCTTTGTAGGTGATACCAAAACCACCGCTACCCAAGGGTTTACCCTGAATGATAAATCTACCGTTGTTGATTTGTTGATCAGGTTGCCAAATGATCATGGGTTTGTGAAAGTTAACTACCCTTGTTAACCTAAGATAACGGGGGTGTTGTGATATATAGTCAAGTATATTCTAGTTGGCAATTATAAGTATTTGTAGGGGTGTGATATTTTGTGTCTCTAGGGTTGGTAAGGTGCGTCAGTATGAATATTTTCTTTGTGTAATTAGGTTTTTTCGCACTGACGCACCCTACACTTATCATGATTTTTCATGTTATGTGGACAAGTTAACGCATAACCTAACCCCCTAACCCCCTTCCCTAGTAGGGAAGGGGGAAAATGTAGAGACGTTTCATGAAACGTCTCTACATTGGTAGGGGAGAGGTTTGGAGAAGGGTTTTCTAGATCCAGTGAAAAGTCAGATTAAGGCAGACTAATAGATATTCAGTGTTGATAGGATGGGGAAAGGCTAACGTTTTGTGCTATCAATCACAGTTCTGTTTAATCATGACTACTCTGCAAGTTGCTTCTTCTCTGACTACCATTGCCCAACAAACTCGCCAAGCTGCTAGTAAATTGGCTATTCTCTCGACTGAGGCGAAAAATCAAGCGATCGCCTCCATCGCTCAAGCGTTAGAATCGGCTAAGGATGAGATTGTGTCAGCTAATATTGCTGATTGTGAAGCGGCGACGGCTGCGGGTATCGCTAAACCTCTATATAAAAGATTGCAGTTGGATGAACATAAGTTACGAGATGCGATCGCTGGGGTGCGTGATGTTGGTAAACTAGCTGATCCTGTGGGACAGGTGCAAATTCACCGCGAACTAGATTCTGGTTTGGTTCTCAAGCGGGTGACTTGTCCTTTGGGGGTGTTGGGAATTATTTTTGAAGCGCGCCCAGAGGCGGCGATTCAGATTGTTTCGCTGGCGATTAAATCTGGTAATGGTGTAATTCTCAAATGTGGTAAGGAAGCTGTGCGTTCTTGTGAGGCGATAGTTAAAGCTATTAAACAAGGTTTATCACAGACAGATGTTAGTCCTGATGTGGTGCAGTTACTCACAACTAGAGAAGAAACTTTAGAACTTTTAAAGTTAGATAAATATGTAGATTTAATTATTCCTAGAGGTTCTAATTCTTTTGTCAGATTTGTGCAAGAAAATACCCGCATTCCTGTACTTGGCCATGCTGATGGGATTTGTCATTTATATGTAGATGAAGCGGCTGATATTGATAAGGCTGTGCAGATTTCTGTTGATGCTAAAATTCAATATGCGGCTGCTTGTAATGCCATTGAAACTATGTTAGTACATCAGGCGATCGCACCGGAATTTTTACCCAAAGTCGCCGCAGCTTTACAAGCAGTTGATGTGGAATTACGCGGTGATGAACAGACTTTAAAAATATTACCTGATATCGCACCTGCCATTGATGCCGATTGGGAAACAGAATACAGCGATTTAATTTTGGCAGTGAAAGTTGTAGACTCTTTAGAAGCTGCGATCGCTCATATTAATGAATATGGTTCTCGGCATACAGATGCAATTGTTACTGAAGATTTAGCGACGGTAGAAAGATTTTTTGGCTTAGTTAATTCTGCTGGAGTTTTTCATAATTGTTCTACTCGGTTTGCTGATGGTTTCCGTTATGGTTTTGGTGCGGAAGTTGGAATTAGCACTCAACAAATGCCTCCCCGTGGCCCTGTTGGGTTGGAAGGTTTAGTTACATATAAATATCAATTGACTGGTGATGGACATATTGTCGCCACCTACACCGGGGCAAATGCTAGAGCTTTTACTCATAGAGATTTAGTTTAACGCAAAGGAACGCGGAGGTAAACGCAAAGTGACGCGGAGAATAGCACTTTGCGCCCCTCTGCGTGAACCTTTGCGCTACTCTGCGTTTAAACTAATGCTTTTAACAACGCCTGAAGCTTGAGTTGAATTTCCGCAAATTCCCGTTCAGGATCAGAACCGGCGACGATACCTGCACCTGCGTAAAGTCTAGCGCGATCGCCATCAATTAAGGCAGAACGAATCCCCACAATAAACTCACAGTTACCTTGGGAGTCTACCCAACCCAAAGGCGCAGCATATAAACCCCTTTCAAAGTTTTCATAACGGCGAATTTCTGCACAGGCGACATCTCTAGCTGCACCGGCTACGGCTGGTGTGGGGTGTAATTGGGCGACAATTTTTAAAGGATGTACATTAGCGGGAACGATCGCACTAATTGGTGTCCAGAGGTGCTGAATGTTAGATAATTGTCTTAGACGTGGGGCTAATACTTGGGGTAATAAACCTAGTTGAGTGAGGCGTTGGGTAATGAAATTCATCACTAATAAATGTTCATGTCTTTCCTTTTCGCTGTTGAGTAGGCGATTTGCATTAACTGCATCTTCGGCTGGGGTTTTACCTCTGGGTGCAGAACCTGCTAATGCGTCAGTAATTAATTGTTGATTATGAATACTAATTAATCTTTCTGGACTTGCACCGATAAAACTTTGTCCTTTGCCATTACTGGTAGAGAAAATATAACAATTAGGATGAATTTTGCGGAGATTATTTAAGGAGTTAAATAAATTAAAATTCTGATTTGAATTGACATCTAGAACATCTGCTAGGACAATTTTACTGAGATGACTAGAATTAATTTTTTCTAAAGCTGAAACTACAGAAAGCTTAAAATGTTCTGTATTCTTAACAGATTTTTTCGTTAAAATCGCGGGAAAATAATCAATATTGGGTGAATAAGGCTTTAAAGAATGAATAGTTTCTATTTTATGACTGAGTTTTTGTAAGAATAACTGAATATTAAAATTAGCATTAATAATAGTATTAGTTACTAAAAAACATTGTTCTTTTTTAACAGAGATTTGCCAACGGGGTAAAAAAACCGTTGCAGAGGGAAAGGGATAATCAATTTGATGGGGTTGATCAAAAAAGCTAAAGTAACAAAAAAAGTGCGCCCCAGTAAAGGCAGCTTTTTTATCACCGAAAGTAATTATATTTTTGGCATGAGATTGAATGAAATATTCAGCTTGATCAAAGCGATCTTCGCCATTAATCTGGATTTTTTTGACTGCATCGATGGCCGCGATCGCTTCTCCTTTGCCTTTATGCTCAAAGTAAAATTTTATTTCATTTGCTTGCGCTAAATTGTCGAATACTATTAGCGGATCAACTAAATCAATTGCTAGGGAAATGCTGACTATTTGCCGACAACTATTTTTGATGCAATTTTCTTGAACAGCTAACAAAAATTGGTAGAGGTCTTTTTGCTCTACAACAAAGTTACTACGACATGGTGAAACTGTCATAAATCTAGAAATAGTAAATTTTTTTTAAGTTATCTTCCTAAAGTGTAATTAAACGTGGTCGTATTTCTACAGGTAGCATATTCAGTCACCATTTCACCAGAGTATGGCTTGCTGTGTTGAGGGTGTTCCCAAACCCTGACAAGCAAGGCTGATGCTTGCGCTGCCAACTAAGAAATGTAAAATTTACCACAGGGAGGTTAAAGAGTTGTAACATAGTGCGGTTAGCGGTAGCGGGTTATGAGTGAGTAGAGAAAATGTATTCAGCTTACTTTCAAGTAATACACTCAACTAAATAGAAAGTATATTACGCATCACTCAATATAAATAAATTATGAGTAAATTTTTGTTAGTTTAATTAATCAGGACTGATGACTACAAAACAAATTTCACCTTCCAAGAGTAAATTATGGATGGCAGCAATTAAACCGCCGATGTACAGCGTGGCAATTATGCCAATTTGGGTTGGAACATCTGTAGCAATTGCAGAAACTAAAAGTTTTAATGTAGCAATATTTTCTATTTTTGTAGCGGCAGCAATTTTGATTCTGGCCTGGGAAAATATCAGTAATGATGTCTTTGATTCGGAAACAGGTATTGATATCAATAAACACCACTCGCTGGTGAATTTAACTGGTAAGAAGACTTTAGTATTTTGGTTAGGAAACTTGTGTTTGATTGCGGGTTTGTTGGGGATATTAGCGATCGCTATCTGGCAACAAGACCCCACGGTCATCGGTATAATTTTGATGTGCTGTGGTTTAGGCTATATGTATCAAGGGCCTCCCTTTCGTCTAGGATACCAAGGTTTAGGCGAAATTCTCTGCTTTTTTGCCTTTGGGCCTTTGGGCATCACAGCCGCCTACTACAGTCAAACTAAAACTTGGTCACTCACAGGTTTAGCTGTCTCCGTAATTGTCGGGATTGTCACAAGTTTAGTGTTATTTTGCTCACACTTTCACCAAGTCCAAGACGACATTGCCGCCGGCAAGCGATCGCCCATTGTTCGTTTAGGTACAGCCACAGGCGCGAAAGTCCTGACTTGGTTTACAGGTAGCATTTACCCCCTGAATTTGCTGTTTGTAGTATTAGGTATTTTCCCCGTCTGGACACTTTTAAGTTGGCTAAGTCTGCCCTACGCCTTTAAATTGTGTCGCCACGTTCAAGCAAATCACAACCACCCCGAAAAAGTCAGTAATTGTAAATTCATTGCTGTCGCGGTGCATTTTTGGAGTTGCTTGTTATTGGGTGTAGGATTTGCGATCGCAGGCGTGTGAGCAGGTAGAGGGCGGGGTGCAGGGTGCAGGGGGAGGTTATTACGCAGTTTCCAAGACGATGTACCAATTTGATTTTCGTAGCATAAAGCTGAAATTTGCGCGATCGCTTGTCACTAGTCACGGGATTTGGGAAACACGGGAAGCGATTATTCTCAGGTTGTGTGATGCTAACGATAAAGTCGGCTGGGGAGAAATCGCCCCCATTAGTTGGTTCGGTTCGGAAACTCTAGAACAAGCTTTAGATTTCTGTCACCAACTCCCCCAAGCAATTACAGAGGCAAATATTTTCTCCATTCCCGATGATTTACCCGCCTGTCAATTCGGCTTTGAATCAGCGTTGGAGGAACTGGGGAGCAGGGAGCAGGGTGCAGGGGTGCAGGGGTGCAGGGGTGCAGGGAGCAGGGGTGCAGGGGGAGACAAGGTAGACAAGGTAGAAATATTTACCCCAATGCCCCATGCCCAATACAGTGCCTTACTGCCATCTGGGGAAGCGGCGTTACATCAATGGCAGAATCTTTGGCGGCAGGGATATCGCACGTTTAAATGGAAAATTGGGGTGAATGATATTAGTCAAGAACTCTCCGTGTTTGAGTTACTGACACAAGCTTTACCAGCTAACGCCAAACTGCGTTTAGATGCTAACGGGGGATTGAACTATGAACAGGCGCAATTATGGTTAAAAACTTGCGATAATTTGGGAAAAAATCCCCAATCCCAGATTGAAATTGAATTTCTTGAACAACCCTTACCTGTCGCAGATTTTGGCGCGATGTTGGTATTGAGTCAGTCTTATGATACTGCGATCGCTTTAGATGAATCTGTCGCCACACTGCAACAACTTGCGGCTTGTTATGAGAAGGGTTGGCGCGGAATCTTTGTGATTAAACCAGCTATTGCGGGTTATCCCTCCCGTTTGAGGAAATTTTGCCAACAGCATGAAATTGACGCAGTATTTTCATCAGTCTTTGAAACTGCGATCGCTAGACAAGCTGCACTCAGATTAGCAGCAGAATTATCTCACCGCGATCGGGCTGTTGGTTTTGGCATCAATCATTTTTTTACCCAAGCAGAAGATGACACCTGGCCAGAAAGTTTATTTTGATCAGCTAATTCACCATAATTTACTAATTGGTGAAGACAATCAAGAATTTCAGCAAATCGCCACCGAAATCTACACCAAACTCACCCAATTATCAATATTAAATCCTTCACCAAAAATCATCCTAGCCGAACGCATACCAGTCAAATTTCTAGCTAGTTTTATGGCCGCCTGTGCAGCCAATTGCCAAATATTTTTATGTAATCCCGACTGGGGAAAACAAGAATGGGAGCAAGTATTTAACTTAGTAAAACCAGACATCATTTTAGGCATAGAAACCCTACCTAAATTCTTCCATAGCCAATTCCCCCTTCCCCCTTCCCCATGCCCAATACCCCATTCCCTAATCATGATTCCCACCGGAGGTTCATCGGGAAAGATAAAATTTACCATGCACACTTGGGAAACTCTCACCGCATCAGTACAGGGATTTAGAGAATATTTTCACCTAGAAAACGTTAACTCATTTTGTGTTTTACCGTTGCATCATGTTAGCGGTTTAATGCAGTTTATACGTGCTGTCATTACTGGCGGTAAATTAGTAATTCTGCCTTTTAAATCAATAGAGTTAGGTTTAAAATATCAAATTAACTATCAAGATTTTTTTATATCTTTAGTACCAACGCAATTACAAAGACTGCTACAAAATCAAGCATTAACTGCATGGCTCGCTCAATTTAAAACTGTTCTTTTAGGTGGTGCGCCTGCTGGAGAGGAATTATTAGCAAAAGCTAAGTTTCACGGTATTAGGTTAGCACCAACCTATGGGATGACAGAAACAGCTTCTCAAATTGTCACCCTTAAACCAGATGATTTTTTCAATGGTAAAACTGGTAGTGGACAAATTCTTCCTCATGCTCAAGTGAAGATTTGCAACAATCAAGGAGAAATTTTACCAACTAATCAAATCGGCAATATTATAATTCAAGCTAAATCTTTAGCTCTTGGTTATTATCCAGATTTTTGGCATCAATCAGATGATTTTTCTGTAGATGATTTAGGCTATTTAGATGAGCAAGGTTATTTAACAATTGTTGGACGTAATAGTGATAAAATCATTTCCGGTGGAGAAAATATTTACCCCATAGAAATTGAATCAGCTATTCTGCAAACACAAATGGTTGCTGATGTTTGTGTAATTGGTATACCTGATCCAGATTGGGGACAAGCATTAACAGCTATTTATATTCTGCAAAATCCTGATATTACTACTGAGGAAATTAAAACTGCACTGAAAAATCAACTCAGCAAATTTAAAATCCCTAAATATTGGATTTCTTTAGATACATTACCGCGTAATGCCCAAGGTAAAATTAATCGTCAAACATTACAACAAATCGCTATGGAATTTTTGAGAAAATCAACTAAATCATGAGTAGGGTGTGTTACGGCTACGCAAGGATTTGAGGGTGTTAACAAATGAAATATAGCCGTAACGCACCGCTATAATACGACAAATTTAACTATAGTTTGTAGTAAGGACTTCAGTCCTTAATATTTTCAGGACTGAAGTCCTTACTACAAACCTAATTACTTCATGAAATAACTTCTCTGGCTTTTCTTCTTTCTGCCTCTTCTGTTTCTCTACGATGTCTTTCTAACCAGTGAACGATATTAGTAGGTAATGCTTGCTTATTACGAGTATTGGCACTAATACAAACATGGCGAGTAATTGCCTTAGCTACCACTACATCACTCAATGCAACTTCATAGTGAATTTCAAACTTTTCATCACTAATTTTTTGCGGCATTAAGTTAACTAATAACTTGTCTCCGCAAAATATAGGACGCAGAAAATCGACGCTAGCATGAACTATAGGAAATGCAATTTCGGGAGCAGTAAAAAAATCTTTGAGATTGATACTTGATGTTCTGAGTGATTCTTCATAAGCTTCATGGCAAATACTCAGAATATTGGCGAAGTAGACTACACCGGCTGCATCTGTATCTTGAAAGCGAACAGTGCGATGATAACTAAAAGACATAAATTTCAACCATAAAAAAATAGCAGGTGGTATACCTGCTCTCATGGTTAATTTTACTGTAATGTCAATCCAAATTACTTGATGGGTAAATATATATCTTCAGATGTAGGGTTGAGGTAGGGACGCTGCAAATCAATGGCATGACTTTGGAAATGTTGGTGAATAGCTTTCATCCGTTCTTCTACAGCGTTTTTACCTTTTTGCCAGGCTTCTAGTAAGGCATTCGCTAAGATTTGACAACGGTTCATCCCAAAACTTTCCTGTGCGGTAAATTTTTGAGTCGGTTCTTCAGCTAGTCCTAAACCGGGTGCTAAAAACTTGGTAAATAAGGGGATTTCTGGACGAAAATAAGCTTGATTTTCTCGGTAAACCAATTGCAAAATTTTGTGAATTTCTGCATAGTCGTGACGCTCAAAATAGAGTACCCCAGCATCGTAGCGTTCGTAGGCACTAGGATTGTAAAGGACTTGAAAGGTAAAAGGAATAGTATTGGCGTTGAGTTGCTCGGTGAGACTATCCATGAGAGCGATCGCACCAGCCGCACTAAAATTAAAATAGATTCTACCTGTGCCTAAATTTACATCTTGACTGCTGTGTTGTTCCTGTGCCACATCACTCACAGCTAGATAATAGCCATTTTGCAAGCGATTATTGGGCATCCAAATTGCTACTGATTCCCCAATTTGAGCAGATTTTTTTCCCGGCTTGAGATGACAATCTGGCTCTATATATAAGGTTAAACCATCTTTAGCTACTGCCATACTACCATCAGGTTCTTTTCGCAGCACTTCCCAACTAGGATCAAAATAACCTCTACCATGATTACTAGCTTGCAGTTGTTCGTAAAATTTCCAGTCAATATCTACAACGGAATTAGTTGCTAAATTGTGTGAAACTTGATAGTTAGCATTACTAGAATCAACTGCCAAGCTGCTTTGTAAAGCTCCGTTGTAATAGATACCGTAAATAAAATTACGTAATAGTAAATTCAGATATTTATGTTGGAGTTCAGGCGAATTATGCTGAAATCTATCTGCTACTTTAGAGGGGAGAGCAAACGGCTGATAATTGGGATGATAGATACAAAAATTTGGTTCAATCTGGATATTAGTAGCAATATCGCTCAAGTAATTTAGCATCGTTCTAGCAGAATAGTTTAGCATTAATTACATTCGAGGGAACAGGCAACAGGCAACAGTGCCTTGTATTTACATAGTTTTGCTTTACTTAACAGCCACGCAGACGAGTTTTTTCATAATATAGAGGAATTAATTGGTTTTCCTTCTCTGGTTGGGTTATTTTATTCTTATTAACTACAGAACTGATTATTTCTAATTCATTAATTCCCAAGATACTGACAACAGATTTCTCAGGCATAGTCAGAATATTCTTAGCAAACTGTAACTTATACATATCAGAATTATCAAAACTTTGGCAATTTTTAATACTGGCTTGAATTTGATGAATTAATCCTAATCCGGCAAATTTGATAACTCTGATTAAAAAATCACTGTTGTACTCCAAAATCATCGGAAAAGTATTAAGATAAGCTTGGAATAAAGCTACTAATGAAGGTTGAATCTCCTCTAATGGAGTCATAGCTAATTGTAGAGATTCTGCTAACTCCAAACTCGGATCTATAACTAAGCTAGAAAGCCAAATTTGTAAGTAACTAGCTAAGATATTTCCTAAATCAAAGGCGGGATCTCCCCATCCACAAGCTTCCCAATCAATTAATCTTACTAAACAGTTATCTAACTGATTCCATCGGGAATGAATTAAGATGTTGTGTACATTTAAATCGTTGTGTGTCAAGCAGCAAGGATTCCATTCATAGGCTAAATCAGCAATAGCTGCTTCTAAGCTTTCGCAATTTTGGTAAAGCGTATAGAATTGCATTGCTTCGCTGTTAATTTTAGCGAAAATCTCTGGAGTAATTGAACTTATTCCTTGTGCGGGGTTGTAAAAACTATAGCGAAATTGTCCTTGGGGTGCAGTCGCCATAAAATCGCGGTATTCCTGGCGTTGGAAAGTAGCGCGATGTACTGCTGCTAATGTTGTCCCGATAGCTGAAGCGATTTCTACGGGGAAAATATTCTGGTGTTGATAAAAACTACTTAAATCTAAGTATTCACTGAGATAGCTACGTACCAGGATGGAGTTTTCTTCATCAAAATGTAGCACTAAGGGCGCGATCGCGGAAATATTACCTAAAACTGGAAACTTTTGCAGTAATTGCTGAAACAGCCATTCATTGAACAATTCATGATTAATTATATCAGTTTCAATCTGGCGTTCTTGCTTAACTAGGACTTGGCGATTATCTCCTAACTTCACCACTAAATTACGATTCTTCTTATTAGTTTCTGGCAAATTTAAAAGCTCAAAAGTGCCGTCTACTAAGCTACACAGACCTGCTGTGTGCAGATACTGGATAACATTTTGAGCAGATAGTGGTGATAACATATATTATTTCCTAGTTTCTAAGATTGCCGATAAATCTCTGAAATTCAGGCAGATTTTTGCTGTAGAAATTGAGGTAGATAACAACAAGTATTTATATAGGAGTATTTTTTGAATCTCTTATATTCATATCTCATTTATTGAAATCAAACCTGCCAATATGGCAATAATTAGTTTTAATTTTACTTTAATTTTTAATTTTTTCTGTACTGAATCTTTATACTATAATTTTTAATTAATTAAAAGAATAAAACGATTAATTTCAGGTTTTATATCGCTTTTACCCCAACAAAAATATTTTGCTTATGTTAGAT
>JBODRP010000052.1:0-22885 GCA_050633005.1 Trichormus sp. | reverse complement strand
GCAAATTTCATAACCAATTAAAATTTCAAACTACAAAATTACCCAATCCCCAATACCTCAGATTTGCTGAGGGTGAATAATATTGTTATCGGCTACTATATGGCATCAGTATTTATCCGATGGCTTATGTTGAAAAATTTGCCAGTTGTATTAGCAGCCGCTACTGTGTTACTAACATCAATAGGTGATACTCACACTAGTTTAGCGGGAACTTGTGCCTCTAAGTGTGGTGCGCGCCCCCTTCAGTTTACACCTGGTCAACGTATCCGTTTAGAAGTAGTTAATAACACTTCTAATTTAATAGAACTACAAAAAATTGCAGGTTCTCAGACTATTCCTCTGCAACCAGGCCAGAAATTACAATTCCCGCAGGAAGACGGTACAGAACCCAATCTTTCCTTAGTATTTTGGGATAAGACAGGATTAGCATTACAAGCAGTTGTTTCTAAGCCCAATTTTGCCACATTACGCGTAGAGATTCGTCCCACTTGGCGTTATCCAGGCGATCGCTCTATCTATATACTTAATGATGGTCGGGTAAATGTTTTCTAATCGTTAACATAAAGTGTTATGAGTGATGAGTTGAGCAATAATAGTGAACTTCCCACTCATAACTCCCACAGTGATAGATAGACTTGTCTCATCCCCATCTCCCAGGCGATTACCTAACCAACGTTGGCAAATTTACCCCCAAAAGCCAGAATTTGCCGCAGAATTGGCATTAGCAACGAATCTATCACCAATTATCAGCCAATTGTTAATTAATCGTGGCATTGAAACCGTAGAACAAGCACAAGCCTTTTTAAACCCCGAATCCCTAGATTTACCTTCACCTTTAGCACAATTCCCTGATTTGGGATTGAGTGTGGAATTGTTGGCAGATGCGATCGCCTCTCAAAGTAAAATAGCCATCTGTGGTGATTATGATGCCGATGGCATGACTAGCACCGCTTTACTATGGCGGAGTCTTCGCAGTTTAGGCGCGCAGGTAGATTACGCCATACCCAGCCGGATGCACGAAGGTTATGGGATTAATCAAAGAATTGTGGAAGAGTTCAAGAGTGAAGGTGTAGAGTTAATTTTAACTGTAGATAATGGCATTTCGGCTTTTGAACCCATAGCCAGAGCCAGAGAACTGGGTTTAAAAGTAATTATTACAGATCACCACGACATCCCCCAAAAATTACCCCCAGCCAACGCCATCTTAAATCCCAAACTGATAGCCGAAACCTCACCCTATCGGGGAATTGCGGGTGTAGGTGTAGCCTATATCTTAGCGGTGTCTTTAGCGCAAAAACTAGGCAACACAAAAGGCTTAATTCAGCCGATGCTAGCATTATTCACCCTGGGAACGATCGCAGATTTAGCACCCTTAACCGGCGTTAACCGTCGCTGGGTAAAACGTGGCTTGAAACTCTTACCCAAATCCCAACTACCAGGGGTGCAGGCTTTGATTCAGGTAGGGGGAGTGCAGGCTAAGGGGGCAGGGGGCAGGGAGCAGGGGGGCAGGGGGCAGGGAGCAGGGGGCAGGGAGCAGGGAGCAGAGGAGAAATCTTCTTCCTCAATGCCCAATGCCCAATGCCCAATGCCCAATGCCCAGTCCCTCAAACCAGAAGACATTGGTTTCCGCCTCGGCCCCCGGATTAACGCGATTGGACGCATTGGTGATCCCCAGACGGTGATTGAATTACTGACTACAGATGATATGTCATTGGCACTGGCGCGAGCTATCCAATGCGAGCAAGTCAACACTACCCGTCAACAATTATGTGAGCAAATCGAACAAGAAGCGATCGCATTTGTAGAAACTCAATTCATCGCGTCTCTTCCACAAGACAGGGTTTTAGTCGTTGTCCAACCTAATTGGCATCATGGTGTAATTGGAATAGTCGCTTCCCGTTTAGTTGAACGTTACGGCGTACCTGTATTTATCGGTACTTACGAAAATGAGACACACATTCGCGGTTCAGCCAGAGGAATACCCGAATTTCATGTGTTTGAAGCATTGGAATATTGCCAAGATTTACTAGGAAAATTCGGGGGACACAAAGCCGCCGGCGGATTTTCTTTACTTGCTGAGAATTTAGACGTGTTGCGATCGCGTTTATCTGAGTTCGCTAACCAATGTCTTGAACCCCAACACCTCAAGCCATTACTGCAAATCGATGCTCAGGCGGATTTTAATCAAATCAATCAAGCACTTTACCAACAACTAGACACCCTCCATCCCTGCGGTATTGATAACCCAGATCCCGTATTTTGGACGGCTAACGTAAGAGTTGTTGAGCAGAAAATTGTGGGCAAAGGTCATATTAAACTCACCCTCAGCCAAAATATTAATCAGCAAGAGTATAGAATAAAAGCGATCGCTTGGCGGTGGCGTGATTACTTTCCTCTACCTTCACCATTAGATATAGCTTACAAATTGCGCGAAAATCACTTTAACGGTAACACTACCATTGAGATGGAGTTGGTAGGAGTCAGACTTGCTAAGGATTCACCATTACAAATTTTTTATCAACCTTCCCCCAAACCTTTAAGAACCACTTTCACTTACAACCAGCGTCAGTATACTTGTGGAATATATCAAAATATTTCACCCCCAGAGTTAAGAATCAAAAACTCTGAGGGTAAAGTGTTAATGATGCAACCAGGTAGTAAAATCGGTTTACTAGGGACTAGTCGTGAAGATGCCCTAGAAATTGATCTATCATTACCCCAGTATGACTGTATTATTCAAGCTGCAATTCAAGCCTTATCAAATTTAAGTGCTGAGTCTTGAGTCTGAAAATTGCAAACTAACTCAGCACTCAGCACTCCTAAAGGTTGCCGTTGCGGAAAGCCAGGACAAAAATCACAGCAGGCCCAGCCAGGACAATTAATGCAACAGAGGTTAGCTGGAAAATCACTTCCCAATTAATGTTAGCAATAGCATCAAACATCTTTCTTAATTCCTCCCAATGGTCTTAAAAATTTAATTACTCAGTTGCAATACCCGCAATCAATGATATCTGGGAATCGCCAGTGATATTTAATTTACTTAATAAAAGTATAGGAAAAGACATAAAATGGCAACATGGCAATGTGTGAAACAATGTGGAGCTTGCTGCAACCTTGACCCAGCAGATCGTCCCGAAATAGAAGATTATCTCACACCGGAAGAACTGGAACTATACATGAGTATGGTGGGTGAAGGCGGTTGGTGCATTAACTTTGACCATGACACAAGAGAATGCCGCATTTACGCCAATCGTCCCCGCTTTTGTCGTGTAGAACCAGCGATATTTGAGGATATGTATGGTATTGAGCCAGAAGAACTCAATGATTTTGCTATAGACTGCTGTCGTCAACAAATTGAAGGGGTTTATGGTGACAGAAGCTTAGAAATGCTAAGGTTCGATAAAGCGGTCGGGATTTAAAGTTATGTTAAGTTAATTTTAATCTAAGACATCATTTTAAAAAGCCCAGCCACCAGCTTCGTAGAGGATGAGTTTTAGCAGGTAAATAGCGACCTTTGAGACGAATAGTATTGAGGATATTACGTAGGTCAGAATCATCAAGACTTGCGACTTCTGACCAGTGCTTGATGATTTCCGGTGTTGATAGAATCTGAATATTGCTAGCTTCCTTTTGTATAAAAGATATCGCTCGTTTGTCATCAGTTGCGATCGCACAAGTAGCAGATTCACCATCATCACCAAGAATAGCAGCATAGTTTACATAAGATTCTTCCTCTTGTTCTGACTCAAAATCTACGACTATGAGTAAACCTTGTTCAATTGCTGCCTCAAACTGAATTGCACCCTGATTCTCTTCTTCCTTAAGGCGTTGGAGTGTTCTTAACTCATATTCCTGAACCACTGTAGTCACTACAACCTCAGCCGGAATAGATTTCAAGATTCCCAGAAAATCACCCGAAGCACAAAAATTGAGAACACAACAAGCATCAAGAATCAAGTGGGAATGATGAATTTGCATACATTCCCCTCACTTCCCACCAGTCTGCAACTGACGCAGGTCAAAATCAGTTGTTGCTTCCATTATTCCGCTTGAATGTTCCCGTAACGCTTCGGCAATGCGGCGTGCTTCTAAACGGTCAACACAAAGGAAATCAGCAAAACGCCCTTCTGTAATTAAACCTTGATCTAGTGCTTCAATTGCCAAGTGTTGATAGTGGAGTGGCATCATATCAATTCTTTGGGGGATTTCCTCTAAGCCAAGTTCTTGTTGTGCTTTCCTGACTTTTAATCCCCTATCTCCCAGTTTCTCCCAAGTTCCCGTAGGCAAAAGTTCTATTTCCTCAAGCCGATAAACAAGTGCTTCTACAGAAACACCGTAATAATGGGCTAGTGTAAACAGATTAGTTGGCGTAAATTTGCCATGAGTACGGTACATATCATTAAACCGTTTGAGTAATCCGCTAGTAGGCATCAAGAAATATTTGGGGAAAGTTTCCGCTAATTGCTCACTTTCTGGCATTCTTTGATACTGACCATCAAAATGAAACTCAGGTTTGCGTCGATGCACCAAAAAATGCAGGTATCCATGCGCCATTGACCAACGCCTTCTTTCCTCTGGATGATTAGCATTGATAGCCATACAGCCGCCTATTTGCTCGTTATAGCTGTACACTTCTGAGTATTTTTGTGGCATCTGCAAATAGAAGATACGTAAACCCACATCTTGTTCCAGGATGTCCCGAAGTTTAGGAATAGGAGCATCCCCCAAACCCAGCCTTTGACGCTCTGCAATTGCTAGACTCTCCGCAGCCGATTTAATCGGCATATTTTTTACCTGATACTCCAGAGGATAGTTTTGCGGCAGTGGCGCGTCCATAATCTCCTCAAGTTCCAGATAATTCTGGCAAAGTTCCTCTAATTGCAGAATAAATGGTTTAATTTCTGCCTCTTCTTCCTCACTGCGCTGATAAACTGCCCTAAACTGTACCTCAAAAGGTTGTACCACCGGACGCGGTCGCACAAATTCACTAACAGAACATCCGTAAGCACGAGCCAGTTTAATCAGTTCATTGGGTTTAATGCGGCGTTCTCCTTTTTCGATCGCAATCATCGTGGTACGTGCAGCATCAATCACTTTAGCTGCATCAGCCTGCGTCATGCCACACTTCTTACGTGCTTGTTGCAGGAGTTCCCCCAATGTCCCCAAGTCGATATTGTCGAGGATGTTAGTAGC
The DNA here is from genome assembly GCA_050633005.1 of Trichormus sp. Taxonomy (GTDB): domain Bacteria; phylum Cyanobacteriota; class Cyanobacteriia; order Cyanobacteriales; family Nostocaceae; genus Trichormus. The sequence goes on along the minus strand of JBODRP010000052.1, from coordinate 17,692 downwards.
CATAATATTTTGCCTCAACCTTGTTCAGCAGGAGAGGTTGATTGTATGAGATTGTTATACAACCATTCTAACAATGTCAGATATTAATAATATTTTTTAGTAAAAATGTCAGATTTTATTATTTTACGCAAATTAAGATAATACCCTGAACACTACATTTTTTAAGGTACAAAGCTCTAATCGCGTATTCCTTCACCTTCTCGGAGACTGCGAATCATATCTGTAGAACTTGCTTGTATACCAGCTTTAGCTTTAATAATTTCGCTGCGGGCAATAATTCGTTGATGTGCAGCCCATACTGTTCTACGTGTTACTTCAGATTCCAAAGCCTTAACCACTAAATCATTGAAAGATTCGTTACTTTCCTGAACTTTCTGAGCTTTGGCAAGTAGTTCTGAGGGAAAACGGATTGTTAAATCTTGAGTTTCCATAATATTCACTGCAACTGACTAAGCTAATCATCATCTAAATCGCATCATTTTTATGCTGGTAAAAGCTGCAAACTCTCTCCCTTGCCCCCTGCTCCCTGCCCCTTACCACCTGAATGTGCAAATTAAATGCTTAACAGCTTAATGGTATAACTTCTTGTCTTTACTCTATGTCAAAGGAAAGTTGCATTTTTGCAGAAGAGTTGCAATTTATGACAACCATCTGAGAAAATGAGAAGAATATGAAAAATCTCTAGTAACAAAACTACTGCCTGTGAAACTTGACTCTGCACCTGTAATCCTAACTGGCTTATCTGCATCTGTAAGCCAACCAGAACTAACAGCAAGTACCGAACCTAAAACCATTGAAACGATTCAGCCTGTAGCTAGTGCTGACAGTCAGAAAAAGCAGGACTCACCCATAGTTGTTTTTGGCACTACATTTATTACTATTTTTCTCGCGGAAATTGGCGATAAAACCCAGCTATCTACCTTATTAATGAGTGCAGAATCTCATGCACCTTGGGTAGTATTTCTCGGTTCTGCGGCTGCACTAATCACCACCAGCTTATTAGGTGTACTGCTAGGAAGTTGGATTTCTAAACAACTCAGTCCCAAAGCCTTAGACAAATCAGCCGGAGTCATGTTGCTGTTAGTCTCCGTTATGCTGTTCTGGGATGTATTACAAGGTTAATTTTCCCTATTCCCCTAACCCCTAACCCCAAAATTATGGATTGGCATCTTTTAGGACTGAGTTTTATTACAGTTTTCATCTCTGAGTTAGGCGACAAAAGCCAGTTAGCCGCGATCGCACTTTCTGGTCGTGGTCAATCTGTGCGTGCGGTATTCTTTGGTAGTGCGGCAGCGTTACTCTTAGCTAGTTTCCTCGGTGCATTAGCTGGGGGTGCAGTTGCAGAGGTATTACCTACCCGGTTATTAAAAGCGATCGCGGCTGTAGGTTTTGCTATTCTCGCTGTTCGTCTACTGTTCTTCAATAACGAAGAATCTCCAGAAAATCTGCAACCGTAATGCTAATTCCCCAACTTTCTACACCCCGCTTAATTTTACGGGCATTTAATCAGCAAGACTTTGACGCTTACGCTGATATGTGCGGTGATCCCGAAGTTGTGCGTTACATCGGTTATGGTAAACCTTTATCCCGTGAGGAATCATGGCGCAATCTGGCGATGATGCTGGGACATTGGCAATTGCGGGGTTATGGGATGTGGGCGGTTGAAGAAAAATCCAGTGGCGAAATGATTGGTAGAATTGGCTACTGGCAACCAGAAGGCTGGCCAGGACTAGAAATTGGCTGGTCTTTGCGGCGACAATTTTGGGGATATGGTTATGCTACTGAAGGTGCAAAAGCGGCAATGGCTTATGGTTTTGAAAATTGGGGAATAACCGAGTTAATCAGCTTAATCCGCCCAGAAAATCAAGCTTCTAGGCGGGTAGCTGAAAAATTAGGCGAAAAATTGCAAAGTGCGATCGCTCTTCTTGGTGCAGAAGCTTTAGTGTATAGCATCAACAAAGAAGATTTTCATCTTGACATACCTCCTCGTCCTAAAGGAGCGAGGATTCCTTGACACTTCATTGGGTTGCGCCACAAGTGGTCTTACCATCCCTCCATGTCCGTTTAAAGTCTCCCAATGCCCTATGGCGACTATATTGGAATTTTACCATAAAGCCTTCCTAGAAGGACGGGGCTTGTATCCCATTTTTTTTGTCAGGGTTGAGAGTTGACAGTCAAGCCTCAACTCATAGCTAATTTTCACCTACGAATTACTGGGACTCGGATTGTAGGTGTAGCACAACGCCAATCATCCCTAGAAATATGTTCACAACCTTCTCTTTGCATGGCATCATCAGGCACACCAGGAGCAGAATAACGCCAACGTCCTTCCAGGGTAGAGCCAGACCTAGGACGTATCTCTATATACTCTATCCGATTGTCTCGGCGTGAATTATCTCTCCATTCATCTCTCATTAGTACTCGGATTTTTGGTGTATTACAACGCCAATCATTTCTAGAAATACGTTGGCAACCGGCTCTGTACATAGAGTCATCAGAGACGTTCGGAGTATAATAACGCCAAAATCCTCCTGAAGTACGTCCAGACCTAGGACGTATTTCTATATACCGCTCTCTACCTCTTCTATCTCTATTCCGATCCCAATCATCTCTATTGTCTCTATCGTCATCCCGATTTGTATCTCGTTGGTTTCTACAAATATTTGCCGCCTCCCGTGTAGAAATACCATAGTCTCTCAACTCTTGAATACATTCTCCTAACGATTCTCTGGCAAAAGCTGCTGGCTGTGGCATGAATAGATCGATAGTAGCGATCGCACTACCAATTGATGCCACAGTGAAAACAGATGTCGTAACAATATTCTTCAGTTTTAGTTGCATAATTTTTACTCCTCACCATATTTGACTATGGTGGATATTTTTTTGTTTCTACCATCTACTGTTTGACTGTATTTGCACTTAATACAATTCGATAGGTGAGAGGTTGATATTGTTGCCGTTTTTAACAACTTTTAATACTTATGTCCGTATATTTCAGGCGATCGCGCCCATTATTCTAGATAAATAAAAGTTACTTTTTATACAGAAATAAAAATAAACAAGCTGTTTTCAGTATATGTAGGGGAGGCAAATTGCAGTGTGGATTTTCCTCCTGCAATATTGCCGTTGTGTTAGGCGTAAGCCGTAACGCACCTAAAGCTTTTGGGTTTGTGTCTTATACACTAATAACCTGAACTGAACCTGATGGCGCGATCGCCTAGTAACTTTAATCAAAAAATAAAATAAATTTAAACAACTGCCCAGAAACTATACTATAGATGTACTCAAACTTCATCAAAACATACTCACATATCAAATTTAGCCAGGAAAGAAATTATATGCGTTTACCCATTATTATTACTGCCGGATTGCTGCTCTGTTTAGGTTTAAATTTACCAGTGAGGTCTCAATCTACTGTAGAACTAGCACAAGTGACATTTGGTAATAACAGTAAATTAGAATTAAGACGATTAAAATTGAATGAAAGATTATGGAACAAACAAAATTTGTCTAACTATCGCTACACCTTAAGCAATAGTTGTTTTTGTATACCCGATGCTAGAGGCCCAGTAGTAATTGAAGTTCGTAATCGACAAACTGTTTCTGTAACTTCTGTGGAGACTGGTCAAGCAGTTGATCCGCAATTTTTCCAAAGATACAATACAATCCCTAAACTGTTTAACGTGATTGAAGATGCTATTAAACGTCAAGCATTCAGGTTAGATGTAGAGTATAATCACAAATATAGTTATCCTACTAAAATTAACATAGATTACAATGCTCAAATAGCCGATGAAGAGATATTTCTGACTATTGAGAACTTTCAGATAATTAAATAATTATTATTTTCCTCATTATTGATTTTCATATCTCCCACTCAATTCTTTAATAAGTGGGAGATATCTATATTAAAAGCATAATTAATATCACCAGGACTTACGCAACTAACATATTGTTCATGTAGAGTGTGTGACGCTGCGAAAGTATTTGAACATAGTAAGAAGACTTATAGCGTCACGCACCAACCATCGATTGTGGCACTTGCATAAGTCCCAACGAGTTTGAAATAAGAATGTGACAGCAAACCCTACTTATAAGTAGCCATCATCAACTGCGTACACCAGAACACATAAAAAAGTCTTTCCCCCACACCCCTACACCCCTACACCCCTACACCCCCACACCCTTTTTCAAAATAGTACGGTCATTCCCCAAAATTGCATCAACATCTCCCTTGGGTAAATTTGCTAGAGTTAACACACCGGGATTTTTTCAGTCAAATATTCTGATAACGCCAGCACACGAGGCTATTCATGCTTACAAGTACCCTCCTTCTTTCTAATCAACTCCCCAACCTCCAATACTCTTCCACAGCAGAACGATTCGATGAAACTTGGGAAGCACCTCTAGCTACCCTCCTCGGTTTAGGACGTGCTGCTGGTGCAGACTTTATCGAAATCTTTTTAGAACGCCGCAACTATATTTCTAGTCTCGCGGAAGACGATACAATTACCAGCATTTCACCCAGCCTATCCACAGGTGCAGGAGTTAGAGTATTTCGTGGTAAAGCCGACTGCTACGTCAGTACCAATGATCTATCATTTTCTGGCTTAAAAGCAGCCTTAGAAAAAGGTCTTTCCATCTTAGGCCTACAACTACCAGCCCCCAACGCTTTTATCCCAGAAATTAACCTGGAATTACTGCGAGACTACGCCACCAAACGTGGCAAGGATGGCTGGCTATCTCTATGCAGTTCTATCCGCGAAATGGGAGAAATTCTCCTTGATGGTACTGCCTACCTGAATCGCAAAGCCAACCATGTCCAGTCCCGCCGCGCCAGCTACTTCCGTGATTGGCAAGAAGTATTAGTTGCAGCCAGCGATGGCACTTTTGCCCGTGATATCCGTCTGACTCAGTCTGTAGGTTTTAACCTGCTGTGTGCTGACGGTGCTAACCGCGCCTCCATCGGTGAACGTGCTGGTAATACCAGTGATGCCAACTTCCTGAGAACTTGGGACTATCAACAAGCAGCCGAGCAAATCGCCGAATCTGCCGGTAAAATGCTTTACGCTGACTATGTAGAATCAGGGAATTACCCCATCATCATGGCCAATCACTTCGGTGGTGTAATTTTCCATGAAGCCTGCGGACACCTATTAGAAACTACCCAAATTGAACGCAATACCTCACCCTTTGCTGATAAAAAAGGCGAAAAAATTGCCCACGAAAGCCTCACAGCTTGGGATGAAGGACGAGCAGACAATGCTTTCGGGACAATTGACATGGATGACGAAGGTATGCCAGCCCAAAGAACACTATTAATTGAAAAAGGTGTTCTCAAGAACTTCCTAGCCGATAGAACTGGTTCTTCGCGGACTGGACACCCCAGAACCGGTAGCGGCCGCCGCCAAAATTATACCTTTGCTGCTGCCAGCCGGATGCGTAATACTTATATTGCTACTGGTGATTACACAGTAGAAGATGTATTTGCCTCCGTCGATAAAGGTATTTACTGTAAAAAAATGGGCGGTGGTAGCGTCGGTGCAACTGGTCAATTTAACTTTAGTGTTGATGAAGCCTATCTCATTGAAAATGGCAAAATTACCAAGCCACTCAAGGGTGCTACCCTCATTGGTGAAGCCAAAGAAATTATGAACAAAATTTCTATGTGTTCCCAAGATTTAGAACTTGCACCAGGTTTTTGTGGTTCTGTCAGTGGCAGTATCTACACCACTGTAGGACAACCCCACATCAAAGTAGATTCTATTACCGTCGGTGGACGCTAAACAATTTTAGATTTTCAATTTGTTCGTAGTCAGGACTTTAGTCCTCATTAATTGTGATGACTGAAGTCCTCTTTGTGAAATCTCCCGCAAAAACTAAAAATTGCTCTCAATTTCAATATTGAATTATTATGCCGAAGATCAGTGAAATAGCAAATTACGCCAAGGATAATGCACAAAAACTTGGCATCAAAAAATTTGACATTTACGGCTCAACTGTAGATGAAACCAGTGTCCAAGTTGACCAAGGTGAACCAAAACAAGTCAAAGCCTCAAATCGCTCCGGTGTGACTGTGCGTGTTTGGAATGAAGACAATACAATTGGTGTCACTAGCACCACTGATGTAGATCCTCAAGGCTTAGAATTAGCTTTGAAAACAGCTTACGAAGCTAGTTTTTTTGGTGTGAAAGAACACGTCCCAGATTTTAGCCCAGAAGCTACCGCACCACTGGCTAAAACACTTGATGAAAAAGCACCCCAAGCCCCTGTATCGGAACTGATCGAAAAACTACTACTAGCTGAAAAAGAATTACTAGCCGCTCATACAGCCATTACCGGAGTACCTTATAATGGTTTGGCACAAAGAGATATTGATCGGTTTTATCTCAATAGTGATGGTGCTTTGAGACAAGATTCTGTATCTTTCTCTTCAGTTTATCTATATAGTAAAACCGAGCAAGAAGGTAAAAAACCCCGCAGCGCAGGAGCTTATCGAGTCAACCGGAGTCTAGCCAATTTAGACATTGATGGTTGTATCCAAGAAACTGCTGAAAAAACCATCAGTCATTTGAACTACGAAAAAGTTAAAACTGGTAAATATCAAGTAGTTTTTTCACCAGAGGCTTTTTTAAGTCTTTTAGGTGCATTTTCTAATTTGTTTAATGCCCAAAGTATTCTAGATAAACAAAGCTTATCTACTCCTGAAGACTTAGGTAAACAAATTGCTTCATCTTTAATTTGTGTCTATGATGATGCCTTGCACCCAGCTAATATAGGCGCAGAAACTTTTGATGGTGAAGGTACTCCAACCAGGCAAGTAAAATTAATAGAAAACGGCGTTTTAACTAGTTTTCTACACAGTGCCGGCACTGCCAAAAGGTTAAATGCTCAACCCACAGGTAATGCTAGCATTGGTGCAAAAGTCAGTGTTAGCCCCAACTTTTATCATGTGTTTGCTGGCGCAAGTTCTGAACAAGAATTGAGTTTAGAAACGGCTGAAAACGTGATTTTAGTTGATGATTTACACGCTCTCCATGCTGGTGTAAAATCATTACAAGGTTCATTTTCTTTGCCCTTTGATGGTTGGCTAATTAACAAAGGTGAGAAAACCAGCATTGAATCAGCAACCGTTGCTGGTGACTTCTTGCAATTGTTGCAATCAATTATTTACGTAGAAAAAGAAGTGGAGTTAACCCCCGGTGGTGTTGCTCCGAGAATTTGGGTTGATGGACTCTCCATTACTGGCGAATGAAACTAATTGGTAATTCGTAATGGGCTGCGCCCCGCTACGCTAACGTAATACTCGCAAAGCGAGAAGCAAGCTACGTAATTCGTAATTAATTCAGCCACCCACAAGGGGTGGTTTTTTTACCTAACTTTTTCCGATAAAAGGCTGTAGGGTGTAGGCGTTAAAATCTCCCTTGTCTCCCTTGTCTCCCTTGTCTCCCCCTGCCCCCTGCCCTACCACTAAGCCGGGGGTGCAAGTTTCTCCTTTACCCAAGCACGAAAAGCACGAGTAGTAGAAACTTCGCCATTTTGTTTAGCTGCTAAGATAAATTGGGTAATCTCCCTCACTGGCACAGGTGCAAAAGTTATACTCATTGGCACTTCTGAATATTGTCCGTTTGTAAGTTGATAAATTCTTAATGTAGTGCCGTTATAACGCCAAAACTCAGGAACTCCCATCGCTGCATATAGCTTTAATTTGTCTATTGCAGAACGGGAATATTCTACCTCTAGCACTAAATCAGGGGGTGGATCGGTGGCTAGATCAATATTTTCTTTATCTCTCACTAAGGCTTCATTTTGAATATAGTAGCTACTATCTGGTTCTGCTCCCCGTTCTAAATCATCCCGCGTTAAAGTCAAAGAACCAGAACGTTTAATTTCTAAACCAAATTCTTCACATAGCGCAAACACAAAACCTTCGATTAAACGGTTAGAGTTTTCGTGTTGCATGAGTGGGGACATAATTTCTACTATTCCATTGTCGTAAGCCAGTCGGGAACTGCGCTCTGTACCCATCTCCAGGAGCATAGTTTTAAAAGTTTGCCAGCTGATGTTGTGAAGTAAACTTCTAGTTTCTGCTGGGTGTGTTATCGCCACCATAGTTGATTTCTCCCCAGGATATTGGCTGATACCAAGAGTTTGCCATATTTTGCAATAGTTGGTTTGATGAACGACAGCAATTGAGACTTGCACTCAAATTGACTCAGGGTGTAGCTGACTTTTCACGTTATGTGGAAAAGTTAACGTGAAACCTAACCCCCAACCCCTTCCCTACAAGGGAAGGGGAGCAAGAATCAAAGTAGAGACGTTGCATGCAACGTCTCTACAGTTGCAGGGGAGAGGTTTGGAGAGGGGTTTTCCAGAACCAGTGAAAAGTTAGAGGGTGTAGGGTGCGTCAGTGCAATAGAACCTAACTATACTCGGAAATTATTTATACTGACGCACCCTACCCAACCATCAATTGCGGATAATTTATTTTTTGATGTTCCCTAAGAATGTAGATGGCACAGCTTTTTGTCTTCAAGGCTATCAAAAAAAATACCACAAAGCTTAAAAGCTTGTGGTTTATCTAGTAGATTGCATTTTCTTCCTAATACCAATTCGCCAAAATCACCCAACAGATATCCAACCAAAACGTAGACACATCTGACTTTTTTGAATTACGAATTACGTAGCTTGCTTCTCGCTTTGCGAGTATTACGAATTACGAATTATCGCCTAAGTGTACCCAAACCACGACGCTCAAGCATTTGCCGCACCTGTGGGCTAGGTGTGTAGTTATAGCCGTAAGTAGAGTTTTGCGAATCATCCATAATTTGAGGTGTGAGCAATACAATTACCTCTCTGCGTTCATTGGTTCTGTTTGTTTTTCTAAACAGTGAACCCAATAGGGGAATATCACCCAAGATAGGAACTTTACTTACTGAGACTCTGTCTGATTCTTGAATGATGCCACTAAGAATTAAAGTTTGACCATCTCGCAGGCGAATCAAACCAGATTGAAGACTCCTTCCTGACAATAAACCAATGTCGCCATCAGGTGTTGGTGTTGTACCAGCAAGAGCAGACACAGTGGGTGCAACAGACAAAGAAACAAAACCATTATCATCAATACGCTCAACTTTTACCGCAAGAGTTAGACCTGCATCTTTGATGATAGGTTCTCTACTAGAGTTCGATGCACTTGATTGATCTTTAATCCCTCCATATACTTCTGAGGTTAACTTGACTACAGCCTGTTGACCTTCCTGTACAATTAGAGTTGGGTCAGTCAAAATTTTCGCATTACCACTTTGTACCTGAGCTTGCAAACTAGCAAGAAGGCGTTTGGGAAACTGATACAAAGATGGTAAACCGAATGTATATTGATCTGGAGTTGTTGTGGTTTGAAAACCATATCTAGTAGGTAATCCAGTAGTAGGATCAATAGCAGTCGGGACAATTTCAGTTGTACTTGTTCCTGGAGTAAAACTTGTAACACCAGCTTGTAAAGGATCAGAACTTACGCCAGCACTAGCACTTGTTCCATTTGGATTCACAAATATATTTGAACCTTGTAATGGATTCTCACTGACAGGTGTACCAGTTAAATTATTTTGTACTTCATTCCTGTTAGCAGGCCTAGAACCACCAAAATTTAGAACTGCTGCACCACCATCATTAGTGAAGTAATTGTTGCCAATACCAAAAGAAAAACTAGAGTTATAATCTTGAAGACCCAAAAGGTTGATATCAATAATTCTGACATTAACTACAACTTGACGACGACGAACATCAAGCTGAGTTAGTTGATTTATTGCCATCTCAACTGCTCTGGGTGTACCTATCAAGGTAACAGAATTGGTGCGTTCGTCTCCTAATGCTTGTAACCCTCGAAGTAATGGGGTAGAGTCTTTAAAGTCAACTCGCTGAGTCTCAATTCTCGTTTCTGTGGTTGTCTGAGTTTGAGTGACTGCGGCATTCGCAGCACCCCCTACTGGTACAGCATTGACACTTGTAACAAGTCTTTCTCGGCTAATAGCACTCTCAGCCCCTAAACCCACCAAAAAGTTTAAAGCAACTCCCACCGTTACCTGATTCAGTCTCAAGCTTCGCATTACGGTATCACGGGTGGAATTAGGTAGTTTTGGCCCGACAAAAATCGTTCTGTTACTCCTATTAGCTTCTAAACCACTCAGGCGCAAGACATAGTTAAACACATCTTGCACCGGCTCATTTTCTATATCTAGAGAAATAGTTTGCTGAACTGTTTGCCCCTCTTTTTTATCACCATCTATATAAGCCAAGTTGAGATTAGCAGCGCGAGCCAGCAGTGATAAAACTTCTCGTACTGGTGCATCCCGTAATACCAAACGCGGTACACGCTCCTGAGTACCTAAATCTATAGTGCTAGGAGACGCATCGGTGGAAGCAGTTGCAATATCTCCAATTGGTGGGGGGACGGCTCTGGGTAAAAGAGGCGGTGCTTGGCTCACAGGTTGACCGATACCAGCAGGTTTTGCTGGTCTACCATCAATGGTGATTTCTGGGTTGGGTACAAGCACATTGGGGACTGCACCCGGTTGAGCAACCATAGCCCCAGGGGGTTGTGTAGTCGCAGGTGGAGTTGTAGATGTTGATGGTTTGGGAGTAATTGGTGCTGATGCTGTTGTTCCTGTCGATGGAGTATAGCCCAGGGTAATTGCATCTGATTTTCTCACCACAGGTTGACTACCAGGAGCATCATTATCACCAGTCACTATCACCCGGATACTATTAGCATCAAGTTGCACAACTTCAACAGAAGCAATTCCTGGAGCGGGTTTTTCTTGGCGGAAATTATTTCCCTGTTTTAAACGTAGTTGGGTATTAATAATATCGGAAACTAAAGTCTTACCGCGCTTCGTTGTAAAAACTTGTGGACGCGAGCCGCTAGAAGTTTTTAAAGTCACACTAATTCCACCATTAACGGAGTCTAACTTGACTTCACTAACTTGTGTAATTTGTGCTGATACTGGTTGTGCTGCCAGAAAAGATAATGCAGCCGCACCCAAAATAAAATTATTACCGTGAAGCTGTTTCACAGTTCATTCCTCACATATCATTTCAAAATTAGTCATTAGTCGTTAGGGTTGTTTCAGCAAGGGCCCGTTCAATCACTTCTTACTCGCTGCTTGAGCCGCAGCCGCTACATCTTCTGGACTCAGGGGTATTAATGCTTGTAGTTGAAAAGATGTAGTAATGGGTGCAGGCCCTACCCTCCGTAGAGGCTTCCCGGATGTATCTGTAGATTGTATGTTTGCTAATGATGATTGATAGTCTTTAACTATTAGTAATGGTTGTAAACGTTCTATATTCCGAATAATAGATTGGGTTTGTTCATAAGTACCGATAATCTCAACATTGACGCTAGTGCGTTTGAGCTTACCGTCAACAGCTGCTCCTAAAGAACCATCGGTAACGATTTCTGGTTTATCTGTCGCTGGTACAAATTTTTGCAGTTTGGCTCTGACTGCATTGGTAGGTGTGGCAGAACTACTAGAGTCTACTAAACGGTTGATATCCAAAAGTAGGGTATTTAAGGTTTTCTCGTCAGAGAATAAAGCTAAAACTTGTTGTTTTTGCTGTTTTGCTTGGGCTTGTTCTTCTTTAACTTTACCAATCTGTTTGACTGCGGCCTGTTTTTGCTGGACTTGTCCTTGGAGTTCGTTGCTTTTGCCTTGTTTTTGTTGATAGGTGTCCCAAGCTGGCATGACCATATTGAGTAGCATATACATAGCTCCTGCCAGGCCTACAACCCCTACTACAATGCCAATGATTTTGGGTGTAAAGGTGATGCCAAAAGCAACGGGATAATTGGGTGCTGAATCTACGTTGGCGGCGTGTTCGGCAAAATTTAAATCTTCACTCAGCGTCATCGTGTAATGACTCCTGTTTTTTGCATGGTGCGAATCCGGGTTACTAGTCCCACTGTGCCTTTTTGCTCTAATTCCCGAATTAATTCAGAGGCTGGAACATCACTAAGACTGGATTGAATCGTATATCTAACTACTTGTGGTGGTTTAATTGTTACACCACTACGAGATGTTGTTTCTACTGGTGCATCTACTAAAGTAGCTGTAACAATTCGGCTTTCAGAAGATTTTAAGAACCGCGACTGTTGCAGACTGAGTAAAAAGTCGTTGACATTGTCAAAGGAGCGGGCTAACCCAGTGATTTCTATACCACCTGCTGGGTTTGCGGTTTTTCCTTCTGCGGCGGGGCTGGGTGGAATTTGCTTGACATTTTCAATCTGCACTGTTGGGGGAATGCGATCGCGCAAATCTTCTAACATGGCTGACCAAGGTCGAATTTGGTCAAAGACGGTGACGAGACTTTGGGTTTCGGCTTTGATGCTGTTTGTCTGTTCCTTAATTTTGTTGATATTACCGATTTCTGTGTCTAATTTTTGACTTTCTGCTTCTAATTGGGCGATCGCCTGCTCTAACTCACCAGTTTTGGCTTGCAAAAACCATAATCCCCCTCCTACCAACAATGGAAACCCTACCCCCAACGTCACCCCTATATACACTGGTGTGAAGTTACCAGTGGGTAGTTTAATGCCTGACTTTTTATCCAGTTTCGGTTGGTAAGCTGGACGGTCTTTGAGAAAATTAATATCTAAACTGTACATTTTTATACCTCCCTCATTCCTAAGCCAAGGACTATTCCCAAGCCAGAACGCTGTGTTGCCGGGTATTTGTCTTCATCAACTTGCAAAGATAAAGACCCAATGGGATCTATTTGGGTACTAGGTATACTTAATCTCTGTGTAAAAAATTCATCTAGCGGTTGTAGCCCACCCCCAGGGCCAGCTAACAAAATCTGCGCTATCTCTATGTTTTCACTTTGATTGAGGTAAAAATCTATAGAACGGCGTAGTTCATCTGCCAGTTCTCCTAAGATTCGCAACACCCCAGCCATACCCGGGTTAGCTTCCGTCACCCCACTTTTATCACCGTCTACGGGCATGATAGTCAGTGTCATATCATACAAGAGTTCCATATCCCGTGATGTTGGTAGACTCATCGCTCTAGCCAAGGCCATTTGCATTTGGTATGTACCAAGGGGTACAGTCCGGGAAAATTGGGGTATGCCATTGACAATGATGGCTATTTCCGTACTATCGAACTCAATGTCAACTAAGACGGCCGCTTCTTGGGGACTTAATTCTCGTAAATGGCGATCGCGGATTGTCCGAATTAATGCAAAACTGTTAATCTCTAGAACATTAATTTGTAAACCCGCCTGCTCAAAGGTACTAATATATGTATCTGTCACCTCCTTACGAGTAGCAACTAACAGCACCTGTACTTTCTCAATGCCGTCCTCATCTACAAAGTACCCAAGTTTTTGATAATCTACATCAGCCTCCTCACGGGGATAGGGTAAATACAACCCGGCTTCATGGTTTAACACCATATCCCGGAGTTCCCGATCATCCAACTCTGCCGGCACAGGTATAATCCGTACAATCGAATCACGTCCTGGTACACCAGTCGCCACGCGAGAAGTCTTAATCTTACTTTCAGCCAACGCCTGCTGAATCAATTGCGCCATCGCTGGAGGATCAGTGATTTGACCATCACTAACAATTCCTTCGGGAACTGGTACGGATGTTAAAGAGTCAATTTTCAAACCTTGGCGTTGCTTCCGTAGTTGAACTACATTCACTCTTTCTGGTGCTATTTCAACACCCACCCCTCTAGGAGATTTACCAAACAGATTACTAAAACTTTTCACCACAGTAATGCTCGCCAAACTGCAAAATTCAAAATTTACACCACACTTAAGTAGCCTTAGTCAATGGTCAACGGTTATTATTCGTTTACCCTATGGACTTTTGACGTTTAACTTTTGACCTCCGCCAACCGGTTCGTTTTAGCCTATAATCTCGACAATTCTGCATAAGCTTTTAACCCTGATCAAGCGTAAAAATACTGGTAAAATGATTCAATTACGAAGATTTAAAAAATTGGTCGCTTTAGTAATGTTAGGATTACTGACCAGTTGGTTTGTTAGTTGTAGCAGTGGAACAATTAATTCCAATAATCAACAAGCTACTTCTGGAACAGCCAATATTGAGTTTTGGACAATGCAACTCCAACCTCAATTTACAAACTACTTCCAAAGCTTAATTAATAATTTTGAGACACAAAATCCCAATATTAAGGTCAAATGGGTTGATGTGCCTTGGGCAGCTATGGAGAACAAAATCTTAACAGCTGTCTCCGCAAAAACGCCACCTGATGTTGTTAATCTCAATCCCGATTTTGCTTCTCAATTAGCAGGTAGAAATGCTTGGTTAGATTTGGATGCAAAAATCCCAGCAGAAGCCCGTTCTGCCTATCTACCAAATATTTGGAAAGCTAGTACACTCAATGGCAAAAGTTTTGGTGTTCCCTGGTATCTCACCACGAGGTTAACCATTTATAACACCGATTTATTAAAACAGGCAGGTATCAATAAACCACCCAGCACTTACGCAGAATTAGCACAAGCAGCGCAACAAATTAAAGATAAAACAGGTAAATACGCCTTTTTTGTGACTTTTGTTCCCCAAGATTCCGCAGAAGTGCTGCAATCATTAGTACAGATGGGAGTTACCCTAGTAGATACTGAAGGCAAAGCCGCTTTTAACACCCCTGAAGGTAAAGCAGCATTTCAATATTGGGTAAACTTGTATAAAAAAGGGTTATTACCCAAAGAAGCATTAACCCAAGGGCATCGCCACGCCATTGATTTATACCAGTCTGGTGAGACAGCTTTCTTAGCTTCAGGGCCGGAATTTCTCAAAACAATTGCTAACAATGCGCCGAAAATTGCCCAAGCTTCAGCAATTGCGCCCCAATTGACTGGTGATACAGGGAAGAAAAATGTCGCCGTGATGAATATTGTCATTCCCCGTGATACCAAACAACCAGATGCGGCGGTGAAATTTGCTTTATTCCTCACTAATGATGAAAATCAATTAACCTTTGCCAAAGCTGCTAATGTTTTACCATCTACCAGCAAAGCACTAGCTGATAGTTATTTTAAAGATATTTCAGCGAATGCTTCCACAGTAGAAAAAGCCAGAGTTGTCAGCGCACAGCAACTGCAACAAGCAGAAATATTAACTCCAGCATTGAAGGATATTAAAAAGTTGCAAAAAGCAATTTATGAGAACCTACAAGCAGCAATGTTAGGAGAAAAAACCGTAGATAAAGCTGTAGAAGATGCAGCGCAAGGATGGAATAATCGTTAGGGAATGAGGGCAGGGGGCAGGGGAGCAGGGGAGCAGGGGGCAGGGGGAGACAAGGTAGACAAGGGGAAGAATTTTAGATTTTAGATTTTGGATTTTAGATTGAAATCCAATCCAAAATTAAATTGCCCGATGCCCGATGCCCGATGCCCGATGCCCGATGCCCGATGCCCAATGCCCAATGCCCAATTACGAATTATTTTGTCGAATAGGAATTTGAATAATAAATTTTGCTCCCCCTCCTGGTGTAGAATGGCATTCCAATTTACCTCTATGCAGTTCAATAATAATTCGGTAGCTAATAGATAAACCTAATCCTGTCCCTTTACCAATTTCTTTGGTTGTAAAGAAGGGATCAAATAGCTTTGCTTGTATTTCTTCCTCAATTCCTATACCATTGTCAGCAATAGTTATTTCCACCCAATTATCAGCAATAACTTGGGTGGAAATCTCGATTTTAGGAACTAAAACATCTGAATTTAGCTGGTGTTTTTGCTTAATCACTTGTTCTTCTAAAGCATCAATTCCATTAGCTAGGATATTCATAAATACTTGATTAAGTTGTCCAGCATAACATTCTACTAGTGGTAAATTTCCATAGTTACGAACAATTTGAATACCATATAAATTATCAGGGGATGGTTTGAGACGGTTATTTAAAATTACTAATGTGCTGTCAATACCATCATGAATATTCACTGCTTTAAATTCAGCTTCATCTAAGCGAGAAAATGTCCGTAGTGATTTGACAATCTCGCAAATACGTTCTGCGCCAGTTGTCATAGACTGGAAAAGCTTTTCAGAATCTTCTTTGAGAAAATCAAGTTCAATTTCTCGGATTTTTTTTTGAATTGCAGCTACTGGTTCTGGGTAATACTGCTGATAGAGTTCTACTAAATTGAGCAAGTCTTGAAAATAATCGTTGGCATAATTCAAATTACCGTAAATAAAGCTGACTGGGTTATTAATTTCATGAGCAATTCCCGCAACTAAAACTCCGAGAGCAGACATTTTTTCAGATTCGACTAATTTGATTTGTAGAGCTTTGAGATTACCAAGAGTAGTTTCTAGTTCTTGGGAGCGATTTTCTAGAGCAGTTTGTGATTCTTCTAACTCTCTAATCACATTTTTAAGAACTGCTTCTCTCAACTCACTAGCATTTTCTAGTTGTTCTCTATCAGCTTCAGAACGCTCTAGTTTTCTTTTGAGAATCCGCACAGTTTTTTCTAATTCCTTTAGTCTGCTCTCGTAGTCTATATCTTCCATAACCCTTTATTTTGTACCAAGCAACAG
Organism: Trichormus sp.; assembly: GCA_050633005.1. Lineage (GTDB taxonomy): Bacteria > Cyanobacteriota > Cyanobacteriia > Cyanobacteriales > Nostocaceae > Trichormus. The sequence goes on along the minus strand of JBODRP010000052.1, from coordinate 1,125 downwards.
GGTAACAAACGTTTCTTGATGATAGTAAGTTGAACCATGTGCTTCTAGGGGTGAATATTCACCATAGGTATAAAATCCACAAATCGGTATTTTTTGAGCAAGTTTGGTTTTGACTAGTTGATATTCTTCTTTAGCTTTTGTACCTAATAGCCAACGACGACAACAACAGGAAAATAGTAAAATAGCATCTGGTTCTGTGCCAGGATAGCGTTCTAAAGCAGTATGAAGTGAATTTTGAACAGCATGAAGAATTTCATCACGGTTGAAGTCTGTCATCTGAACTATGGCTTGTTCAGGTACATCACCCAAGAAATTGATACTACCAGTTTGAGGATCACAAGTGTTGGGGACTCGCATATAATAGCGATCGCTATCTCCTTGGTACACCGCTAAAGGATTTTCTGCGGTTGGTTGGCGATCGCCTAAATATCGCTGATAAAATTCTAATGCTGATACCCCATCAATTTCGTACAGGATTGTTCCCTCAGACTTGGTAACAATACTCTTCCGTCCAATTGGTTGCCAACCGCAAGCAGTACCATAGGAAAAGAGCATATCTCCAGAAAAAATCAAAATAGGTAAGCTATCTGTCAAAACTTCACTACCAAAAAATTGATAAGTAGTTTGAAACCTAAATTGATCTCCAGCCGCACCACCTAAAATTGGCATCTGTGAGCCTAAAGCTAACTTCAAACCTTCTAGAATTAACCCGCCATTAGTAGTTGAACCATCTGCTAGATAGCTAGCGGGTAAAGCTATACATAATCTAGGTGCTGTTTTGCAGTTATCAGTTGCTTGATTTACAGCTTGGTGAGCCGCAGTTAAGGGGTTTTCTTTAACTCCATAACCTACACCCGCACGAATTTCTACACTATCAGAGCAAAATAGCATCAGTGTTACAGAATCTTGCTGAAATCCTAAAATTGAAGACATTTCACCATCGGTTGTACAACCAATTAACTCCAATCCTGGAAAAACTTCAGCAATTTCTTTTAATATTAAAGCGTGATCAAAGTCAATGGCAGCAAATAAAATACCTGCTTTGGGTGGAATACCTGATAAATCATTTAAATCACTAACACATTGCTCTAAAACTTCTTCAATTGCCCCTTGACTATCAGGATC
>JBODRP010000051.1:0-23586 GCA_050633005.1 Trichormus sp. | reverse complement strand
GCTCTGCTAATACGCTGGTAGCAATTCCTGTCCCAGCAATCACAAGACGGCCAAAAGCAATGCGGGGATCTAGAACGACGAGACGGGGGTTATCTTCCTCTTGAGAGCGGGTAAAAGGATAAAGCTTAATTGCCAGTCCTGTATCATCAGGTTCAATTCTTTCAAGATGAGCATTAAAGGCATCTTTCAGTTCAGTTCTGCCACGTTTGGAAGCATTGATAAGTGAATTATATCTTTCAATAAACAAGTCAACGCCGTTAGTACGGAAGCGTTCACTAGCTAGAGGGTGAGATGACTGAAATTGCTCATCGATGTAGTCAAGAGCGATTCTGACTTTATCTAGTTCAATTTTGTGGTGTTGACGAATTGCTCTTAAAACGTGAAGCTCGACTAGGTTAGTGAAAGAAAGTAGTCGTGGCTTAAGATATGGAATAGTGATTAGTGGTTTGAAGAATTGAGAACCGTTGGATGTGGGGTAGTGTCGCCCAATTGTCCAAGAGCGAATTGTGCCTGCTGGAATGCGTAAATAACGGGCAGCATCGCTAATGGAGTATGTAGGAATATTTCTCGGATCAGTTCCTCCGTAAAGCTCAGTCATTAGTGTGCCTGCCAGAGATATATATTTTAATTATTATATATACTGACTCTTGTAAAGAAAATAAAGCATCAATCTTGTTTATGATCTAATTTAGACGCGGTTACTTGAGGAAATTTACCTGAATGGGTGGGATTCAACCATGTTTCTAGGCGACTAAAGGCTTGGGAAGAAAGCAGTGTTAAACATAGGTAAACTATGGCAACTGCTGCATAAATTTCAAAGGCGCGATAATTATCAGCTACAATTAATTGCCCTTTACGAAATAATTCTTCAAACCCAATCACTGCTACTAAACTTGTATCTTTTAATAAACTAATAAACTCATTTCCTAAAGCTGGTAACATCCGCCGGAATGCTTGGGGAAAAATCACTAAGCGCATGGTTAATATAGGATTTAAGCCTAATGATTTAGCGGCTTCTGCTTGTCCTGGTTCAATTGATTGAATACCAGCGCGGACAATTTCGGCAATGTAAGCTGCACAATTTAAACTTAAGGCAATTACCCCAGCTACTAAACGATCAAATGTAAAAGTTAAGTTGAGTTCCTGAGCGATGGCTGGGATGCCAAAATAAATCATAAAAATCTGCACGAGTAGAGGCGTACCTCGAAAAAAGTCAACATAAGCTCTCGCTAACCAACGCACAAAAGTAATTTTCGAGAGGCGCACAATGCCAATTAATGAACCTGTAATTAAACCCAAAACCACAGAAATCATTGTTAGTTGTAGGGTAATTAATGCGCCTTGCAATAAAGTTGGTAAAGCTTGCAAAATTAAATTGATTGATGCAAATATTCCTCCTTTACCTGTGTTACTTTGATTCTCAAATGGTGATTTATCTGGTAATTGTGGCGGAGTAACTTTAAACCATTTTTGATAAATTTGGGTATAAGTGCCGTTTTGTAATATTCTCTCTAGTCCGTTGTTAATGAGTGATAAATTCGGGGAATTTTGGGCGGTAGCGATGCCATAATATTCCTCTGTAAGTAATTGTTCTACAACTTTAATACCTTTGAGATTGCCTGTATTAATGGCATATAAAGTTACTGGTGCATCATTAATAACTGCATCGACATTGCCATTAAGTAATTCTTGTAAAGCTAAAGGTGCAGAATCAAAACTGCGAATTTCTGCGCCTGGGATACTTTTAGCTTTGGCTGCGCCAGTTGTACCAATTTGGACGGCAATTTTTTTATTGTTGAGACTGTCAAAACCTGTAATATCAGGGTTATTTTCCCGAATAGCGATCGCCAACCCGGCTTTAAAATAAGGACGAGAGAAAGCCACTGTCTTGGCGCGTTCGGCGGTGATAGTAATCGAACTAATGGCTACATCTACGGTTTTGGCTTGCAGGGCTGGTATTATACCATCAAACGGCAGACTTTGGAAGTTAATTTTAAAGTTAGCAGAGGCAGCGTTCGCCCCTGGCGTGCTGGAAGCGATCGCATTCATTAAATCTATCGAAAACCCCTGTAATTCCCCTGCTTTTCCTTGGAACTCAAAAGGTGGAAAGGCTGGTTCAGTGGCGACTCGTAACGTTTTATCGTTGCTGAGATTTCCACTACAACCAGAGAGTAAAACACAACTCAAACCAATCACTAGACACCAGTACAGCCAACGCCTAAAATCGAAGCTCATATGATATTTACCCCCTGAGTGTTGGACTGTTAACTGATAACTGATGACTGATAACTGTTTAAAGATATTCCCGCAAAAATTCAAAGGGATCGTCTTCCCAACATGGTTCAGGCATCCTTAACAATAGATTACTGTTGATGTCAGCTTCAATTTCATCGCTATCATGTCTTTCAAACAGTTCGATGAGAATTTTCCAGTCTCTTTCTCTCAGAGATGTCAACACTGGGGCGTAAGTCTGTAGAGTGTTTGGATATGTCACAGGTAGAATTTGAGTCAACTTATACAAAAAATCTCATTGTGAGACTGACAGACAATCATATTTTAACTTGTACAACTCAAATCACAAGTAAATAGCAATTTCCTGGTAATTGCCACATATTTCTACTTCTGACTTTATTGCACCTATTACATAATTACAGCCAAATCTCCTGGAATCAGTATATTTATTTAACAATTTGGTCGATAAATTCTATACCAAATACTTCTGTAAAAGCTTGAGCAACATGAATACGTACTTCTTCACAGGTGATTCCTGGAATCCATTCGGCTAAACTGCCTACAGGCTTATCTGCAATACCGCAGGGAACAATGCGGCTAAAGCCTGTCATATCGGGACAGACATTTAAAGCAAAACCGTGCATAGTAACCCAACGGCTGACTTTAATCCCAATCGCTGCTACTTTGCGTCCTTCTAACCATACCCCAGTTAAAGACGGGATGCGATCGCCTTTTAAACCATAAACTGCTAAAACCCGAATGATCACCGCTTCTAATTGCCGCAAGTACCAATGTAAATCTTTACAATAACGTTGTAAATTGAAAATCGGATACCCTACCAATTGGCCGGGACAGTGGTAAGTAACTTCACCACCACGTTCGGTTCTGTGTACTTCAAACTGATTCTGGGTTGGGTCAAATTTGATAAATTCGGAATTACTGCCTTGTCCTAAAGTGTAGACAGGGGGATGTTCTAGCAAGATTAACACGTCATCTAGATCGGGATTGTGAATCCGCTCTGTAAGTAGCGATTTCTGCCACTGATGCGCCTCTAAGTAGGGTGTTAACCCTTTGTTGTACAACAAACAAGAGTTTATGTGAGCTGCTTTACTACGGTTCATGGCAAAAATCAACTGAGTTAACCACTAAATATATTTCAACTTCCGAGAAATTGATCAACAATTGTCAAGCTATGCAAAGGATTCTAAAGGAACATCAAGGGAATCATCTCTGGGAAAAACAAAGTGCTAGTTTGAATATATAAACACAAAGGTGTTGGGAGGAATTCTCTACAATAAGCATCACGCCAAGATAAGAAGCAAGAAACCACTGGCTGATGAATCTCATAATTTATTTACATCTCAAGGACGTATGTACCCCAAAAAAACAACCAGAAGTAACTACTATCAGTTATGTAACGTTTGTTTTAATGAGCAAGGTAGTCAAAACAGTTATTTATGAGGCTACCTTAATTGAGAAAACACAGCGAGTGTCTAATTGTCTGGCAATCAGTTAGAGCGATCGCAAAAATCACAGGGGTAATAGCTATAATAGATGCAAAAAATTGCGAGAAAACAGGCTAAAAAACTATCAAAACAGGTGTTGGTGCAGTAACATAACTTACCGCAATCTCTTTTCATACAAAGACAACATCACATTAAATATTGAGCTATCGAGCGGGAGAGTTTACATGAAGCTTGTCATCCACGGCAAAAATATTGAAATTACCGATGCGATTCGAGAATATGTGCATCAAAAAATTGAAAAAGCAGTTAGTCACTTTCAGAACATCACCAACGAAGTGGATGTCCACCTTAGCGTAGCTCGCAATCCCCGAATTAATCCTAAACAAGCAGCTGAAGTCACTATCTACGCTAATGGTAGTGTCATCCGCGCCGAGGAAAGCAGCGAAAACTTATACGCGAGCATTGATTTAGTAGCAGATAAAATTGCCAGACAACTGCGTAAATATAAAGAGAGAAAACAAGATAAGAAAACTCAAGCTCAACCAACTAATGAAGTAGTTGTACCACAACCAGTAGTTGCAGATTTAATTGGCGATCGCACTCCTGAACTACCCCAAGAAGTTGTTCGGACTAAATACTTTTCTATGCCACCGATGACGGTTGCAGAGGCTTTAGAGCAACTGCAATTGGTGGGACATGATTTTTATATGTTCCACAATGCTGAAACAGGTGAAATTAACGTCATTTATGAACGCAATCATGGCGGTTATGGCGTAATTCAACCCCGACGCAACAACGGCCATACTCACCATACCAACGGTAAAAATGGTAAAGTAGCCGCTAACATAGTGATGCCAGAAAAGTCTCAGGTTAGATAATTCCAACAGTCAACAGTTAACATATATTGTTGACTGTTGACCGTGTCTAGTAGAACAATTCAGCATTGCTAGAAGAACCCCTCCCCCGCAAGGAGAGGGGAGTTTTGCAGCACAAAAAATCCTTACCCCCTGCCTAGACTATTGACTGTGTACCTTTTCAGGGGTGAAAAATTCATGCACAATCCTTTTCTTCTTTAAGTAATAAGTAATAAGTAATAAGTAATGGGTATTTACTCATTACTCATTACTCATTACTCATTACTTATTGAATTTGCTTCACCGATGATGATACCAAAACTGTATGAATAAAGAATAGGTAAATCTCATCACAGTCAACACCCTACACAACTCCCTAATACTTCCTCTCCTGTGGCTCAAACATCGTTACTGCCACTGGGCGATATTGAATATCAATCCCCGTGGGTGAATAGTAAGCCATTGTATGTTTGAGAAAATTGGCATCATCACGCTGGGGGTAATCTTCGCGGAAATGTGCGCCGCGACTTTCTTGACGATTGATAGCTGAGGCTAAGATAGTTTGTCCCACTACCATTAAACTGCGTAACTCTAAAGCTTCTATCAGTTCTGTGTTCCAACAACTACCTTTGTCATCTAAATAAATTTGACTATATTTTTGTTGTATATGTGTAATTTTTTCCCATCCTTGACGCATTAATTCCTCAGTGCGGAAAACACCACAAAACTCAGTCATACAATCTTGAAATTCTTGGCGGACTTGGTTAATACGATATTTTCCTGGCTGTGCCATTAAGGCTTGAATTTCTTGTTGGGCTTGTGTGATATAACTTTGCTCATCTATGGTGGGTAGTTTACGTTTCTGCACATATTGAGCGATCGCCGCCCCAGTGCGTTTACCATAAACTACACACTCTAATAGGGAGTTACTCCCCAAGCGGTTTGCACCGTGGACAGAAACACAAGCTGTCTCACCAGCCGCAAAGAAACCTTCTACAAAACTCTCCCCGTGACTGCGGACTCTGCCATCGATATTTACGGGAATCCCACCCATGCAATAGTGAATAGTCGGACGCACCGGCATCGGTTGAGTAACTGCATCTACCCCCACTAAACGGTGTGCTTCTTCCCAACAGAAGGGGACGCGACTCATAATTTTTTCTTTGCCCATGTGGCGCAAATCTAGATAGACATAAGAGCCGCCAGCACTCCCATCAGGATTTATACCACGTCCGGCGCGAATTTCGTAGGCGATCGCTCGTGAAGTAATGTCACGGGGGGCTAGTTCCATGCGACTGGGGGCATAATTCGCCATAAAGCGATCGTCTTCCGAGTTAATTAGATACGCTCCTTCTCCCCGTACTGCTTCCGAAATCAGCACCCCAACCGGATACAAACCAGTAGGATGAAACTGCACAAACTCCATATCTTCTAGAGGTAAACCCGCCAGTGCCGTCATCGCTAAACCATCACCGGTAGAAGCGTAATCATTAGATGTGGTGTTATAAACGCGACCATAACCCCCCGTAGCAAACATTACGGCTTTAGCCCGTAGTACCTGAATCTGCCCATCTAGCAGGCTATACATCACCAAACCTTTAGCTTCATTCTCTACCAAAATCAGGCGCATTACATACCATTCTTGATATATATGCACACCATAACGCCGTAAATTATTCACCAACTCATGTAAAATTGCGTGTCCGGTTTTATCGGCAGCGTAACAGGTGCGGTTGTGAGAATGTCCCCCAAAAGCCCGTTGTGCAATTCGACCATCATTTAAACGGGAGAACAAAACCCCCATGTGTTCCAAATCAATCACTACATCCGGTGCTTCTTGGGTGAGAATTGCTACTGCATCTTGGTCTGCTAGATAATCAGAACCTTTCACAGTATCAAAAGCATGGGCTTCCCAACTATCAGTAGAATCCACATTTTTTAATGTCGCTGCAATACCGCCTTGGGCAGCAACCGAGTGAGAACGAATAGGATGGGTTTTCGCCACCACTGCTACATTTAAACTAGGATCAGTCCGGGCAATTTCCACAGCCGCACGACATCCCGCCAAGCCACCGCCAACAATAATCACATCATGTTCCAGCATACTGCGCCCCCAGCTACAAAAGACTGCTGTTCTATTGTAGAGATGTGATTTGGTGAATTAGTTCTACTCTGGTTCATCATTACCAAAAGACACACAAGGACTATCAATTTCCTCTGCTGGCTGAAATGAACTGCAAAAGATCACAGTAGAACAGTTAACCCCACTTTCATCAGGGTGAATACACTCTATTGTGTCTTCTCCCTCGACATGAAAAGCACAGTCATTACATATCGTCAGAGATCCCATAAGGTTGAAATACCTCTTCTGGTAGATGCAAGTTTGTTGTAATTCTTTATCTTTAATTTAAAATTTTTGGAGATAACACTACCTATTTTGGATAAATTTGCTGTATTCTAGATTTCCTTGGGTAATTTTTTCAACACTAAGTTCATAACACTTTCTTACGGATCTATATCACGATTCTTGAAGAACTTGATTATCTCTCCAAGAATCAGCATTTAGATTCTCTTTTTTCTGTCAATCTTTTCAACTGAGTAACCAAATGGATATAAGACTTATCAAAAAATCAGAAAAACTCCTCATGGAGAAAATGAAAATGATGGAAGAAGCTGAAGAGACGAATCTTCAAGCTGATGATCTTGGTGTTCCAGAACCGATAGTTGAGGAAAAACCAAATTTTTATATTCAATCAAAAGAACCATACTATATTCCCCGCCAGGAATATCCTGTAATTCAATCTGTGGGTAACTCTGGATGGCAAGTGTCTGATATTTGGCGCGATATTAGAGTAGATAACTTTTGTAATGATTAGTTATGGTAGGTTGGGTTTCCTTACCTCAAACGCGATTTTCCCAAACCGGAAACCCCGTTCAATGCGGCGGCTTCTCAACCTACTATTTTTCTTGAGTGTCACAATTGATGGTTGGTGCGTAACTACATAATTAATTCGTAATTCGTAATTCGTAATTCGTAATCTGAATTTTCACGTTATGTGGAAAAGTTAACGTAAAACCTAACCCCCTAACCTCCTTCCCTAGTAGGGAAGGGGGAATATGTAGAGACGTTTCATGAAACGTCTCCACATTGGTAGGAGAGGGGTTTTCCAGATCCTGTGAACAGTCAGATTCGTAATAGCCTTTCCTGCGGAACGCTACGCGAACGGGAAGCAAGCTACGTAGTTCGTAACGATGCTCCGCCCCGCTACGCTCTAAGGGCAGGTATGCCGCAGGCTTTACGTAATTCGTAATCGACTGTTGACTATTGTTAGTGTTAGAGCAGGGTTGAGGCGATGCTAATAAAATCAGGCTTTAGGTGTCAGCATCTTTGGTTGGTGCGTGACGCTATCAGTCTGATGACTGCGTTTAAATACTTTGGCAGCGTCACATACCCTACGTCTACTCGTAATTACGAATTACGTAGCTTGCTTCCGCGTAGCGGTATTACGAATTAGTAATTATTTTTAGGCTTTAGTATAATTTTCAATCACCTTAGCTAAATCGGGTACAGCTTCTTCTACGTGCTGTTTAGCAGAACCACGAAGTTTTTCATAAGTTCCCCGCACGATTGGGCGAGTGCTACTTTTAACTCTAGTATCAGTGATACTAAGTAGTGCGTCTGCTGTGCGAGAACGACTAGCAACTAAATGTGCAACAGGATCGCCGTTTTGCATACCCTCACTCCAGATGGGATCAATTGCACTCAAACAAGAGGGTAGCAACTGTTCCACCACATAAGGAATATAGCCTGGTTTGATTCCTTTGAGGGCAGCAAAGGCAGTTTTTAAGGCTATACCACTAATACCGGACTTAGCTGCAAGTTGGGAATCTATCATTTTGCAGCATTCATCAACAACCATAGCTTTTTTGTTAGCGTCTAAGAGTCCATCACTTAGTGCCATTTCACTCCTCCGGGATTTAAATGTATCTAATGTGTATTCGTGTAATTTTCCTCATTAACAGGAAATTACCAAAAATAGTATCAAAGGAGGAGTATAGCCTAGACCGACAAAATTGAAAATTGAATAGTGTGGGTTAAGGGGTTGGCAATTAAAAAAATATGCCATTGTTGTGTTCACAGGGGGGCAGGGGGCAGGGGGCAAGACAGGGGGCAGGGGGCAGGGGGCAGGGGGCAGGGGGCAGGGAGCTAACGTCTTAAGTCTTTGATGAGATTTAAGCAAGTTTAGTTTAAGAGCCTATTTATAAAGTAAATATTAAGTAGGGTGTGTTACGGCAGTGTGAGGATTTGAGTATGAGCGAAAGTATGAATTGCCGTAACGCACCATAATCACACGGTGCGTTACGCGTTGCTTTAACGCACCCTACAATTTAAGCTTTACTTTATAAATCATCTCTAACGGAATAGAGAAAAATATCATCTCGATAAGTTGGATAATTTATTCTCTGGAAGTCTTTGGCCTACATCACCACAAAAAGTATAGTTAATACTTCTGCAACAAAGCCGATAAAGAATTATGTTTACGCCAATCGACTAAAGTCGCTAAAGATTCCTTGTTTCTATCTATGGAATGCTTGTGTTCTGGTGATAGAACAGTCATCACAGGTTTTTTGCTAGATGCAATGGAGGCGAGTGGTTGCAACGGTTGTATTGGGGTAAACACTCGTTGAGGTTTTGCCCTGTGTTTTACCACTCTTGTGCGGCGGGTGCGTGGGGATGAAGTCTGAGTAATGGCAGATGTCGCAGGTTTTTTAGGTAGGTTAACTAAGCGGAGAATCACCCAGCAACCACTAGCGCAGCTAAAAGCGATCGCTATAATCATCCATAATGGGATGGGGTTACTAACATTAACGTTAGTAGTTACAGGTGCTTCCACCACAGCCGGAATCGATTCTGATGGTGTCTTTTCGACATCACTGACATGAAGCAGGTTGTACACAGCAAGGGTAGCAGATCCAAGACACGTTACTAACAACCCCATCAATAACAGCAATGGATGACGTGTCAGCAGAACCAAGAACATATTTGAGTTAGGTTTTTTTAGCTCTACTTTTGTTGTTTTTACCTGGGTTAGCTTATGCTGTAAGGTTTGACTGTTTTTCATGATCAATTACAGATTTTTTTCCCCTCTAGTGCATCGATTGTACTAAACGGGCAAGCTATGAGGTATCCGTAGGCGATTTTGAGATTGTAGTAGCTTTTTTTTGCCATTTTGGCTACAAAATCGGGCAGGGTGTGGAGGAGGGGGCAGGGGGCAGGGAGCAGGGGGCAGGGGGCAGGGAGGCAGGGGGAGACAAGGGGAAGAATTTTAGATTTTAGATTTTGGATTTTAGATTGAAATCTAATCCAAAATTGAAAATCCAAAATCCCAAATTGAATTGCCCAATGCCCCATGCCCCATTATTTTCCAACGTTACTATGTCGTTCTAATGCCAATTCAACTAAGCGATTGACTAATTCTGGAAAGGTAATGCCACTATGCGCCCACAGTTGGGGATACATACTGGTAGCTGTGAAACCTGGTAGGGTGTTAATCTCGTTAATCAAGACTTCTTGAGTGGCTTCTATGTAGAAAAAGTCTACTCTGGCTAAACCAGCTGCATCAACGGCGGCAAAGGCTTGTATTGCTAATTCTTGAATTTTCTGGCTGATGTTGTCGGGAATTGGGGCAGGAATCAGTAAATCTGCTTGCCCTTGGGTATATTTGGTTTCATAATCGTAAAAATCGCTGTTAAACGTAATCTCTCCTACGATAGAGGCTTGGGCTTGATCATTACCTAAAACGGCACACTCTACCTCTCTAGCAGTAACTCCAGCTTCTACAATAATTCTGCGGTCATAACTGGCGGCATTATCTAACGCTGCTTCTAATTCTTGGCGCGATCGCACTTTGCTAATCCCTACCGATGAGCCAAGGTTTGCAGGTTTGACAAAACAAGGATAACCGAGTTCAACCTCAATTTGATCACATAATTTGGGAAAAACACAAGGATTTGACCATACTTGCGCTCTAGTGACGGCTTTGTATTTTACTTGGGGGATACCTGCTTGCTCAAAGGCCATTTTCATGGCTATTTTATCCATTCCCAATGCCGAACCCAACACCCCAGAACCAACAAAGGGAACTTGCATTAAAGTTAATAATCCCTGAATTGTGCCATCTTCGCCATTCGGCCCGTGCAGAATGGGAAACCACACATCAACTTCTGCAACTTGAGGGGGTGATTGCCAACGCTCCAGGGGTGGTATGTTGTTAACTGTCAGCGCATCTGGAGGATCTAACAGAGGTAAACCAGATGCCAAAACTTGTTGGGGGGCTTCTCCTGCTAACCAACGTCCATTTTTTTCGATATAAAAAGGGAGTATTTCATACTTATTAGCATTTTCTGCCGCACTTAAAGCTTTTGCGATCGCCCGTGCGGAACTAATAGAAACTTCATGTTCCCCAGAACGCCCACCAAATAGTAGTCCCACCCGCAATTTATTCATTTTCAATACCTCGACACTCCTCAAGCAGATAGCCTATCACCGAACTAGGCACGATTCACATCTTTATATTAATATCGCAGGGGGCAGGGGGTAGGGGGCAGGGGGCAGGGGGACAAGGAAGACAAGGGAGGGCAGGGGGACAAGGGAGACAAGGGAGGGCAGGGGGACAAGGGAGGAGGAGTTTAACAAAATTTAGCTTGAACCAACAGAAGCCCCACGTCTGACACGTTCGCGTTAGCGTTCCGCAGGAAAGTGCAGCGTGGGATGAATGGTGGGGTGATGACGAATTGACCCCACTTCCTTATCAACCGCCAGGTTGATAAGGAAGTGGGGTCGATGTTAGCGCAGCGTTAGCGAGTCCGCGAGCGTCGGAATCACCATTTTTGACTTTAAGCGAGTCAATAAAATCTTCAATTACATGAGTCATAGTTTTATCATTTTGACTCGCATATATTCTTAATTTATTTAATCTGCGCTCAGATATCCTTAAATTTAATGTTTTGCTTTTCATAAATGCCAGTACAACGTCGTTACATTTATGTTATGCTAAACATAGGTCGAAAACAAGGATAAGCAATGAAAACCTCATACCAATACAAAATTAATCCGACTAAAGAGCAAGCAGAGAAAATTGATAAAACACTAGAAATGTTACGTTGTCAGTATAATTATCTGCTTGCTCAAAGGTTTGACTGGTATGAGCAAAATCGCTGTCCTATTGATAGATGTCCGTTAATTTGTCATCTACCGGAGTTAAAATATCAACCTAACTACTACAATCAAAAAGCCTCTCTAGTTCAATTAAAAGTTGATAGACCTTGGTACAAGGATATTCACTCTCAAGTATTGCAGGAAGTTCCTAAAAAAGTTGAACTAGCTTTTGATAGATGGTTAAAAGGTGATAGCAACGGTGAGCAGCGCGGTCTTGGGGTCTCCCCAAGTAGAGCGACTGCGAACCCGAAGGGCAAGAAATCTGGTAAACCTAGATTTAAAAGTAAAGGGCAGTACAAAACTTTTACTTATACCCAATTTAAACGCCATCATTTTGTTAACAACAAAATTACTCTGTCAAAGGTTGGGGAAGTTAAGGTAATTGTTCATCGCCCAATACCTGATGGACTTGATATTAAAACGGTATCTGTAACCAGAAAAACCGATGGTTACTATGTAACTTTGAGCCTCGATGACAAAACAGTGCCAACTGTTAAGCCTGATTTCAATCCTGGCAATATTGTTGGTATTGATGTTGGCTTAATTGATTTTTATGTAGCGTCTGATGGTTCTAGAATCGCCGCGCCAAAGCATTTACGCAAGGCTGAATGCAAATTAAAGTCGGCACAGCGCAGAGTATCAAGACGCAAAAAAGGTTCTAATCGTCGTAAAAAAGCTATCCAGAAACTAGGTAAACAGCATAAAAAAGTCGCTGATACGCGCAAAGATTTTCATTTTAAAACAGCTAAATCACTGCTTGATAAGTATGATGTTGTTGCTGTTGAAAAGTTGAATATAAAAGGACTGGTTAAAACAAGACTGGCTAAAAGTATTAATGATGCTGGTTGGAGTCAGTTTATAACAATACTTTCAAACAAAGCCGAGAATGCTGGTTTAAAAGTAATAGCTGTTAATCCAAACGGTACTAGTCAGGAATGCTCTAACTGTGGTCATAAAGTTAAAAAGCCGCTATCCCAGAGAATGCACAATTGCCCTGTTTGCCACACAAGTATTTGCAGGGATTTAAATGCGGCTACAAACATAAAGGCGCGTGGGACGCACGCCCTCAAAGCTCAATTAATGTCTTCATAGAAGAGTCGTTGAGAAGCCCACACTCACCCGCGATTGGGGAGTGTGTGGAGTACGTCACAATGCAATCCAGTTTACACTAGTACAAATCAACTATATAAAATTCTGAAATGTCTGACTTAATTTTATTTTGGCATCGTCGTGATTTACGCCTTGGGGATAATACTGGATTAGCTTTAGCAAGGGAACAAACGGCGAAAGTGGTGGGTGTATTTTGCCTTGATCCCAATATTCTAGAACGGGATGATGTTGCACCAGCTAGAGTTGCTTACATGATGGGTTGTTTGCAAGCATTACAAGAGGGATATGCACAGGCGGGAAGTGAATTATTGATTTTGCATGGCGATCCTGTAAAGGTGATTCCTAATTTAGCTGAGATATTACAAGCTAAAGCAGTGTTTTGGAATTGGGATGTAGAACCTTATTCACAAACACGCGATCGCAATATCATAGAAACTTTAACAGCTAAAGGGATAAAATTTCTCCCGGATAATTGGGATCAAATTCTCCATTCCCCGGCAGCAATTTACTCAGGAAGCAATACACCTTACACTGTTTACACTCCCTTCTGGAAAAATTGGATTAGCAAACCCAAGGCTAAACCAGTCAAAACTCTGGAAAATGCCTGTGGACTTACTGCCACAGAACAAGAACTTGCCGAACAAGCTGGAGTCATAGCCTTACCCACCGCTAAAGATTTAGGATTTGTTTGGGATGCAGATTTAATTATTTGCCCAGGGGAAGCAGCCGCCTTGGAAAAGTTGGAAGAATTTACCGCCAAAACAATTACAGCATATCAAGAACAACGTAACTTTCCTGCCATCGATGGCACATCACAGCTCAGTGCTGCCTTAAAATTTGGTGTAATTGGGATTCGCACAGTTTGGCAAGCCACCCTAGAAGCCTTAGAAAATTATACCAGTGAAGAAGCTACCGCAAGTATCCGCACTTGGCAACAAGAACTAGCTTGGCGAGAATTTTATCAACACGCTCTGTATCACTTTCCTCAGCTAGCGGATGGTGCTTACCGTGATGCTTTTAAAACTTTCCCTTGGGAAAATAACCTAGAATATTTTCAAGCTTGGTGTGAAGGTAGAACAGGCTACCCCATTGTAGATGCAGCCATGCGCCAGTTAAATGAAATTGGCTGGATGCACAACCGTTGTCGGATGATTGTTGCTAGTTTCCTCACCAAAGATTTATTAATTAATCCCCAGTGGGGAGAAAAATACTTTATGCAGAAACTCATTGACGGAGATTTATCTGCTAACAATGGCGGTTGGCAATGGAGTGCATCTAGTGGGATGGATGCTAAACCCCTGCGGATTTTTAACCCAGCTAGTCAGGCGCAAAAATTCGATCCTGATGGCGAATATATACGTATGTGGTTGCCAGAGTTAAGTTCTATAGATACAGAATATTTAGTTACAGGTAAAATTACCCCCTTAGAACGTCATGGGGTGGGTTATCCTGAGCCAATTGTAGATCATAAAAAACAGCAACAACTATTTAAACAACGCTATCAACAGCAAAAGGATTTAATTACCTCCCCAAGATGATTAACAATTCAAAATTCAAAATTCAAAATTCAAAATTAAAGACAGTTGGAGTTAGGGATTTAAACACCAACTCAACTGATACTACGTGTAGACGTAGGGGTCTTATACCCTTGAATTTACGATAAATAATAAGTCATAGGTATTTACTCATTACTCATTACTCATTACTTATTACTTATTTCAATCAATTGCTGTACCTCATAAATATCGAATCTGCTGTAATTTTGAATTTTGAATTTTGAATTGATTTGCCCCTACACCCTTCTTGTTGACTTTGTTAAAATCCTGGTATCCTCGTAACTACTTACGCAGAACGCAATCATCACGGCGATCGCTATGCTTCAGTATCCCCATCTCGAACAGGCGTTAAAATATCACTTCGGTTATGAACATTTCCGCCCTGGGCAACGGCAAATTATCGAAGACGCACTACAAAATCGGGATTTGATGGTGGTAATGCCTACGGGTGGGGGCAAGTCTCTGTGCTTTCAGTTACCTGCACTGATGAAATCGGGACTAACTGTGGTGGTATCCCCGTTGATTGCTTTGATGCAAGACCAAGTAGAAGCACTGCGAAATAATAACATTTCGGCTACATTCCTGAATAGTAGTTTAAATCCGTATCAGGTGCGATCGCGGGAAGATGCCATCCTTAACGGTAAGGTAAGATTACTCTATGTCGCTCCTGAGCGTCTTTTGAGTGAAAGATTTCTCCCCTTTATCGATTTAGTACACGAAAAAATCGGGATTTCTATCTTTGCTATTGATGAAGCTCATTGCGTTTCGGAATGGGGACACGATTTTCGTCCAGAATATCGTCAATTAAAATCTCTGCGCCAGCGTTACCCCAATGTGCCGACTCTTGCCCTGACTGCCACCGCTACAGATCGCGTCCGGGCTGATATCATTCAACA
Source organism: Trichormus sp. (assembly GCA_050633005.1). Taxonomy (GTDB): domain Bacteria; phylum Cyanobacteriota; class Cyanobacteriia; order Cyanobacteriales; family Nostocaceae; genus Trichormus. Next base: position 8,253 of record JBODRP010000051.1, on the reverse strand, counting down.
ATTAGGCTTAAAACAGCCAAGTATTCACATTGCTAGTTTTAATCGCCAAAATCTTTATTACGAAGTTCGTCAGAAAACTAAACAAGCTTACGCCGAATTATTAGAATTAATTCGAGATACGGAAGGTGCAGTTATTATTTATTGTTTAACTCGTAAAAAAGTCGAAGAACTCACTTTTAAACTGCAAAATGATAAGATTTCGGTTTTACCTTATCATGCCGGATTACCCGATCAAGAACGTAGTAAAAATCAAACAAGATTTATTCGGGATGATGTGCGGGTAATGGTAGCAACTATCGCCTTTGGAATGGGAATTAATAAACCTGATGTGCGGTTAGTAGTTCATTTTGATATTCCCCGGAATCTAGAAAGTTACTATCAAGAATCAGGCAGAGCAGGCAGAGATGGCGAACCTTCAAGGTGTACAATATTTTTCAGTTTTGCTGATATTAAAACCATTGAATGGAGCATTGAACAAAAAACTGAGCCGCAAGAACAGTTAATTGCTCGGCAACAACTCCGGCAGATGATAGATTATGCTGAAGGGACAGATTGCCGCCGCACAATTCAACTAGGTTATTTTGGAGAACGCTTTGCTGGTAATTGCGGTAACTGTGATAATTGCCGCTATCCCAAACCTTTAGAAGATTGGACAATTGAAGCCATGAAGTTTTTATCTTGTGTGGCACGTTGTAAAGAAAGATTTGGGATGTTACACATTATTGATGTGTTGCGGGGGGCAAAAAAAGATAAAATCATCCAATACGAACATGATAAACTTTCTACCTACGGTATAGGTAAAGATAGAAGCGTAGATGAATGGCGAATGTTGGGGCGATCGCTGTTACATCAAGGTTTATTAGAACAAACTACCGACGGCTATTCTGTACTGAAATTAAACGCCTTAAGCTGGGAAGTTATGCGCCGACAACGGCAAGTAATGCTATCTGTTCCTGTGGTGCAGAAGGTAAGTGTAGTCAAAGATTATGGCAAAGCAGAAGTTGCAGAAGCATTATTACACAGATTGCGATCGCTGCGTAAACAATTAGCTGATGAACAGTCTGTTCCCCCTTATGTAGTCTTCCATGATTCTACTTTGAAATTAATGGCGCAAGTACAGCCAAAAAATCTGGCTGAATTTGGTAAACTTTCTGGCGTAGGTAGTCACAAACTAGCTCAATATGGTGATAGGTTTCTTGCAGAAATTCGCGCCTATCGTCAAGAACAAAGTTCAACAGATCAGCCTTTAGATTCTACATTTTCATCCGATTTAGTTTCTAGTAGTGAATTGCAAACATTACAGTTACATCAACAAGGTTTAAATATTGCTCAAATTGCCCAAAAACGCAATTTGAGTCCTTCTACTATTGCCAGTCACTTAGAAAAACTCATTGCCAAAAATCAACCTGTCGATTTAAATCAATTAGTACCTCTAGAACATCAACAGAAGATTTGGCAAGTTTTAGAAGTGCTAGGTGATATTGCTTTAACGCCCATTAAAGAACAATTGGGTGATAGTTATACTTTTAATGAGATTCGCCTAGTTAGAGAAAAGTGGCGACGACAAAATCGGAATAATTCGTAATTCGTAATTCGTAATTCGTAATTCGTAATTCGTAATTCGTAATTCCGCTACGCGGAAGCAAACCCTAATTACGAATTAGTAATTACAGCAGATTCGACGTTGATGAGGTACAGCAACTGATTGAAAAAAGTAATGAGTAATGAATAATGAGTAAAAAATTTACTTATTACTTATTACTTATTACTTATTACTTATAGACAACCTCTTCATTTTTTGTAGTCAGAATTAATGATAGTAGTTTTGGTAGTACGAGACAGACAGCAGTATTTACCAGAGTCAAGAGTATACCATCCATCAAATTCATCGACTTACCCCTCTTTCAAAATTTCTGAGCTAATTTATATCTTAGTATTAATTACTATTTGCATCATTGATCACAGATTTTGATTTTCTTCTAGTATCCATAAGTTTGATCTATGTATATTTTTGTTAAGTAAATTGTTATCTTTGAAAAACAGTGATGGTAAGAAAAAAAAATACCTTGTAAAAGCACTTCATCAAATCGAATATCAAAGTCTCATTGTGAAGCGATCGCAAGGTATACCTATCAACTATAGGACTCATATTTGATTTCTGAACAAAACCTCAGTATACGTAACATTGTTTTCTTCCCAACCCCCAACCCTACCCTCACGAGTTGTTCATGAATCAAATCGGATTCCTATATAATTAATTGATATCATGACAAATTCAGTCCTGAATCATACAGAGATAGTCACTCACAATAGTCGATCAATTCACGGAACATTTATCACAGAAATGTGGACTGAATTTACAAAAATGATTTCCAGTTAAGGGATAAGTCGCGCAGTAGGGAAAACTAGTAATTCCATGATTTTTTGGTTGCAATTTTGCAACATCCGCTAATCTGTGATGCTTTTGTCTTCGTGGTGGAGAGAGAATCAATGATAAAAGTTTGGGTAATGCCAAACAAGCAACAACATTGATTAGTGTTAGCAAGAAAGCATCTAGTAAACCGATAGGTAATCACCCCCAGAGCATAATGTAGGTGGTCACTATTGATAGTTGCACAATTGGATTTAGCAGTCAGAATTTAACAATCAGACCTATGATCAAAATTGGGAGATGAATTTATCAAGCATACCAAACGCTGATAAATCATCAGTTCTCATTTGTGTATTCTGAATCCCCACAGCATATCCATTGATTTAGGTCTATATAAATTAACTTTAACATAAGTTTAGCTCAATCCAAATGTAAAGGTTGCGAAACTGACTACATAGTGAGTGATTTAGATATAGAGAAGCGATATTCTAGCGTAATAAGAGAATCAATTGAGACAGAACAGATTTAAATATTGAGGTGATATGTGATGGTAAACATTCAACCAAGGTCTTCTTTTTTAGCCAATATTAGTAAGCAAGAAAGCTTGTCGCTACAGCGTTTGGTAGATTACAGCCAGCTAGAGTCACTCTCAGAAATCTGGCCTTTAGCAGCCAAACAGTTTGGTAACATTGTGGCACTGCATAACCCCCACGCTCAACCAGAGGTAAAAATTACTTATAGCCAGTTAGCAGAAAAAATTCAGCAATTCGCGGCTGGTTTACAAGCTTTAGGGGTACAATCAGGCGATCGCATTTCCCTGATAGCCGATAATAGTCCTCGTTGGTTCATTGCCGATCAAGGTACAATTACCGCCGGAGGAGTAGACGCGGTGCGAAGTTCCCAAGCCGAACGGGAAGAAGTTCTGTACATCATAGGTCACAGTGGTAGTACAGTTTTAATAGTCGAAGATTTAAAAACACTGCAAAAACTGCGCGATCGCCTTAACGATTTACCTATTAGGCTAATAATCTTACTCTCCGATGAAGCACCACCAGCCGAGGAAACAATCAAAACCCTCAACTATAACCAATTATTAGAACTTGGTGCTAACCATACCCTAGTCAGAGTCAAACAAACCTCAAACAACCTTGCCACCCTGATTTACACCTCTGGAACTACAGGGAAACCCAAGGGAGTTATGCTTTCTCATGGCAATTTATTACATCAAGTCGTCACCATCGGCACAGTAGTACAACCCCAACCAGGGGATATAGCCTTGAGTATTCTGCCGACTTGGCACAGCTACGAACGCAGTGCTGAATATTTCTTGCTGTCCCAAGGTTGTACGCAAGTTTACACTAATTTGCGTTCTGTGAAGAAAGATTTAAAACAATTCAAACCTCATTACATGATAGCTGTTCCCCGGCTGTGGGAATCCATTCATGAAGGTGTGCAGAAACAGTTCCGCGAACAACCAGCCAAAAAACAACGGCTGATCTATTTTTTATTGGGTGCAAGTGAGAGATATATCAAAGCCAAGCGCATTTCTCAAGGTTTAAGTTTAGATCATCTCCATGTCTCATCTGTGGGACGTTTAGGAGCGAGGATATTAGCATCGGCTTTATTCCCCCTCTACGCCCTTGGAGAACGTTTAGTTTACGCCAAAGTCCGGGAAGCTACAGGGGGACGTATCAAACACGTGATTAGCGGCGGTGGTGCATTACCCCGACATATAGATAACTTTTTTGAGATTGTTGGTGTACAAATTTTACAAGGTTATGGTTTAACAGAAACCTCCCCAGTCACTAACGCCCGTCGGCCTTGGCACAATTTACGGGGTTCATCTGGACAACCAATACCCGGTACAGAAGTGAAAATTGTAGATCCAGAAACTCGCCAACCCTTACCAAATGGGCAACGGGGCTTGGTATTGTTGCGAGGGCCACAAATCATGCAAGGCTATTACCAAAATCCTGAAGCCACAGCCAAAGTCATTGATGCTGAAGGTTGGTTTAATAGCGGTGACTTAGGCTGGATAACACCATATAATGACCTAGTGCTAACCGGCAGGGCAAAAGATACCATTGTCTTGACGAATGGGGAAAATATCGAGCCGCAGCCCATCGAGGATGCCTGCTTGCGATCGCCCTACATCGATCAGATTATGTTAGTTGGACAAGACCAACGCTCTATCGGTGCTTTGATCGTCCCCAACTTGGAAGCCTTGGAAAAATGGGCTGAGGGTCAAAATCTTACCTTAGTCACCCAGGATGATAATTTAACTTCTTCATCCGGTGAAACCATTACCCTGGACAGTAAAATGATCCAGGATTTATTCCGGCAAGAATTGAATCGGGAAGTGCAGAATCGTCCGGGTTATCGCCCAGATGACCGTGTAGGGCCATTTAGATTGATTCTAGAGCCATTTTCTATCGACAATGGCTTAATGACACAAACAATGAAAATCCGGCGACACGTTGTCATGGAACGCTACCAAGATATGATTGCCGCCATGTTTGCCTAATAATTCCAGACTGCAAAATACAAGAGTGAACGCGAAATTTTTATGACAGATGTCTCCAACCCTAACTTGCTTCTAAAGCGCGTCGTTAACGTTAAAGTCATTGTGACACCCCTCTGGAAAGAGGAAGTACAACAACAACTGCAAGCGCAAATCAACCAACTTGATCAGCAATTGCAACAGTTGGACGTTGAAGGACAAAGAGCGATCGCAGCCATTCAAAAGCAGAGTCTCCAGCCACCAGGCCCCCAAACCCTCCAACAAATTGATAATATCCAACTGCAAGTTAACCAAAAGAAAAGCGAATTTTTAGAGCAGAAAAACCAAATGCTGCAAAATCTCCAACAAGTACAGTTACTCGAGTTGGATCAAGAAGTCAATCAATTCCAAATGGAAGGCTTTTTCCGTGTAGAACGGGGCGATAACTTAATTAGCAAAATGCAAGTTGAAATCGTTCTCCGTGATGGAGTTGTTGAAGATATTCGTGGCGATATATAAATTAAAGTTGCGAAGTCTCAAACTAAATCTTTGATCTCCCGCCCCTTGTGGGCGGTCTTTTTAATTAACACTCCACACTCCACACTCAAATTTAATCACAACTTTCGGTTAATTTTGTTTGGCTACCATTGCCACTGCCACACTGAATTTGATACCCCAGCCAAACAATTTGCCAAATCGGTGGGGAACTTGATAAGAGCGATCGCCCGAAGGTACTCATCTCCAACCGATATTTTTTTTCCGTAGATACACCCTTATTTAACACTTTTTGGGTGACTAGCACTACAGCCTGATTAGGTTGGGGATAAGCAACCTCTACCTGACCTTTACCTTTGTTCAGTGTAAAATCTTCCAAGAAATTCACAGCCAACTTTGCCGGATCACTACCTTGTAACGGAGAATTGATACTTTCTAACGGTATATTTTCATATTCAGCTCGTTCTGGGTCTGCGACAATTTCTTGAGAATGTTGTACATCTGACAATTGGTGTGGTTGAGCATTGACATTATCGACAATTGGCACTGCCGTTTGGGACTGCATCATATAGACACTAGCACCAGCAGTGACAAAGATACTGAGTATCAAAATTAAGAAGAACTTCAGTTTTACTGACATAAAACTAAACAAGTATTTTAAACAACACTAATGATCAATTTGGGATTTTCAATTGATGCTTCACTACTAACTACTCCCTACCATCTTCCTTGAGAAAGCTACCAATTTCTGATAATTGGTGATGAGTGATACAAAAATATATGAAAATTTCATAGAAATTGTGAAAAAATCGTGCTAATGGCTGATCACCAAAAGCAAAAATTGATTATTAACATGAGAGCATAGACCTTAAGGTCGTCTGGATGTTCCGAGAGGGGGAGCAGGGGGAGACAAGGGAGAAACATTTACCCCAATTCCCCATTCCCCATTCCCCATTCCCCATTTAAAATAGAAAATTTCACCCTAAAACTCTCCTGCCAAGATACAATTCGATCTGGCAAAAGCTGTTAAATTCCATAAACCCATTGATTCTAGAACCACCATATGAGCATTCACGAAATATTCATGCCCGCGCTGAGTTCCACCATGACCGAAGGCAAAATTGTCTCCTGGGTAAAATCGCCAGGGGATAAAGTGGAAAAAGGCGAAACAGTGGTGGTTGTGGAGTCAGATAAGGCAGATATGGATGTAGAAACCTTCTATGAAGGATATCTGGCACATATCGTAGTCCAAGCGGGTGAAAGTGCGCCTGTAGGGGCAGCGATCGCTTATGTTGCAGAAACTGAAGCGGAAATTGCCACCGCCCAATCTATGGGAAATAGCGGCGGTGCAGCCTCTGCTCCCACGGCTACCCCTGAACCAGTGGCGGCTACAGCCTCAGTAGTCACATCAACCGTAGCATCTCAAAATGGGTCTAACCACAAGGAAGGTAGGCTTGTAGCTTCACCAAGAGCGCGGAAGTTAGCCAAAGAATTGAAAGTGGATTTAACTACTCTCAAAGGTAGTGGCCCTTACGGTCGAATTGTGGCTGAGGATGTAGAATCTGTCGTGGGTAAAACTACTGCACCTGCTGCACCCACAACCCCCGCACCAAGCATTACCCCAGTTGCACCACCAGCACCACGAACAGCCGCACCTGCACCCGCACCTACACCAGTAGCAGCCGTTCCCGGTCAAATAGCACCATTCAATGCTCTGCAAAACGCTGTAGTTCGGAATATGGTAGCCAGCCTAGCTGTACCAGAATTTCGTGTTGGCTACACAATTACCACTGATGGTTTAGACAAACTTTACAAACAAATTAAATCCAAAGGCGTAACCATGACAGCGTTACTGGCGAAAGCCGTAGCGGTGACATTACAAAAGTACCCACTTTTAAATGCTAGCTATTCGGATCAAGGTGTGGTTTATCATGGCGATATCAATATTGCTGTAGCTGTGGCGATGGATGATGGCGGTTTAATTACCCCCGTATTAAAAAATGCTGACCAAGTAGATATTTATTCCCTCTCCCGCAGTTGGAAGTCTTTAGTAGAGCGCGCCAGAGCTAAACAACTGCAACCCGATGAATACAACAGTGGTACTTTCACCCTGTCTAACTTGGGGATGTATGGAGTAGATACATTTGATGCTATTTTACCCCCCGGACAAGGTTCTATTTTAGCGATCGGCGCATCTCGCCCCCAAGTTGTAGCTACACCAGACGGTTTATTTGGTGTGCGTCAACAAATGCAGGTGAATATTACTTGTGACCACCGCATTATTTATGGCGCAGATGCGGCAGCGTTTTTACAAGACTTGGCTAAGTTGATTGAAACTAATCCTCAATCTTTGACTCTTTAATCAATAAAAACATTTCATCCCCTTGTGGGTAGATTTTTTAAATATTTTGCATATTGGGCATGGTCAACAGTTACCATTGCCCAATTTTTGTCTTTACAAACTTTATTAGAACTGAATCTGGAATGTGGAGTACAAAAACTGAAGTAAACATCAGGAAGTAAACATAAGAATAAGGACGAAACATGATGAATTTATCCTCTAATTCCATCAAACTTGCGGCTATCACTTTGATTGCAGGGACTTCATTATCTTTGACTAGCTTGCCTGCTTCTGCTAATAACACCAGAGTTTACGTTAAAAATTCCTCATGTGTAACTTATAACGATAGAGGAGAAGTTGTTGGGACACTCCGTCGAGGTTACTACCCACTCAACCGAATTTATCAAGCTAGAGATGGCAGAAATTATGCTCGGATTTATGCTGATTTCCGCAGTTCAGGGCGCGGTATAGGATACGTCAATATCCCAACTTCTTGCCTGAATAATAATGGTAGATACGTTATCGAATACTAATACCAATTTTGGA
>JBODRP010000050.1:0-23840 GCA_050633005.1 Trichormus sp. | reverse complement strand
GATGGGGCGTTCTTCAAATAATTGCTTAGAGGGTGATTTGGGCTGAGAACCAGAAAAAAGATTAGTAATCCCAAAACCAGCACTAGCAGCAATTGCCGCTACACCAACACCCAAGATTACCTTAGAACCAGCTAGCTTCTGAGCCAGAACTGTGAAGTTTGGCAGTGGGGAAGTTTTCTTGATAGGGCTGAAGATATTACCCTTAGCTGCATTTTCTAATTGGTGAACAGATAAATCAATCGTCGGGATGGCATGGGTGGGGATGACTTGCGGTGCTACATTCACACCACTACCTGGTAGTAGTTGTAGCCACTCAGCCACGGTGGCGGGACGAAATCGAGATTCTACAGCCATGCCACGCATAACAGCTTGATTGACGGCTGCACTCAGATGGGGTTGTAGTTCGCGGGGGGCTGGCATTTGTTCCCGATCGCGTAATAATGCTGGTAAGGGTACTTGTCCTGTTAATAAGGCATATAAAGTAGCTGCCAAACCATACACATCTGTGGCGGGTGTACGCATCGCTTGGGTTAAATACTGCTCAATGGGTGAATAACCCTCAGATACTATCCCAGTGTGAGTTTGTCTCACACCATTATTAAATTCACGGGCGATTCCAAAGTCAATTAGGATAACTTCCTGAGTGCCTTGACGCAGAATAATATTGTCTGGTTTGATGTCTCGGTGCAGTAAACCATTGCTGTGAACTACCTGCAATGCTGCGCCAATTTGGCGGATGTAATGAATAGCTGTGGCTTCCGGTAAAGGTATTCCTGGCAAGATAAAAGCTTCTCCCAAGGTTTCTCCAGGAATATATTCCATTACCATGTAAGGTAAGCCATCTTCTACAAAAAAGTCGCTGACTCTGACGATATTAGGATGGACACAGGTTGCCAACCTTCTGGCTTCATCTTGGAATTGTTGCTCGAACTTGGCAAAATCAGGATGTTGTCGCAGTTTTTCATTAATTGTTTTCATCACTACCTCTTGTCCTAAGTAGTGATGAGTAGCTTTAAACGTGATGCCAAAGCCACCGCGTCCAATTTCTTGGTTGAGGGTGTATTTCCCACCCTGCAAAGTTTTGCCTGCTGTTAACATAGAGAGTTTTGCTTTCTGAGTCCTGATTCCGCAATAAGAATACGGTACTGGTTTCTAGTGATCGGGAGACTACCAAAGAAAAAGTCTGTCCATTACTAATTGTATTAGCTACCTAGCTTTTAGCTTGGCTACAATCACGGACAATTAATTTTTGGGGTATCCCGCCATAGTCAAACCCTCCTGTGGCTGACTGTAGTCTTCCTTTAATAATACAGTAGGGGAAAAATCATCACCATCTAAAACAAGATATGCCAGATTATGTAAAGATTTAGTAAATCTAGCAGCAGAGCAACAATAACTTTGATGCGTCGATTGGAACTGATGGGACGACGAGCAACTAGTAAACGCACCAGTAGCCACAGGGAATAAAGTTGGATGGGGAGGAAGAGTAAAAGTAAACCAATTACGGCTGTGCGAAATGCCCTATCTGCGGTTGCATCTGCCCAGGATATGGTTTCGATATCATCATCTTCTAGCCATTCATCTGCTGAGTCTTCGATCTCCAACTCAGAAGCAACTAAAATCTGTTTGGCTTGTTCTAAATCTGTTTGTTTAACTTGTAATTTAATCCAGCCCACGGCTACTGTGAGATGCCATGCCATGTTGACTGTAGACTCATTAGCTAAGTAGCATGGAATACCTTCAGATTCTAATAGCTGCTTGGCTATATTGGCATCAACATAGCTACTAAAAGTAGATACAGTGACAAAATTATTCACCATGCCGTTTTATTGAGAATATTCAATACAGCAAGATTTATTGTGTTATTGAGTATAAGTGTAAATGAGTAATTTTAATTGATCCCGAAATAAATTTTGTGAATATTTTATCTTTACCCCTGTATCGGCTCTGCTGTACATTCACCATTGCATGAGGATATCCATTGGTTGCACGCCCAAGCCGCATCGCCTGCGGTATCGCCCCACCAAATATCGACTGAACCTACGTTTTTTCCATTTTGGCAAAGGCAAGTCCAACTACTGCTGATAAATCTGACTATTCTATCTTGTTGCTGAGTATTACCCTTAAAAACCCAATTTTCTGGTTTGTCATCACCAAGATTGGTAAAATCGCCACCTTTAAAAACTGAAATTTCTAGTGGTGTGACACGAGTAAAATGGTGCAAAAAAGTTGTAGGTTGGGTTGAGGCAACGAAACCCAACACCAACATCTATTGCACTCTTTTAGCCTTACCGGCTACACATCTACGTATTTATTCAAAAATTAAGTAGAAATCCCATAGCACTATTACTGTCCTAATTCGTTAATATTATTCATGACTTGCTGGTATAAATCATTATTGTTTTGTTTTTGAAAGATTTCTGCGGCTTTTTGCAAGTCTTGTAAGGCTGCTTGTTTGTCACCTTGAGCAGCACGAGCGTTACCTCGATTGTTGTAAGCAGCACCAAAGTTGGGATTGAGGCGAATGGCTTGGTTATAGTCGCTGATTGCTCCTTGTGCATCACCTTGGGCGGCGCGGGCATTACCTCGGTTATTGTAGGCAATGGCATATCTGGGATTGAGGCGAATGGCTTGGTTAAAGTCTTCTATTGAGCCGCTTTTATCTCCCTGCACAGAAAGAGCGTTACCACGATTGTTATAGGCTTCAGCGTAGTTGGGGGAGAGGCGAATGGCTTCGTTGTAATCTGCAATTGCACCAGCTTGATCTCCGAGAGAGGCGCGGGCATTTCCGCGACTGTTGAAGGCTTCGGCATCGTTGGGAGCAAGGCGGATGGCTTCGTTGTAGTCAGCGATCGCTTTTTGTTTGTCGCCTGAATCAAAGTAGGCTAGTCCTCGTCCTCTGTAGGCTGCACCATAGTCAGAATCTAGGCTCAGAGCTTTATTATAAGCGGCGATCGCAGCTTGTAAATTACCTTGGGCGTGCTGTCTTTGTCCCTCAATATAAGCTAATCCTGCTTGAGAGTTTTTCGCTGCTCGACGGCTAGGAGTATTCACCCCTATTTCTGTGACTAACACATCTTTGTTGTTACTACAAGAAACAATGGTAATTGCGCTCAGTGCAGTCAAAACGCCTATGGTCAATATTTTAGTTAACTTCACCTGCCTTTGCTCCAATAACCGCAGTTTCATAAGTCGCTCTCAATCGCCGTCACCACTCAATTCAATGTTTAAGAATTACTATTGCGATGTACCCAGCTAATAGACGCGCTTACCTCCTTTCCTCTAGGTTTAATTAACAGTAGTCTGCTTGCACAACCGGGAATTTTGGGAAATAAATTTTGTTGTTATTTATTATACTTCCGCTAAATGTATTTAATTATATACCTGAGAAACCTGGTAGTGAATTACAGATTTTCCTATTCTTAATCTGCATCAGCATCTGACTTTTTGGGAGTCAAGCGGTAAGATTGATTGATTTCTATATCTACAGATAACTGTTCGAGATTTTCCCCTAAATCTTTTTGCATTTTCTGAGTGAGTGTCACCGGAAAATCTAAACTAATATCTTGATTTTGTATTAGTCTAGCCAGTTCTGTAAACTGTACTTTTACCACTTTCCGCTCGTAACTAGTCAGTTTACAAAAAGCTGTTTCCGCTACATTTTGCGCCTGCATGGCTTTTTTTAACCGCTCTTGTAGATGCTCATATTCAGAGTTTAACAGCTTCCATGCTTCGGTAACTTCAGCGAGTTGTGTACTGAGAACTGTTAAATTTTCTGATATGGGTTCTGGGTTACTTGCTAATTGCAATTCTAACAAATTCTGATGGATTTGAGCAAGATAAATACAGTCTAAATAAGCATATTCTATTTGTGTATCACTGAGTGGTCTTTGTCCCCAATCGCTACTTTGTGCTTGTTTATCAACATAGTTAAAATTACATAATTCTGTAGCTAAAGTTTGCAATTGATAATTAGGTAACGGCAGGATATAGTAGGGAATTGTTTTAGCTAATTCTAAAGTGCAAGTGATATTTTTAGCTTGTTTATTGCCCAAGAATTTTAGATCATAACTAGCATTATGAAAGACTTTTTCAATCGCTGCATTGCACATTACTTGCTCAATAAACTCAGCGACTAGATCAGGTTGATTCAGGACATCTAAAAGGTAAACGCGATCGCCTGTCATATCGTCAGGATCATCTAAGACCTGAATCAGTGATAATTTAGGATGACGACTTTTATATTCTGCTACTTCTGTATCTATCCACAGAGTAGTAGCTTGAGTATATTCGGCAACTTTGGCACGAATTGCACCCGCAGCACTCAAATAAGGCATTGGTCAATATTTCCTGAAATTTGGGTTACAATTTCCCAAATTAACATTTTGCTAATACCTTGTGCTGCAAGGGTAAGCGACTTCCCACTAAATAAATGTCCAATCGCTGGTAGGCAGGGGAGCAGGGAGCAGGGGAAGCAGGGGGAGTATTGAGTAATACCAATTTTGGATTTTGGATTAAACCCCTAGATTCTTAGCCTATTCCAGAATCTCTAAACAATACTACCTATCCCAATTCGATATAATCTAATTTTTGGATATCCCTAACAAAGTTCCTAACTTTTAGTAGTTAGGGAACTGGAGGAAGTTGGACTAACTAATTTCTGTGTTTTCTCTTTTAATGCAGTCAAGCAGCGATAAGTTTTACGCACAAAATTAAGGATAAAGTAAGGAATCCTCAAGCGCAGTGGTGAAAGGATGGGACGATATAGCCAGTAGTAGGCTAGCTTGAGATTATCCCATTTAGAACATTTTTCTTGATGGAGAAAGTCAGAAATATCTACTACTAACCCTCTCCCTTCATACATCATGACATTGCGTCCGTGAACATCGTGGGGGTAAAGTCCTTGCTGACGAGCATAATCTAGAGCTTCATCGATATCGTGAATTACTTGCTTAGGGATACGCAAACCCCGTTGGATGCAGTCGTATAAAGTCACCCCATATAATCGTTTGAGAACTAAGCAACCGTCTTTGGCATATAAACATTCTGAAAATGCGGGGTGAGAACCGAGACGATGATACACTTCTACTTCTTCGTCAAATCCTGCTCTTCCCGGTGCATAAATTTTGACTACTACATCTTGATATTCAGGGTGATTCACTACTGCCGCATAGTTACCTCTACCAATCAATTGCCAAGGATGGGGGAGATAGCGCACTTCTACGGGATCGTGGGGGTGGACACTTTCGACTTTAAAATCAGGCAATAACTCTTGATGAATACTTGCAATCAGTCGATGTATATGTTCATTCATACTAGTTTCGGCTGTTGTGAAGTAAATGAAGCCGTCGGTATTGATCAGTATATTTCATCTCATTACCAAACTAGATTTACGTTTATTTAAGGATAACAATACATCTATCGAGTTATTTCATTCAAGCCACAAGTCTTGCTACTGATACCGGAATAGCGGCAAACGCCAACGGTGTAATATATCCCTCGGCAATAGTTTTTACTGATTTGTACTAACCATTTTCAGGTTCTCGAAACACAATTATTTGCTTGCTAGACAAATTTAAAACCCAATACCCACGTATTTTGGCATGAGCATAAATGGAAGCTTTGAGTTCTAAATCTTTTTTTAAACTCGTCTGAGCAACTTCAATCACCCAAAAGATATCTTGTGGGTAAGGATGACGTTCATTGTAGGTAGATTCAGGCGATCGCACAATGGCAATGTCTGGTTCAGGTTCAGAGTCAGATAGGGTGATTGCCCCGTTGAAGCGGACATCTGCTCCACTATGTCCCCTGCTAACAATTCTACGGGGCGATCGCGCAAAATCCCTGCTGCAATCATCCGGTGATAGTCATCCACAGACCATTTAGCTAGTGTCTTCATAGCAGAATTAAACTCTAATGACTTCAGTTGCTTACTAGCACATCATGTTAATACTACAATACTTTCTTGCTGTGCATTGTCAAAAATGCTAATTGTGGTGTAATTTTCCCGTAATATTTGCACAATTTTGGCGGATGACCGTAGACAAGACTACGCTGATGAAAATCCGAATCTTTGGAAACAATGACAAAATCATGAGCTTTCGCATATTCCCAAATCAATAAATCATCACTTTGGGTAAGTGCGAGTAATTTTACGTGTGTTGAATTTGGATAAATGTCCGCAATCTGAGCAATAATTCTGTCAGAAATATTTTCGTCTATAAGTAGTTTCACAGTGATGCTACAAATAGTTTTTTCTCGCGGTCAGCAGCAAAAGCCAAACAAGCTTTGATATCTTCAGATGTAAGTTCATAAAAGTCTTCTAAAATTTCTGTCTGTGTCATCCCACTAGCTAAATATTCCAAAATGTCATACACCGTAATTCGCATTCCTCGAATGCAAGGTTTCCCACTACGTTTTCCAGGTTCAATTGTGATGATATCTTTATAGTCCATGTGTTAGTAAGGGTATTTACTTAATTTCATCATAATCTAATTCACTGCCCTAAGGAACTAAGCGAAATTTTCCATAACCGAGAGAAACAAGTTCTACTTTGGGTGGTTCAACTTTATTCATAGCAAATTACTACATTTAATTTAGTTTCGGTTGTTGTGAAGTAAATGAAGCCGTAGGTATTCATCAGTATATTTCAGCTTATCGCCCAAAACAGCAGTTAAGGAGCAGTCTTAGCTATTACTTACCTTAATTGACGACTGACATTAATGATGCTAATTTTGATTCAGATATTGATTCTATATTTGGTTATGAACAAGGTTCAGGAACTAGCGCATAAGGTTTTGCAGCGTCAAGAAGAGTCAGTTAGATTTTCCATAACGCTAACAAAAACAGACAACTTGCGTTTAGAAAAGCTGGCTGAAATCATAGGTCGTTCAAAAAGTGCCTTCTGTAGTGAACTAATTTCAGCCGCATTAGATGACTTTGAGACAGTTATCGATACTCCTGAGTGTGAAACTGATTCACCTCTACCTTCTGCTGAGAAATATGCAAAAGCTTTCAATGCTATTGCAGACAAATTAACTGAAGGACATCGAGCTATGCTTAAGGCTCACTATCATAAACAGAATCAGACCAGCACTACTCCCGAATTAGCTAAAGCTGCTGGCTACGAGCATTTTGGTGCAGTGAATCTTCAATACGCAAGATTAGGCGAGATGCTTGCAGAATACCTAAATTGGACTTTGCCTCAACACTCTGATGGTTCTCCATTTCCTACAGCTTTTCTTGTTAAATGGCATAAAAAAGATGTCTGGTACTGCACATTGCACCCACAAGTGGTTCAGGCAATGAAAATGGTTGGTTTAGTCTAGTGCTAAAAGACTTGATATAAACTAAGTGTATCAAGAATACTAATTATCTCTTACTCTTTCGTAATACCTTTGTTTATGCCTGAAGTAATTGAAATACCTGTAGAACTTACCCATTTTCAACTACCAAATGCGGTTCAAGAACGTCTGCAATTTTTGCTAGATAGACAGGATGCAGGTGAGGAATTGACCCAGGCAGAGCGTCAAGAAGCAGAAGGATTGGTTGAGTTAGCTGAGTTTTTATCTCTGCTGCGTTTACGATCTCACCGTGTTACAAAACAATAATCAATGTCCAAAATTTCCAATTCTTTACGTCGGTTAGTTATTCAAAGAGCAGAGAATCGCTGTGAGTATTGTGGGTTATCTCAAATAGGGCAAGAAGCAACATTTCATATTGATCATGTAATTCCTGTGGTGGCAAATGGTAAAACAGCAGCAGATAATTTGGCACTTGCTTGCGTTTCATGTTCGCTTTACAAGGCTGCTAGACAAATAGTGGAAGACCCAGAAACACGTGAAAAAGTAAATCTCTTTAATCCTCGTCAACAACTGTGGAAAGAACATTTTCGTTGGGACGGTGTGAGAGTTGTGGGATTAACAGCCACAGGAAGAGCTACTATTCATGTACTGCGTATGAATCGCTCTTTAATATTAGCAATCCGAGCAGAACAAGAACTCTTAGGTCGTCATCCACCACCTTAATAATTACTACTTGTAGTTTATTGACAAAATCAGTTTAGAAATCAGGAGGGTTTTTCTTCTTTCTGATGGTGAACTAGCCGCTACAAACATTAATAAGCCGACGGCTTATTGTGCTGTCGGCTTGGCTAATTCAATGATACTATTGTCCTTCCCGTCAATTACCCTTGAGTTGTGCTTGGGGATGGCGGTAAGATAACTTTTTTCGCTAAACCTAGGGTTTGTAAAAGCTTAATGCTCCACCAAGTAACGTCAATCTCCCACCACTGAAAACCGGCTTTAGCTACGTGGGGGTAGGTGTGATGGTTGTTGTGCCAGCCTTCGCCGTAGGTAACGATAGATACCCACCAGAGATTACGGGCATTGTCATCAGCATCAAAGGTGCGATAACCCCACATATGGGTGGCAGAGTTGACAAACCATGTACAATGCCACAGTAATACGGCTCTGAGAAACATCCCGTAGAAGACAAATGGCCATCCTCCCAAGACGTAAAGCAGCAATCCCAGAGGAATTTGTAATAGGAGAAAATAGCGGTCTAACCAGCGATAAAAAGGTTGTCTGGCTAAATCAGGTGCGTATTTGTAATAGGTTTCACTATCAAAGAACTCAAAACGAGGATATAAAATCCACAACATATGACTCCACCAAAACCCGCGCTTGGCGGAGTAGGGATCTAACTTGATGTCTTCAGTGTGGGCGTGGTGTTGGCGGTGTCCTCCCACCCAAAAAATCGGCCCTCCTTGGAGAGCTAATGCACCGATGAGAGCGATCGCATATTCTAACCACTTGGGTACTTGAAAACTCTTATGGCTCAGTAAGCGGTGATATCCCAAACAGATACCAATACTACCAAATAACCAGTGCAGAAATAACAGCAAACCCAATGCTGACCAGGAGAAAAACCAAGGGGCTAATAATGCTAAGGCATGAATTGTTCCAAAAAATGCCACATTTATCCATCTGAGACGTAGTGATTCTTCTGTCTCAGAGGTGAACGCCAGATTTTTTGCGGTCATAAAAATTCCTATTGACTGTTTCTGTAGCAATTTGCTCTTGGATCTGGTGCATTCATCGCCAAAAAGGCATTTACCCACTTGGCATTTCTTTCGTTACAGTAGACTAGAGCAAGTATCACTTACATTTGGTATGCTAACAAATCTCTGATTTTAATGCAAGTACCACTTGCATTTTATTTATGACACCTCAACCTTTATCTACTCGTCAACGTTTGATTCAGGCGGCTTTAGAGTTGTTTACGGCTCAAGGAGTTAGTGCTACCACCACTCGTCAAATTGCAGAAAAAGCAGCCGTGAATGAAGTGACGTTATTTCGCAATTTTGGCAATAAACACGGATTATTGTTAGCTGTTCTAGAAGAATCGGCAGCGTTTACAAATTTAGGAGAATCTCTAGTCAGTCGGGCTACTCCTCCGGGGGATGTCTACCAAGCCTTAAAAGATTATGCAAGTGACACTTTACAGGCTTTGGAAAGAATGCCGGAGTTGGTGCGTTCTGTGGTAGGGGAAGCTGATCAATTTCCGGCGGAAAATCGTCGTGCTTTGGGCAGAGGATTAACGGAGGCTAACCGCTATGTCGCCCAATATTTAGTGACGATTATTCAACACGGCGACTTAAATACTTATTTGCCAGCTGAAAAATTAGCTAGTTTGCTCAATGGCATGATTTTGGGATATGCCGTGATTGAATTTACTAGTGAATTTCATGAACTGTGGGAAAGTCGGGATGATTTTTTAGAGAATTTAGTGGAGTTATTTTTGCGGGGTGCGTTGTCATCAGGGACAACTAACTTATTAACTAGCCTCAACACCCATGAAATAGCTGATTTACCTGCGGTTTTAGTGCATGAAATTCTCAGGCAAGCCAAAAAGACAGGATTGCAGGATTATGCGATCGCTTATTTATTATTTGCGGCTGGTTTATCCCCCACAGAAATAGTCAATTTGCAGCGAAATCAACAAGTTTATCATCCTCAAAGTCACTTACTGCAAATTACCACTCCTGGATATGTTCGACAAGTACCTGTTAATCAGTGGATTTTAGGTAAACGCTATGGTTCTTATACGAATAATCCCTTGATTAAATGGCTTAAAAGTCGCAAAGATAGCCAAACAGCGATGTTTTTGGATGCCGCAGGTACACCCATAACTGAATCTGAGGTGTTGACATATTGGCAAACATGGACGCAAGGATTATTAACACCCCAAGGAAAAACGCCAGAAATCCCTCAAGCACAACACACTTGGCGCGTAGAAATGCTCATGCGGGGAATGAGTTTAGAAAATTTGACTATTTTAACTGGTTGCGATCGCATTCAATTACAACCCTATGCTTATAGAGCCAAAGAAAAAGCCGCTTTAGAGCAAGCCACTCAGTTAGATCAAAAGCCTGTGTGAAGGTAATTTGTAATTCGTAATACCCTACGGGAAGCAAGCTACGTAATTCTTAATTCGTAATTAATAGGGTTGGAGTTTTTGGCTACACTACATCTTCCCAGGTAAGATGTGATTTTTATTACTTATTTGTGAGCGATGTCACTTTAATGTCTGTCTGTGTGTAGTAGTTTTATCAGTGGCTCAAGAGAGAAACTGAGTGGAAATTAACGCTGGCTGAATTTTTGCATACTTTTATTCAGAAAATTCACATCAAGTTATGGTATTGATCAATTTTAAGAAGATAAAACATATCTTTACTAAAATTAATTTAGTCAGTCCTCTCCGTATTTTGGAGTTAACAGCGCACGCAAAAACATAACACACAAACAAAGAGTATTGCTATGAGTAGAAAAGTTAGGAAAATCTTCAAACAATCTGGCGTAATTCCTTACAGAGTCAGAAATGGTAGAGTGGAAATATTACTAGTGACAACGCGCGATCGCCAGCGTTGGGTAATGCCTAAGGGTGGAATTGTCAAGGGTATGACTCCACCTTCTTCAGCTGCTAAAGAAGCCTGGGAAGAAGCTGGAGTAATTGGGCGAGTGGAAGCGAATAAATTAGGTAGTTATAAATATCGCAAAGGTGGTAAAACTTACCAGGTAAAAATGTATTTATTACCAGTTGACGTGGTGAGTAGTAATTACCCAGAAGCTAGTACAAGATATCGACGCTGGCTAGATGTAAAACAAGCTATGAAACTGATCAAAAAAGCGTCTCTCAAACGCCTTCTCAAAGGGATTATTCAGGCAAAATCAAGAACAGGTGTTTCCTAAGCAGAATATCCCCGTTATAGCACGGAAAAACGAATTGCAAATTATCTTAACGCTTTACTGCTCTCTTTCATCTAAAGTTGGACTACGCTACAATAAACACCAAGTTTAAAACTCATGGGAGAGGTACTTGTGTCACTAGAAACCACCCAGTTATCCGAAGAAACTACCGATGAATCTTTGGAATGGCAACCTCCCATGCCACCCACGGATTTAATTTTTGATGACGGAGAACCCTTGGAAAGTAACCGCCACCGCATTGCCATGAATGTATTGATTCGTTCACTTAAACATTATTGGGCAGAACGAACTAATTTTTTCATTGGCGGTAATATGTTTATCTATTACAGCAGTAAGCAAGCCAGAAATAAAGATTTTAAAGGCCCTGATTTCTTCGTAGTCTTAGATGTAGAAAATGATCCCACCCGTTTAGGTTGGGTAGTCTGGGAAGAAAATGGACGTTATCCTGACATGATTGTTGAATTACTTTCAGATTCAACAGAAGCCAAAGATTTGGGCATGAAAAAACGTCTTTATGAACAAGTATTTAAAACTAAAGATTATTTTGTTTTTCATCCCTTTAAAGTTAATTCCTTGCAAGGATGGCATCTAGATAGTGACAAAGGCTACCAAGCAATTAACCCTAATCCCCAAGGATGGCTGTGGAGTGAAAGCCTAGGTTTATGGGTGGGAACTTGGAATGGTGCAGTAGAAGATGATCATGCTGTTTGGCTGAGATTCTATGATGAAGCTGGCAACGTAGTTTTATTACCAGAGGAAGCAAATCAACAACGGGCTGATGCTGAACAACAACGGGCTGATGCTGAACAACAACGGGCTGATACTGAACGACAAGCTAGGTTAAATGCCGTCTCTCGCTTACTAGATATGGGACTAAATATAGAACAAGTTGCTCAAGCACTTAGTTTAACAATGGCAGAAGTCGAAGCGATCGCGGAGTGAATCTGTTTTTTAGTTCTAGCAAGCCAACTTTGCAAAGTTCGTAGTGAGGGCTGAAGCCCTCAACTAAAAATTTTGGTGATATGCCAGTATTTTCCTCATTCCTGTCGGAATATGTTCGAGATCAGGGTTATCTTCTAAAGTTAAGGTTAAATTTGTTATTTAAAACTTAAATTATTCACAATAAATCTGGCTACAATAGCACGAGGTTATAGCCTCAGAGGTATACTACTAAGTCCTTACTGATGGAGAATCAGAGCCAAAATTTTGTAACTCCTGAGACTATCTAGAGATGGATGTCAAGTAAAGGATTATACACTGCTAAAAAGAAAATACTTCTGTCTGCGTTAATTCTGTAGCATTTGTAATATTTTTATGACTTCTCGGATTCGTTTTTTGATGTGCGCTCCTGACCACTATGATGTAGATTATGTGATTAATCCCTGGATGGAAGGGAATATCCACAAATCATCACGCGATCGCGCGGTGGAACAGTGGCAAGGACTACACCAAATTTTGAAAGAACACGCAATTGTGGATTTGGTGACACCGGAAAAAGGCTGGCCAGATATGGTTTTCACAGCTAACGCCGGATTAGTCTTGGGTAAAAATGTAGTTTTAAGTCGCTTTTTACACAAAGAGCGGCAGGGAGAAGAACCATATTTTAAACAATGGTTTGAAGGTAATGGTTACACCGTTTATGAATTACCGAAAGATTTACCCTTTGAAGGCGCAGGCGATGCACTTCTAGATAGAGAAGGGCGTTGGTTGTGGGCTGGTTACGGTTTCCGTTCAGAATTAGATTCTCATCCTTATTTAGCTAAATGGCTGGATATTGATGTGTTATCCCTGCGGTTAATTGATGAGCGTTTCTATCATTTAGATACTTGTTTTTGTCCTTTAGCTAACGGCTATTTACTTTATTATCCTGGCGCGTTTGATTCCTACTCTAACCGCTTAATTGAAATGCGGGTTGCCGCCGAAAAGCGGATTGCTATAGCGGAAGCTGATGCTGTGAACTTTGCTTGTAATGCGGTGAATGTAGAGAGCATCGTAATTATGAATAAAGCTAGCGAGGGCTTAAAGTCGCGTTTAGCAGCCGTTGGTTTCCAGGTTTTAGAAACACAGCTTACCGAATTTCTCAAAGCTGGTGGTGCGGCAAAATGTTTGACTTTGCGCGTTACTGAACCAGTACAGGCGGAAGTTCACGCCAACGTTTCAGTTGAAAGCCGGATTATTCGCTTAGAAGGGCATTTACTCGACTCTGGCTTGATTAACCGCGCTTTGGATATGATCGTCGATACTGGCGGTAGTTTCCAAGTTCTCAATTTCAACTTGGGTGAACAACGCCAAAGCACCTCCGCCGCAGAAGTGAAAGTTTCCGCACCTTCTCACGAGGTGATGGAAGAAATCATTTCCCAATTAATTGATTTAGGGGCGGTAGACTTACCACAAGATGAGCGAGATGTCAAGCTTGAGCCTGTGCTTCAAGATGGTGTCGCCCCTGATGATTTCTACGTCAGTACGATTTATCCTACCGAAGTCCGAATTAATGGGCAGTGGGTGAAGGTACAAAATCAACGCATGGACGGCGCGATCGCTATTACTCAAACTCCCAATGGCTTACTAGCACGGTGTAAAATCTTACGTGACCTGGAAGTAGGGGAACAGGTAGTAGTAGACGTACAAGGTATCCGCACCATCCGCAAAACCGAATCACGGGAACAACGCAACGCCCAAGAGTTCAGCTTTATGTCGGCGGGTGTTTCCAGTGAACGCCGGGTAGAATTGGTGGTGGAACAAGTCGCTTGGGAACTACGCAAAATCCGCGATGCTGGCGGTAAAGTAGTTGTCACGGCTGGTCCTGTGGTGATTCATACAGGCGGTGGTGAACACCTAGCACGGTTGATTCGGGAAGGTTATGTACAAGCACTGCTGGGTGGAAATGCGATCGCAGTCCACGACATCGAACAAAATATGATGGGTACATCCCTGGGTGTAGACATGAAGCGGGGTGTCGCGGTTCGAGGTGGACACCGCCATCACCTCAAGGTAATTAATACCGTTCGTCGTCATGGCAGCATTGCCAAAGCTGTAGAAGCGGGGATAATTCATAGCGGCGTGATGTATGAATGCGTCCGCAATCAAGTACCCTTTGTTCTCGCTGGTTCTATCCGGGATGATGGCCCCTTACCCGATACCCAAATGAATTTGATTGCAGCACAAGAAGAGTACGCCAAAAACCTCGAAGGTGCGGAGATGATTTTAATGCTGTCATCAATGCTGCATTCCATTGGCGTAGGAAATATGACACCAGCCGGTGTGAAAATGGTGTGTGTGGATATTAACCCGGCCGTTGTGACTAAGTTGAGCGATCGCGGTTCAATAGAATCAGTGGGTGTAGTTACAGATGTGGGATTATTCCTCAGTTTGTTAATCCAGCAGTTGGATAAGTTAACTAGTCCTTATCGCGCAGTGGTAGGTTAGGAAGAGTTTCGCGCAAAGGCAAGGCAGCGCGTTGGGCGGGTTTCCCGACTTGAAGCGACTGCCGCGCAGAGGCGCAAAGATAAGAGCGCAAAAGGTAGGGTGGGCAATGTCCACTCTACTTCTTTTAATATACAAGGGTGTGTCAGTGTGAGAAAATCTAGCTATGCAAAACACTATTTCGGTAAGTGAGTCACAGTTTTTCAAGAATATTAACTGGGTGGGTTTCATTGCTGACTTTATGTTGGTAGGTATGGTTTTCGGCCCTCCCGTTGCTCCTTTTTTAGCTGCGTCTGGAGTATGGTTACTTGGGGGTATTGCGGACATCATTTATTTCATGGGTAATCATGTCTGTCCCCAACCAGATATGGGTTTAGATTTAGCACCTCCATTTATTATGGCTGTGTGTATGCGCTGTTATGGGACTGTTACAGGATTGTTAATTACACGTTTGCTGTATGCTGTGACTGGTGGTAAAGGATTTTATTGGCTGAGTCAGTACGGTTGGAATGGTGCGGCTTTAGCTAGCGTGTTGATGATGGCTTATCCTCTGGAATTAGCAGCGCAAATTTTTGATTTATGGGATTTTAATAATTATTTAGTTACGCCCTTTGGGTTAATTACAGGTTTGGCTTGGGGTTTGTTTATGATGCCATTTTTACATGGTTGGCAGCATCGCAAGCTTTTTTAAACGCAAAGTGGCGCAGTGAACCAGCGTTGTAGGAGGGTTTCCCTCCGTAGACGACTGGTGAACCCAAAGGGAGGTTTACGCAGAGGAACGCAAAGATTTAAGGAAGTTAGTATTATTAGAATAGTGGGATTCTGTGGCAAAGGATAGATTTCATCATATTGTCAGAAAGGCTTTAGAAAAAGAGGGTTGGAAGATTACGGCTGATCCTTATGAAATTAATGTGGATGATGTAGATTTTGAAATTGATTTGGCAGCAGAGCAACTATTAGCAGCAGAGCAAGCAGGCAGAAAAATAGCGGTGGAGATTAAAAGTTTTATTAGTCCATCGAATGTTTCAGAATTTCATACTGCCTTGGGACAGTTTTTAAATTATCGAGATGCGTTAGATAAAATTGAACCAGAACGCCAACTTTATTTAGCGGTGCGCGTTCCGATTTATGAAAGTTTTTTTCAACGAAAATTTATTGCCTCAGCAGTTGTTAAATATCAATTGCGATTGATCATTTACGATGTAGAAGAAGAGGTGATTCGTCAATGGCTGTAGAACAATATCGGCAATATATTGAATATCTTCTTTCCGAACGGCAAAAACGAGCTACAAGACAACGAAATGCCGAAGAGTATGAGGTACAGACAATTTTCGACGAACAACAAGACCACTATCAATTACTTTATGTCGGCTGGCGGGGCAATAAACGCGATTTTGGCTGTATTTTACATCTGGATATTAAAGACGGAAAAATTTGGATTCAACATGATGGTACTGAAGAAGGAATTGCTAATCGATTGGTTGAAATGGGAGTACCTAAGCAAGATATTGTTTTAGCGTTTCACGAACCTTATATACGTCAGTTTACTGAGTTTGGAATTTGAAATACTCAACTAAGTAGGTCGGCGTAAATAATTATTGTTGGAATAAGGCAGGGGGCAGGGGGCAGGGAGCAGGGGGAGAAAGAGTTTGAGCCTTATTTACTTTTCTTCACATAGTTTGGTTTTATTGCACCGACTTACTTATCTACTTCTAAACCACTCAGTAATACCCTCTGCTAAAACTTTAACTAGCTTTTTCTGTTCCTGGGGATTTGTTGCCTCCTCAAAGTCGTCAGGGTTGCTGATAAAACCTAACTCTAATAATACTGATGGTGCAGAATGGGGGCGAGTCAGTGCTAAATTCTGCCAATATAAACCATAAGAAGGCCTACCCAAATTATTAACTAGACGGTTGTGTAGTAAGACAGCTAGACTATGGGCTTGGGGATGATACCAATATGTACTGACACCTCTGGTATTTTCAGCATCGCCATCATCGGGGAGGGATCGATAGTGAAAGGTAAGAGCGATCGCAGGTTCTTCTTGATCTATAATTTGCTGACGCTCTGCAAGGGATATATCTCGATCATCTTCCCTAATCATCACTACGTCTGCACCACGCTCGACTAACTCATCTCGCAATAACTTGGTAACTTGTAAATTCAAGTCTTTGGCTAACAAACCACTAGCCCCAGCCGCACCCAATTCTGTACCACCATGCCCAGCATTGAGGGCTATTTTAAGTCCAGCTAAGGGTTTCTTACTTTGTTTGTGGGAAATTAACAACGACTCCAACCGATTCACGGCTTTATCTTGCGCCCCAGCTACAGTGTCAGTTAGTCCGAAATCTATGACAATTAATCCTATCAGTAGCGGTGCAAATTTCACCTCAATTCCTCTATTTTAGGTTAAATTTATTAATGTTAAGTTAATTTATGTGTTTTCCAAAGATATAATAACACTAATTTGCAATCTTTAACCTATCTCAATCAAGATGCCGCAACACATTGCACCAAACAATAGTTTCCAATTGATTGATGAAATCTTGACTCAACATGATATTGAAATTTTAAGTCTTAATCCATACAAAAGAACAATTACTAAGTTTGTCGAGTTAGAAGTTTTAATTAGAGATAGGATAACAAATCCTGAATTGATTGAGGTGGTGCAATTTTCTTTAGAAAGTATAGTTAGATCACAATTAAACAATTTCCCAGAAAATATCTTCTGGGATTTTGATTTTATGGTTAGTAGTATGTTGCATCAAGCTTTAAATGCAGAAGATGGTGCGATTGCTTTTTTGGAAATTTTTACTGATAAAATGGTTTTACTGACGGAGTTATTCGGAATTAATCGTGAAATCCGTTTCCGCTATGTTCATGATTTTGTCTATGGTTTTGATTGGGCAAGGTGGGTACAAAGAGACTCTAAAAATCGGGCTGATGTAGAGCCTTTTAGTTTGATTTTTTTAGATTATTTGCTGAGTAAGGCGGAGGAACTCATACAGCGTATTCATCTTGGTAAGTCTCTAGCTTATAAATTGTGTGGTAATGGGTTTCGCAACCCTTTTAATTTCTCCCGCGAACCAGAAGATGAATATCGTTTGTTGACTCATTTAGCTGAAGCTGGACTTATTCCTGTACCTGGGTGGGATTGGAATGCTCTTCCTATCTGGAATCAACCTTTTCAGGAAAGACGGGAACAATTAGCATTAGAGTTGAATATTCAACCCCAAAAACATTAATGAAAATTGCTGATTTAATTACTTGGTTTGAAGCTTGGGCTAATCCGAGTTGGTGCGAAAGTTGGGATAATTGTGGTTGGCAAATTGAGCCTGGTGTTTTGCAAGAGTCGGCGAGGGTGTTGGTATGTTTAACACCAACTTTACCAGTAATGGCAGAAGCGATCGCTTTAAATGCTAATCTGATTTTCGCCCATCATCCGTTAATTTTTACCCCTCCTAAGTCTTTTCGCACCGGCGAACCTATCGCGGAAATGATGCGGTTAGCGTTCACCCATAATATTGGTATCTACACGGCGCACACCAATTTTGATCAAGTGGCTGATGGTACGGCTGATGTTTTAGCGCAAATCCTAGAACTGGAAGAGGTTGCCCCCATTGTACCGACTCAACCGGGCTTAGGTTACGGACGGGTGGGATTATTAGCACCATTTTTGACGTTACAGGAATTACTCAGCCTCATTCAAACTCGCCTCTCTCCTCCAGATTTAATTTTTTCCCCCAGTGCTGACTTACAGCAGAACATTTCTAAGGTGGCGGTGTTGGGAGGTTCAGGAGCTAGTTTTATTAGTGCAGTGGCGAAAACTGGCGCGCAAGCTTATCTAACTGCTGACTGTAAATTCCATCAATTTCAAGAAAGCCGCGATCGCCATCTAATTTTAATTGATGCTGGACATTATGCCACCGAACGCCCCGCTTGCGATCGCCTGGCGCAAAAATTTCAGTCTTTAAATCTCGACTGGGTACAGCTAAGTACTAAGGATGAGGACTTCCGGCGGTTTTTTCAAGGTTAAGAGTAATGAGTAATGAGTAATAAGTAATGAGTAATAAGTAATGAGTGATGAGTAATGAGTAATGAATAAATACTTAAGTAGGTTGGCGTTAAAAATTGTCGTTGGAATAAGGCAGGGGGCAGGGGGCAGAGAGCAGGGGGAAAAAGGGTTTTAGCCTTGTTTACTTTTCTTTACACAGTTTGATTTTATTCTGCCTACCTACTTATTACTTATTACTTATTACTTATTACTTATTACTTAAAGAATGCTCAAAATAACTTTTCCATGCCCCATCCCCATTTTCAAGCTAGATGAGCAGAGAAAGCTATTAATCACTGTGATACGGATCACAAATATTTGTAATTAAAATCACAGGGGTTAGTTGTTTTATATCAATTATCAAAAACACAAAATAGTCCAGACTGGATCTGATAAATTGCGTACTCTACCAATATCACGATGATTCGCGCACTTGTTGAATCTGCTTTTCAAACTGGATATCTTAGCGTTGAATCTGAGGGCTTACTACATCAGGTATTAGCGACTAAATGCTATTCGCCAGAAGATTTAGCAGTTCTGGCGGATTTATATGATGCTGTGCATACGGGAAAAATTAAACGAGAGGGATCTTCCCAACTATTCATCGAGTCTCTGACGCAATACAAGTCTTGCAAGTAGGGGTGAGTGCTGTTAGTAGCAGCCTAGCATTTGGTTTTTGCGGTGCCACTTCCCCAATTAACCGTCAATAACTCAAAACTATTAAATTTTTGTTGTTGAAAACCGTGAAGGTCAGCAAAATAATGAGTTAAGATCAAATACGTAGGGGTAACAGTCAAGCCGAAGCCCCAGGCTTCTCAGCAATGCCAATGATTACAAGTAGGCAAATTAAACAACCGCAATCATCGCTTGTTTTGGAGTATTTATTATTACATAATGGTAGAAAGGACTTACCAGCCAATATTCAGCAGGTGAGGACAAGTACCGAATTTTGTTACTTCTATGAGGAAGTAGATATTCGCTAAATGACCCTGAAAGAGATAGAATCTTGGTGCAGTAACTACCAGTTTATGACCGAAAATTTCCCTAAATGCTCACAACTCATAGCAATTCCTTGGGTGAGGTCAACTGACACACTGATTCTGAACTGTGAAACTCACCTCCAAAGGGTTTCATTGACTTGGGGTAAAACCCAAATTTGGAAAAGTTTAACTACGTTGTTTAAAAAGGCAGAAGCAGTACATGCTACACCGCAAGATTTATCAACTGTGTTGCGATGGGCGGGAGGTATGCGTTTTCTTGCGGGACCAGCAACGCTGGATAGAACGCGCCCGCATCATCGACATAGAGGGAGATTTAGTCACCTTGCGCTATGAAACAGAAGAGGAAGACGAAGTTTGTTCTTGGGAGGAAATGGTTCGTCTCGAAAGCATTGGTGCTGTAACTCAAAAGTTAGCGTCAGTTCCACGCGGTAATGTCGAACCACTCATGACTGATGATTGTCCAGAAGCCGAGCGTATCCGCAACCACTATCCTGAGTCGAATCCTGAGTAACAGCAAGAAGTAGGAGGTAATATAACGTCTATTTTCTGATCTTTGTTTGTCTCTCCCTAACTACTGAACACTTACCAAATTCTCTATTTGAATCCTGAGTATGATATCGTACTCAGGATTAATTATTTGTTGTCTATTCCCCATGTTCAAAAGCGGGACAGTAACCTTCTAGGGTGACGCGAAAGTTATATAAAGGAGAAGCTGGATTCCAACATCTTTGTCCTCTTTGGTGTCGGCAAGTACCACAGCAGTCAATATCGGGGGTAATATAGCGATCGCTATTTTGATTGAGCAGTTCTCTTTGAGTTAAACCTCTCAATACTAATTCTTCTCCTTGCCAACGGGCTTCAATTAAACCAGTGTCGGCAAATTGTCGCCATCGGGGATCGGTGGTAATGGTATCAGGCAGGGTAATGCTGATGAGTGTGTCTAATTCGGTGACTTCTCCTTCATAATTTGTCTCTGGGGCGGCTGGTTGTAAAAATGTATCACCAATTGGCAGTTCTACCCGTGTACCAGCTAAGGGTGAATGGATATGATACCGATTTTGTAATTCTTCTAAACTAGTTAAGTCAGCTAAATAAGCTGTAGAACCATGCACAAAAACAACGTGTTGGGGGCGCAAATTATGAATTAACTGGGTAGTTCCAGGGCCATCGCTGTGCTGTGCTAGTAGATAGCTTTCAATTGTTGTCGGTGTTAGATACTTTTTTTGGATATTGACACCAATTTTCTCTGGCAACAAAATCAACCAAGGGCCTGTCTCGGCTCGACAGTATTGACTAAAATCTGCTGTAATATCGGTAAGAATAATACACGGGGATTTCCCGACTCGATTACGATGTTCTGATTGTAACCGCCGCACACGGGGACGGACTCTTTCATCCCAAAATAAGGGTTGATGGCGAGCAAAGTTTTGTACTGATGGCGGTAAATGGGGTAATAGTTCTAAGTAAGCATCACACCCTATGGCAACAGCACCATCTACCCAAATATCTAAATCTCTACCGGTGAAATGGTGATGAGAACGCAATAGCATTAATAGTTCTTGCCCCAAACCTAAAGCGGGTGTGGGTAGTAGAACTGAACAACCTTCAGCAATGGCGCGATTAATGCGCTCGGCTAGTTGGTTTTCTTGGTTGCGGCGGTGGGGGTGACGAGATGTGCCGTAAGTGCCTTCTACAATCAACACATTCACATCTGAACCCCGTAGTTCTTCTAACCGCAATCCTTCTACTAAGCGAGAGTTAGATAAGAAAAAATCTCCTGTGTACAGAACCTTATAGGCGCGTCGTGCTGTGGTGTAGGTGAGGAGAATTGCTACAGCCCCCGGTAGATGTCCAGCCGGGAACATTTCCGCTACTAGCCCTTTTTGGAGTTCAATGGGGGATCTCAAGGGCAAGGACTGACAAAACTGGGGGATTTTTTCTTGCTCTAGCCAATTTAAAGGCAGCAATTTGCTGGTTACTTCACTGCCATAGATGGGTAGATGAGGGAAGGTTTGATGTAATGATAATAATCCTCTAGCGTGATCTGGGTGAGCATGAGTAACTAACACTAAATCTGCTGGTAGCTTTGAGGATTTAGTGACGTTTTTTGTTAAGGCTGAAACATCTGCCAAACCACAGTCTAATAGAATGCGGTGTGGCCCCATCCGCACTAACAAACACACTCCCTCATCATTGTGCTGAACACTGTAAGGGAAGCATTCTAATTCTATTGCTGTTTCCTCTGTGTCAATGCGGGAGGATGCCGATACGTTATCTCTCATCCTTTCCTCCCCTCCCATCTCATTATCTTTGATATATGCCAAAAACCCAGGTTTTTAAGGGTTTTGGGTTTGTTGCCTAGGGGTAAGTTTGACAATGTGCCTCTCATCCCTAAGAGTATGGATTTTTGATGGGGGAGGACACCTTTTACAAACCCTCATGACTTAGGAAAAGCTGATAACGAGAAGCCCTGACGCTGGCAGCTTAGAGAATTTGCTTTGAGCGAGCTATCAATGAGCAGAGCCATTACCGTGATAGTTGTCGGAATCATAAAATCCATTTTTCGTCCCAAAAAATAGGCACGAAATCGTAAATATAACAGTTAACCCCACAAGAATCAGCTTTACATCCATTGGTTTATTACCCTCTCATCAAGTCTTCCTTATATTAATAGTGCGATTTTGGGTTCTAGCTGAATCGCTAGAAAATCTTTACTATGCTCCGTTGGGTTGACTAATAAGTAGATTTACTTGATTCAGTCAAATTGTAAAACTTTTTAGATCCCCTGTCTATTAACGTCATATGCCTTTACAAAAGTTATTGGGAATGGGGATTGGGGATTGGGGATTGAGTAGTACTGGAACAATTTATGTATTTAATTAACATACGTGTCACTACTTACTTAATAAATTTAGTGTTTAATATTTTAGCTTACTAATATTTAGTGTGCTTTTAGTTTTAAAACTAAACATCTGAAAGTTTAAATATTTAGATGTTTAAGTTTTTAGAGACAAATTAAATGTCTAAATGTTTAGATGTGAGGTAAAATCTGGAAATTATTTGCGGTTCTAGAAAAAATGATGATTACGGTAGCGGCTTTCAAGGGTGGGGTGGGAAAGTCTACAACAGCCTTACATTTGGCTACATATTTCCAGAATCAAGCTGACACATTGTTAATAGATGGTGATTTAAACCGCAGTGCTTTAGATTGGTCAAATCGTGGTTCTTTGCCATTTAAGGTGGCTGATGAGCAACAGGGTGTGGATTTAGCTAGGCTCTATGAGCATATAGTCATTGACACCCCAGCGCGACCAAATACAGATGAGTTGAAAACTCTAGCTCAAGGATGTGATTTGTTAGTTATCCCTACTACCCCAGATGCGATCGCACTAGCGGCAACTCTGCAAATGGTGGATTTGCTGAATAAACTAAAAACTAAGTATAAAATATTGCTTACTATTGTTCCACCTCATCCCAATAAGGCAGGAGAAGAGGCGAGGACAACTCTATTAAATGCGGGACTACCTGTGTTTACCTCTGGGATTCGTCGCTTGGCTGTATTCCAACGTGCTGCTTTAGAAGGTGTGCCGGTGAATGCTCTCAAGGATTCTTACGCCCAAATTGCTTGGAGGTGCTATTTGGAGGTGGGGAAGGAGATATTTAATTCGTAATACCCTACGGGTTCGCGTAGCGTCTCGGAGAGAAGGCTAACGCCTACGTAATTCGTAATTCGTAATTTCTAATTCCGCTACGCGGAAGTAACTATATTAAAAAGTTGGTGTTACTTTGAATAATAAGAAGAAAACTAGTCGTTTTGATGATTTAATTGAGGCTGCCCGCAGTCGTCAACAGCGAGATCAGTTACCGTCAAAGTCAGATACTGTTGGTTCTGTGACTAAAAGTACTGACCCCGCTTATACTCGTACAACTATCTATTTACCTAAGCAACTCCATCGTCAATTTAAGGCTGCGGCTGTGGCTCAGGAACGCCAGATGAGTGATATTGTCGCGGAGTTGGTTGAGCAGTGGTTGGGGAAGATGAGTAATGAGTAATGAGTAATGAGTAATGAGTAATGAGTAATGAGTAATGAG